>NZ_CAXSVO010000033.1:0-37985 GCF_964240875.1 Ruminococcus sp. 5_1_39BFAA | reverse complement strand
CCAGACTGCGCGGTCGATTATTTGAAAAGCGGAAAAATAATTTGCCGTTTGCGTCTCTCTCAATTCGCTGTCCAACATTCATTCAGACTGACCACCTTTGGCTTGATGATCTCAGACAGACGCCGAAGCGCGTCCTCTGGCTCCATCCTACGGAGATAGCCCTTCATGCAGCTGATTACCGTCAGCTCCAGCGGAGAGTTGTCATAATCCTCTACTGATAGCCATTTCAGGTCTTTCATATTCTGTAATCTCCTTTTTGAATTGTGTATACCTCCGGGCTTTGTTTAGCTCCAAGTTTTGTTTAGCTCCAAACTATGTGTTTTCCCGGTCAACCACAACATATAACAATTTCTTGCACATAGCAATGGTTCAGAAAAATTTCTCAGACCGGTAAGAGTATTTTTCAGACCGGTAAGCGAATCATCTCAGTTCCGCAAGCAAAAAAGCCCCCACCGGGCTGAATTCTCACAGTGCTGTCTGTGTTCATCATACCCGATGGGGGCTATATATCACTTCACTCTCACGCCGTCTCAGCTTCCAGCCTGTCCTTTGCCCGCTTCTTCATATAGCGGCGATACTGGATGCTGTTGTCGTACACGCGGTACGGCGCGTCCACCAGCGTTATCGTGCCGTCATGGTTCCCTTTCTTGAATCCCAGGAAGCTGGTCATCGTCCTGCGGTTTCCGTGGCTGGTCAGTGTCACGCCAAAGTTGGTCTTGTACTCAATTTCGTCTCCTTTGGCAAGGCCGGTCTCAATGAAAGCGCAGTAGATGCCCTTTTCAAAATGCAGGAGGTCGGGCGACTGTTCCAGCCTTTCCGGGGTCATCCTCCATTGCCCTTTGCGGAAGCTGGAATTGGCACCCTCAATGGCAGTGCCGTCCGCATTCCGAAAAAGGCTGCCCTGCACGTCCAAGCCATTGACCTTCAGCGGCATCCCTGCCGGATTGGTTTCGGGAAGCTCCTTCAGGCAGGCGAGGAAGAACTCGTAGTTCTTTTTCATAATGCCCAGCACACCCTGTTCCTTCTCCAGCGTCGCTTTTTCCCTGCGCAGGCTCTCGATGCGCTGCCGGATATCGTTGGAGAGCTGGTGGTAGATTTCCACCTCGGAGCCTTCTTCCTCCTGCACATTGTAGAAGCTCGTGCCGATGGTATTTGCCTTTAGGCCGTTGCGGATGTCCAGCTCGATGTCATCGATGGAAATCTCACCTCTGGCAATCGCTTCATTCAGCTCTGCGTTCTGCTCCAGCGCCGCCTCCCGCATTGCTGTGACCTGCCGGCCAATGGCCTCCTGCAATTTCTTCTCCAGCTCCTTGATTTGGCCCTCCAGTGCCTCCATCCTCTGGACAGAAACGCTGCTGCCCTTGACACGGTGGAAGGTCTTGTCGTAGGCTTCTTTGAAGGCTATGCAGATGAAGGAGCCCTCGCCGTTCGCGTCATAGTCACGCTTCAGCTTGTAGAGCATCTCCATAAAGCTCTGCTCTATCGCGCACTCATGGTAGTTCTCTGAGGGGCAGCGTTCATTTGCCGCTTCCCTCTCCGCATCCGAAAGGCAGCCCCGCTTGTCCCTGCAATGCTTCTTCTGGTCAGCGGTACCGTTCAGTCTCGGCGCTCCCTCACGTTCCCCCGCCTTACGCTTGCACCGCCAGATCGGGTAAGCGTAGGTATACTTTTCGAGGTAGTCGGATACGCTGATACCCTCGGCTTCCAGCTCCTTGCGGCAGGCGACGAGGCTTCTCTCGTCGGTGTAGCCGTTTGCGACATTGGTATAGGTACATCGGAAGAAGCCCTCTCCGCAGCGGCTTCCCGCATCCGGTCCGGTCTCCAGCACCGCTCCGCAGCGGAGGTTCACGAAGGGGGAGCCTTTGACCGATTGGGTTTTCTTCTTTCCGGCATCGCTGTCACCGCTTTTCCTCGGCTTCTCATACAGCATGGCCTGTACCTTGTCCCAGGTGATGCGGTCAATGATGCCCACATGGTGGTTCTCGATATAGTACCTCGGCGCTTCACCCTTATTGATGGTCGAGCGGTGCGTCAGGAAGTCCTTGGTGATGGTCTTCTGCATTTCAATGTCGCCCACATACTTCTCGTTCCGCAGAACCGTCAGCACACCGCCGGCAATCCACTTTTTCCCGTTGACCGTGGTTTTGCCCAGCTGGTTGAGTTCTTCTGCGATTTTGTTGGCGGACTGCCCGCAGACAAACCGCTCGAAGATGTACCGGACGATTTCCGCCTGCTCCGGGTTGATGATCCACTCGCCGTTCGGCCCCGAGTCGTAACCCAGCATCCGCTTGAGGTTGAGCTGGGGCTTGCCCGCCTGGAATTTCTTCTGGAACGTCCAGCGGATATTGTCGGAAATGGAGCGGCTCTCGTCCTGCGCCAGAGCGGACAGGATGGTCAGAATCAGCTCGCCCTTGGCGTCCAGCGTATCGATGTTCTCTTTTTCAAAATAGACGCCGACCGGTGGGGTGAGCTGTCGAAGCTCCCGGATGCAGGTCAGCGTATCGACCGTGTTACGGGCAAAGCGGGAGATGGACTTGGAAACGATGTAGTCCAGCTTCCCCGCTTTGGCGTCCTCCATCATGCGGTGCTTCTTTCCTTCTGCCTCGTCCCTCTCGATTCTGGCTTTGAGGTCAGAAATCTGCTTCTCCTTCTCCGTGATGGATGCTTCCTCCACCGTCATGTCTCCCAGCAGGAACCGTCTGGTCTCCAAAGCGTCCTTCTGGCTCTGCAGGAGCCGCACTCTCTTCCGTGCGGTCTCCACGCTGGTGAAAAGGGCTGTGATTTGCCTTTTGTAAAAGGTTCGGTCACGCTCCATGAAATCCAGCCGCTGGATATTTTCCAGCCTCGCCAGCATCTGCACCACAAAGCTGTCTGCCTCGCTGCTGAAGACCCCCTCGGTCTCGGCAAATCTGCCGCTGAGAATGTCTGCAACCTTCACGTCATCCTGTATCGGCTGAACTGTCAGTTCAAACCGCTCGATTACCGCCCGGCGAACCACACGGATGATCTGCTCCTCGTAGACCTTTTCCGCATGGCAGATGGTCTTTCCGTTCCTCCGTGCCGTAGACGGGCAGAACCAGATGGGGTTGCTCTGCGCATTGCGGATGTTGAAATACCTGCCGCACTCCCCGCAAATCAACCTGCCGGAGAAAGCATGAACCGTTTTCTTGCCTGCGGTATTATGCGCCGCTGAATTGTAGCGGACTGCTTTCTGGGCCTCATCGAAAAGCTCCCTGTCCACAATCGCAACGTGATGGTCCTGAATGCGATACTGCTGCACTTCACCTTTGTTCTGGCGCACCTGATGCGTCAGATAATCGGTCGTGTAGGTTTTCTGTGCGAGGACATCCCCCACATACCGTTCATTTCGGACGATGGCGGAAATGCGGCCGGAAGTCCAGCCATCATCCAGATGGCTGTTGAGCTGCCCCTTTTTGGAGTTCTGTCTGCGCTTTCTTGCAATGGAGCTGTCCGGTGCAGGAATCTGCTCCTGATTCAGTTTCCTTGCAATCTCCACATAGGCCGCTCCATCTGCCACCTCACGGAAGATGCGCCTGACAATCTCGGCTTCCTCCTCGACGATTTCCACGTCCTTGTACTGGTATCCGCTTGCGCACGTGACCATCTCTCCGTTGTACCGGTAGCCGTAGATGACCTCATTTCGGACATCACCACGCTTGAAGCGCATCTTATTTCCGAGGGTGAGGTTGCCGGAAATGCTGCGGCTCTCCTCCTGTGCAATCGCACCGAGGGTCGTAAGGATGAACTCGCTGGTCGGGTCGGCGGTATCCAGATTTTCTTTCTCAAAAAGAATGGTGGTATTGTTCTCCCGCAAAGTACGCAGCGCGGTCATGAAATCCGTGGTGTTTCTGGCAAACCGTGAAATGGACTTGCACACCACCCGATCAATCTTGCCCTCCCCGCAGTGCCGCATGAGGCGCTTGAACCCCGTCCGCTTATCGCTACTGGTGCCGGAGATCCCGTAGTCGGAATAGACGCCGACGGCGTTCCAGTCCGGGTGGTTCTCGATGAGCTGATTGAAATAGCGTTCCTGGGTTTCATAGGAATACTCCTGGTCGGTCGAGTCTGTTGACACGCGGATATACGCCGCCACATTCAATCTTCCCTGCTTCTGCTTCGTAGCCCGGAAGGTTGCCGTGGAGATGAAACCCTGGTCATTCGGATTCTCCTGTCGGAAAACCGCCTCGAATTCACTATCCAATGGTGCCTGGATGCTCAGCGCCACATCCTTCTGCTCTGCCACCATCGCCCGTGCCGCCATCGCTTTCTGGATCAGCAACGCCAGTCCGGGGTCTATGTCCTGTGAAGAATGCGACTTAACATCCTCTGGTTTTTGTTGGGTAGACTTGCCGCCGTGCGCTTGAGTTTGGGGTAAAAAAGAAGCTGCAGCAGATTCCTCATTTTCGAGAGAGACTTCATCCTGATGAATAGGCTCCTCATTATGGTCATCTCTGATTGACGGAGGTGGTTATACCACCTCTTGTGTGCCTGCCTGCACGGATGGCAGCTTCTGTCAAGGACGCCTATGGCGCGGCGAAGCCGTTTATCCTTGATAAAAGCTGACAGCTGTGCAACTCGTCTCCCCGTTTCCTTTGCTCTGGAAGAGTTTAGGCACGATCCTTCCTTGATGTAGAAGCATGCTACCTCTACGCTGACTGTATATCCTAATACAGAAGGCGAGGGCTCACCATGTTCTCCAAGGAACTTTCTTCCTCCGTTCTCAGCATCTGCGACAGCCGTAACTTCACCTACGAAACCGCTTCGGAACTCTGCGATCTTAGCCCAAGACATTTCGGATCCATCGTCCGCGGTAAGGCATCTCCGACCGTCAATACTCTGGAAAAGATCTGTGCTGCATTCAACCGAACCCCCAACGAACTGCTGGGGTTTTCCACTACGGATGAAGAACTCTCTTACCGTTTTCCCCAGCAGGTCACGCACTTCCGACAGCATATTTCTCTCAATCATTCCTACGTGACCTTTCCGGTTTGTCCCCGCTGTCATTGCAATCTGGAGCGCGAATACCAATCTTTTTGTGATCGCTGTGGTCAGAAGCTCAACTGGGATTGCTTTCGCTATGCTACGTTGATGCCTGAGAGGTGACGCCTTCTGTTTTTTCTTGTTTGTGGCTGGCGCTTTTGTTTCTGCTCCGGCCTGTTTGCTGTGCTTTCCTTCCCCTCCCCTTTGTCCTCCATATTTTTGGAGGACTTTTTTCTTTTAGGGGCTTGACTTTTTATTTGCAGGCTTCCTCGTTTGTGAATTAGAATCGTTTTGTCCTCTGCCGTGGAATAAATAAGACCGGAGCAAATACGTTACAAGTCGCTTTTACGCCGACACTTGTTTCACATTTGCTCCGGTCTCAAATCATATCGATTTGTTCACCGGCGTGTACCAAGCTGACAGTTTGCGTTTTTCCTACAAACGCGCGCACTTCGACCACATATCATATCTACATCTATTTTCAGAATGAAGTTTTTTACGTTTTTTCGTATGTACTGTTCTCTGAAAAATATATCTCTGTAGACTATGTAATACTTTGCGCAGTCCCGTCTTAGCCGTAATCATCTACCGGCCTCACAAGGCGGAACTAAACTATCCTCTTGTACACCTCCTATTTACAAAATCTCTATTCTATTTACAATCCCACAAACTCAAGTGGTATCTTTTAATATAGCATCTACGCTATAATTTGTAAATAGGTGGTGGAAGATTTTGTCAAATGTATAAGAAACAGCGCCGTGATTTATATATTTTGCCGAAGGGCATCGATTTGAGTAACAAAAAGAGCCCGGCAAAAAGTCACCATGAGCTTTCTTCAGCAGCCAGCAGGTGCGGAGCTTCCACAATACGGATCAAACAAAATTGCAAAATAAGAATCAAAAAGCCGGAGCAGATAAAAGCCCATG
The DNA here is from genome assembly GCF_964240875.1 of Ruminococcus sp. 5_1_39BFAA. Taxonomy (NCBI): domain Bacteria; kingdom Bacillati; phylum Bacillota; class Clostridia; order Eubacteriales; family Oscillospiraceae; genus Ruminococcus; species Ruminococcus sp. 5_1_39BFAA. The sequence continues at coordinate 32,058 of NZ_CAXSVO010000033.1, read as the reverse complement.
GTTCTCCCAACCCAGTAATCCTGGGTATTGTGATACCATATTGCTTCTATCCGCTCCGGCTTATCTCGTATTGTAAGGAATCTTGTCCTATCGGAAAGCTCGATGTGCGTGAACGACCGGCTACGCTGTTTGCACCGTTTTCAGTGCGGTGTCGGTCTGTTTTCCTCCTTTTATGCAGTGTGAATCGTAACCTTTACTCCCTTCCCATAGAGGGCCTCGGCAAATTCCTGCACGCTGAATGTGTCATACTTGTCACCTTTCCCTTTGATCAATGCCACAGGTGTTCCGGTTTTGTGATCCGTGGTTTTTATGCCGACCATTATTTCTTCCTTGGCAGTGCGAATCTCATTGTTCTTCTTTGTCCTCATTCGCTACCCTCCCATTTTCTTTGTAGAGACCTGAAAGCTCCCTGCCCAGAAAGCTCAGTCCTCATCCAGCCCTTCCTCATCCTCGATAGAGTTTTGATTGAGCCATGCGTTGTATCTTTGTACTGATTCTTCAAATTCAAAATTGATGCGCTCGTATTCGTTCTCCAAGCGTTCTCTTTCCTCCCAAAGTTCAACGCTATTTGCCACAGCAGCTTCTCTATTTGTGGTCGCTACTATATAACTTCCAATGCTTAGGCGATAGTGTTTCTGCATAATCTCGTCCCGCGATACCATTCTCGCCATACCGTTAATTTCTGTGTGCTCCTTCACGAAGGAAACAATTTCATCAATCGCATCTTCTCGCAATACCAGCATTGCGTCTTCTTTTTCAAAATTCGAGTATACATTCTTCCGGCTCAAGTCCAGCATGTAGATAGATTTTCGCTGTCCATCTTTTCGGAATACCACAATCGACCATTTGGTATTGATGCTCCCCACAACCCCAGTTGGCAATTCAATTACCGAATCAATAAAACCGTCCCACACAAGGAATTTTCTGGTCGAAGCATAAGCATCTGACTCGCGGCTTAAGACACTGATTGGAACGAGCGCAACCCCAACTCCGTCCTCCTTTAGTCGGGCCAATGCATTCCGTACAAAAAGCCATCGGTCATTGGGCGGCACCTTACCGGAGTAAAGGAAATCTCGGCTTCCTTCATATCCAGAATGCTGTTCTTCTTCAGTGCTGTAATTAAGAAATGGAGGATGTGTAATAAAACGATCAAAATATAGGTCAGCTTCTGCTGTTAGCGGCTTCACTGTGGTATCTCCACAATGAATCACAGCATCCCTCTTTCCTGCGAACAGCATTAGAATTGATGCCACTGCAGTACAGTCACTGGAATAATCCTGCATATAAGGAACCGCATCCATCGCCGCCACTGCCAAACTCATGGATATACCATAGCCGCAGGCACCATCGTATACAAGGTCCCCATCTCTTATATCCGCAAGCTCACACATCAAATTACTGACGCTCCGCTCGGAAATTAGCTCACCACTTTTTCTGCCTTCATATCTGGTAATATCCTCTATCACCTCCAAAAGCGCCTCATAGGCTGCGTATGGGTGGCGATGCATATTCAGATCCAATCTGCTCAGGATGCAGAAGGATTCGTTCAGAAACGAAAAGAAATTATCTCCCTCCTGCTGCATATATATGCTGGCAATCAACCTGTTCTGTAACCCCATCCAGTGATCCAGATAAGAGATAAACCGGTTCATGATGGCTATGATGAACCCCGATTCCTTTCGTCCATATCCTCTCATCAAATCATCTATTCCGCTTGCGAGGTCCTCTGGAATTTCAAATTCTTCTTTATTGTCCAGGACGAATTTTGGAAGCAGAGGCATCAATAACCCCGGCAGCATTCCTCCGGGAGATACCATTCGATACTTCCACGTCTTCTGCAGCCGGAATATTTCCTGGAACGCCTTTGCTGCCTCTATTGCCTGATTATCATCCTTTGTTATATCATATACCCTTTCGTAGAAATTCATCTTAATCTATCTCCTTCTCAATTGCGTCCATAATCAGGCTGTCCATAACCTTCCGTTCGTTGATCTGTATTCCTCGTAATACGGCTCTCTTCCTACAGGACAATTCATAAAGATCACCGAGGTATTTTTGCTCCTCCATAGACACCATTGGAATAGGGATCGAGATTATATCTCTGACTTTCAACATTGCAGTTGCCGCCCCGTTGGTCATGGAGCTTAGCGTATCCTTCCCATAAGGACTACTAAGAACATAGGATAAATATCTGCTATCCACCTCATCGGGGTTCAGCCCACGAATCACGGCACAATGCGAGGAAATAATGATTCCCGCATCTTTTTCCGACACATACGCGGTATCATAAGGTGTTGTGAGTTTTATCACCACATCGCCCTTCTCTGTTATCATAACCCTCCCGCTTTGCATCTGTTTTCGGGAGACAACAACCGAGCCTAACTCTTCTTTTATAATGCCGCCATCCAGGGCCTTAGGCAGCAATACCTTCTCCTCAAATAACTCTACATCATCCGGCTTTGCGTCCTTAACTGCAATACGGCTAATGACGGTACCACTCGCCACCTGACAGTCCAAACATCCAATCTCATACACCATTTATTGCCGCCTCTCCTTGTCATTCATTCGATGTCACTCTCGTCATGTATTGAATGTACATATTATATACAAGCCACCGCCATTTGTCAATATGGTTGTCATGTTTTCGATGTACATTTTTTCTCTGTTTCGATAATCGCCCTGCAATTCCTCACTTTCCCTTTCCCACCTAAAGACAGAAAAGCTGCGAGGTGAACATACTTGAATTTCTATTACTGCGATGCCTGCCACTACTGCTTTGAAGGCACCTCTTTGCCCGACCGCTGCCCCGATTGTGGGAAGACTGTGTTCCACGAAAATCCCGACCTGCTCCTTGCTAGAGCAGATGATGATGAATAAAAATAACCTGTGGCTATCGAACTGGAACTCAGTATCGACCACAGGTTTTTCTATCTCTTATTCTCGTTACAATTCTTTTTTTCGTTACAAACTATACGCCTCCATCATCAGCCGTATCCCGACTTTCATCCCCTCCTCAAATGCGCTTTTCTCCCAGGCACAGCACACGCTTCCCTGCCTGACCATAATATCCTCCCAGAGAGGGATCTTACCTCCAACGCAGTCCTCTACCAGCCTATCCGCGCCCTCCAGTCCTCTGAGCCACGATTCAAACTCCTTATCTCGCGCCCTCGCTGCTCTCCCCGCCGCTGTAGTCTTCGGCGCGGCGGTATTGTTCTCTGTGTATGTCTCATAGATCAGGTCAAGTAAACTTTCCACCGGAGGGTAATACTTCGGCGGTGTAGTGTTGATGTATTTCTCCAGAATTTGTTTCAGGTTCCTTAATGCCTCGTTCTCAGTAATAATGCTACCTTCCCTTCTAACCGGGTGCTTTTGGATTCCGATTCCCAGTTATGAGGGATATTACCGTCTATTTCTGCACATAGCAAGTGAAATCTTTAAGTTTTTTCCTTCTTCGTCCTGATACTTCTCATCCTCACAAAATCAAAACCACAGCCCCGCCGATGAAGGTTCCAATCAGATTCAGCCCTACATCAAACCACGAGAAATGCCGCCCCTGTATCCACGGCTTTGTGGCCTCATCCACATAGCTCCACACAGCAGCGATTAACATTCATTCCAATGATACCCCGCTAATCTTAAGCGTCAGACCCAGCAGGAACGTAAACACTGCGAACACGACAATGTGTGCCGCCCGCCGCAGCTTTCCGTTTAGGTCATTGATATCATTATCGAGAAAACGAAGATGCTCTGCCAGCTCCCGGCTTGCCCGGCCGGTGTGTTCACCGTCCTGATGGGACAGGTATGTCATGAAGAGAAACCAGAGAATCGTGGAAATCAGAGATATATAATACTAAAACCCAATAAAATTGAATGATTTTATTGGGTTTTAGTATTAGCTCACCTTTGCGCTTTTCGCAAGCAGGACCCTTGATTTCCAACAGGGCGACTGTTTCTCATTTTTCGTGAGCCTTTACACTTAATCGCCGCAGCGTATACATCAGGCAGCCAAATGTAATAAGGCTCGCAGTTAATTCAGCCAAAAAGGTGGCACAAGCGGCTCCCATCATTCCATACCGAGGAATCAGCAGAAAATTCAGCACAACATCCGTCATGCAGGTGATCAAACTGCATATTGCATTTCCTTTGACCGCTTTTAATGCCGCAAGGAAATTAACACTTAAAGAGCGGAACGTTCCCGCAACACAATACCCTGCAACCAGAATCCTGAAGGGTCCCACCGCGGCGAGGTACTGCTTCCCCGCGACGATCTGGATGATCCACGGCGCACCCAGGATCAGACATAAGCTGATAAACAGATTAAACAACAGCATCCCGCTGAAGGTTTTCCGAAACGTATCCTTCAGCCAAGTGCTGTTTTTATTATGGGCAATAATGTCCGGCACCACACAAATCACAACACTCTGGGGAATAAAGGACAGAGCATTGGGGATCAACGTCGCCACCTTATAAACGGCGATTGCTTCGGCGGAAGCCATCAACGCCGCAACCATGGACAGGTCGACTAAAAGCAAGAAGCGGTTTAGGGTGCTGCTTACATTATTCAGGATACTATAGCGCCAGAGCTCTTTCTTCTGCCGGGAATTCAGTTTTCCCCCATGAATCACTTCCCGCAAAGTCTCCCGCATCAGCCAGCCAATGGTAAATAGCGTCACAAGGGACACCACATATTTTGCTGCAAATACGCCGTTTATGCCCCAGATTGCCCCAATACAAGTACCAACGGCAGTGAAAATCGTCTGTGCGGTCAGCAGCCTGGCATAGGTCTTGAAGCGCTTCTGGCTTCGAAGAATCAGCAGGAAAAGCTGGTTCAGATACCCCGTTAAGAGGAGCGGAAGATAAAGATAAACGTATTTTTTGGCTTGGGCAATGGGCAGCTCCCGGTGCAGGAAGAGAAGGGACAGCAGCGCAATGATCACGAAATTGACCAGCGTTCCGGCTTTGGCACAGTACCGGTAGAAGCTGTTTTCCTCCGGCCTGTCCCGGTTTTCCGTGCCAAACTGCATCGCTCCCACTGCCAGCCCAAAGCCCATAAACAAAGCTGCATAGGAATATACATTCCCGGCATAGCTTAAAACACCATACTGGCTTTGCACGAGCATTCGGGTCAAAACCATACTGCTCAGCATGGCGATCATTTTATTGAGGACGCTGGCCGTAAAGACGTGCAGGATTCCCTTTTTGAGCGGCTGCCAAAGCTGGTGCAGCTTTTTCACGATGATACCCGTCATGACGATTGTCCACTCATTTTGCTTTGTCGCTTATCCATCCCTTACAGTCTCCAAAAACGCAGCCCCGAAGCGGTCAACGCTTCCAGCGGATAAATGCTTTTTATATCCAGCAGTATCTTTTCGTCGTTTTGCAAATCGTTTTTATACATCTTTAGCAGCTGCTCCATGGCTATAGATTGATACTCACGATGGCCAACTGCCACAATGATGCAGTCCGCCGGAGGCAGCTTCTCAAAGGGTGTCAACTCGATGCTGTACATTTCCCGAACGGCCTCAGGGTCCGCCCACTCATCTGTCACAATGGAGTCGACCTGATAGGTTCTCAGCTGGGCAATTAAGTCCGCAACCTTACTGTTCCGAATATCCGAACAATTCTCCTTAAATGTGATACCCCAGACTAATACCTTTGCCCGTTTCAGATCCTTCCGGGCGGCCAGCATTTCCTTGACGGCTCTGTGCGCAACATAAGAAGCCATAGCTTCATTTGTATGGCGTCCGTGAGACAGTATCGGCGTGCCGCAGTCTATCTTCTTTGCATACTCCAGCAAATAATAAGAGTCTTCCCCAATGCAGTGTCCGCCGACCAGGCCAGGCTCGAAGTCCAGCGCGTTCCACTTGGTTTTCATGGCAGTAAAAACCTCATGGGCATTGATGCGGCCCCTGTCGCAGATTTTGGAGCACTCATTCATAAACGCAATATTCACATCACGCTGGCTGTTTTCCATCACCTTGACCGCTTCCGCCGTTCTGATGCTTGAAACAAGATGAGTTCCGGCTTTCACGGCAATGTCGTATACCTTTTGAATCTCCTCTGCGGATTCCCCGTCCATGCCCGAAACAATTTTGCGAATCGTGGAGAAGGTATGAACCGGATCCCCGGGATTGATCCGCTCGGGGCTGTATCCGATTTTCCATTGGGTGCCGCATTTCAGGCCGGAGGCCTGCTCTATGATGGGAGCACACAGCTCTTCTGTGATGCCCGGATAAACCGTGGATTCAAAGACAACAATCGCGCCTGGGGCAAGATTTTCCCCCACCGTTTGGGAAGCCTGCTTAAGGGCGGTAAAGTCGGGACTTCTATCCTCCGTAGTGGGTGTCGGAACCGCCACGATTACAAATTGAGCCTCTCGGAGTTTGGCAGGATCTGATGTAAATTCAATCGTGGTGCTTTGGATTTCTTCCCCCACACTGCTGGTTAAATCAACGCCATTACGATAAGCGTTGATGCGCCTTGTGTCAGCATCAAAACCAATGACCTGTACATACTTCGAAAACTCTATCGCCACCGGGAGGCCCACATAGCCAAGGCCCACCACCGCCAGCTTCGTATTTCCGGAAACCAATGCTTGATAAATACGCTGAGACATTCTCTGAACTCGCTCCTTCTGTGCTATGCGTTCTCAAGGATCACTTTTGCAATGTGACATACGTCCTCTTCCTTGATGTATGGGTGAATCGGCAAGCTGAGCACGGTTCTTACCGCACGCATCGTCCCGGGAAACTCTCCATCGCTTCGTCCCATTCCCTGATATGGTTTTTGCTGATGAAGTGGAATCGGATAATAGATCATGGACGGGATTTCCTTTTTTCTCAGTTCCCGCTGCACCCTGTCTCTCGTTTCCGTATCCTTCAGCATGATTGTATATTGGGCCCAACTGGAATAGTACCCTTCCGGAACAAAAGGAGTTCTCACAGCCGCGCGCAAACGCTCCGTATACCATTTTGCCACTTGGTTCACTGCTTGCAGTTCATACTGTTCAAATGCCTTCAGCTTCTCCAAAAGAATCGCTGCCTGCAACGTGTCCAGCCTGGAATTCATTCCGATTTCGCAATGCTCATACTTGCTGCTTTGGGAACGTCCCTGCGCTCTTAAAGAGCACAGCCGCCGTGCAATGTGGCTGTCATCTGTAAAAATGGCTCCCCCATCGCCGTAACACCCCAGCGGTTTCGCTGGGAAGAACGATGTGGTGCCTATATCCCCAAAGGAGCAGGCTCTCCGATCCCCAATTCTGCCGCCAAAGCCTTGGGCAGCATCCTCCAGAATCTTTAGATGATACTGCTCTGCAATTTTTCTTATCTGAGGATAATCCGCCGGCAGGCCAAAAAGGTCCACTGCAATGATTGCCTTGGGCATGTATTTCCCCTCCAACAGGGTGCGCTGAATCGCTTCCTCCAGGGACCCGGGAGAGAGGTTAAAGGTTCTCTCGTCGATGTCAACAAGCACAACCTGTGCGTTCAAAATCGACGCCGCCCCTGCTGTGGCAAAAAAAGTAAAATCAGGTACAAACACCGCATCTCCGCTGCCTACGTCCAGGGACATCAATGACAATTGTAGCGCATCTGTCCCATTTGCGCAAGTGATACAATGTTTACACCCTACATAATTTGCAAGTTTTTCTTCCAATTCCGCTATCGGACTGCCCAGAATGAAGTTAGAGGAATCCAATACGGATTGTATGGCAGAATCAATCTGCGGTTTTAGGGCCTGATACTGTGCCCTCAAATCCCGGAACTGCATTTTTCTCTCTCAATCCTTCCTCGCTTTTCTCATAGACACGTCCACATATGCAGGTCAAATCATCCCCCAGCCGTTTTCCGCATTCGCAGACCCATCCGGTTACCTTCGCCGGCGCACCTGTCATGATGGCGTAATCCGGGACATCCGACACCACCACGGCGCCGGCCCCTATGAGCGACCAGCGTCCGATGGTATGATTACACAGTATTGTCGCATTCGCCCCGATGCTTGCGCCTGTTTTAACAACTGTCTTTAAGTAGTTTGCAGTGCCCTTGGGGTACTTTGCTCTGGGGCTGAGATCATTGGTGAATACACAAGATGGCCCACAGAACACATGGTCTTCAAGCTCCACCCCGTGAAAGACCGAGACGTTATTCTGAATCTTAACACCGTTTCCGATTCGTACATTTTCGCCAGTATAAACATTCTGGCCGAGGGTGCAATCCTCCCCGATGTTCGTTCCCCGCTGAATATGGCAAAAGTGCCAGATTTTTGTCCCTTTCCCTATTGTAACGCCTGGATCAATATAGCTACTTTCATGAACATAAAAATCCTCACTCATTTCCAAATCGCCTCTTATAGTCAAGCGTTTTTCCTCTTAACAGCGGCAGCTTTACGGGCAGCCCCTGAGCGGCGGATTGATAGATCGCCAAAATAAGCTCCAGCGCTCTTTTTCCCGCTTCTCCGTTTACCAGGGGCTGCCGCCCATTTGTGATGGCGTCGATCATGTCTGCATAGAGGGGCGTATGGCCATAACCATAGATATTGGGCGGCGTTTCGCTGAATGTCTTTTTCACATAATCCGAATCATCCAGTCCATCGGCGGCTTTCCACTCCAGAATTTCATTGACCGATTTCCCGCCGACTTTTACTGTTGCTGTTTCCCCCAGCAAGGTCAGGCTCTCTTCCAGATTTTCAGGATATACAATGGTCGTTCCTTCAATGACACCATAGGCGCCATTTTGAAACTTCACCAAAGCCACTCCCAGGTCCTCCGCTTCCATATACGGGTGTTTTAAATTGTCGGTATAGGCAAAAACTTCCTTCACTTCGCTCCCCATAAGCCAGCACAGCAAATCAATATTATGGATGCACTGGTTCATCAGCGCGCCCCCATCCTGCTCCCAGGTTCCCCGCCAAGGCGCCTGTTCATAATAATCCTGTTTTCTGTTCCAGAAAATGCGTGCGCTTCCGTGAAGAAGTCTGCCGAACCTTCCCTGCGCAATGGCGCCGTGGATATATTGGATCGACTTATTAAACCTGTTTTGGTGGTTAACGCAGACGAGTACGCCCTTCTGTTTCGCCATCTCAATAATCTGATCCGCATCCGCAATAGATAACGCAATGGGCTTTTCAATAATCACATGACAGCCGGCCCGAATGCAATCCAAGGCAAGCTGCGCATGCTTCCCACTCTCTGTGGCGATTGCCACCAGGTCGGGGGTTTCTTCTTCCAGCATCGTTTTATAATCTGTGTACGGATGCACGTGATCTAACTGTGCAGCCGTCTTTTCCAATTTTTCCGGGTCAATATCACAGACGGCGACAATCTCAAGCTCATTATTCTTGGCTGCCATGATGTGGTGAGGAGAAATCCTTCCACAGCCAATCAAGGCATATCTCATGGTTTGCCCTTCTTCCTATAGAAATTGAAGCGCCTGTGTCCAGCACATACATTCAGCGCTATATCGGAGTATCTGCGGGCGCTTTCGGTTAATACTTTATGCAAAACAACGCCTTTTGTCAAGACCATCATTACAACCAAGCACAAATTCTACACATTCACATATGCATAATCGTTCGCCTTACATAAACTGAACCCATCCTATGTACCATAAATGCTATTTTTCGGAGAACACCTCAGTCTGCTGTTCCAAAGTTGAACACGCTCTTCTGGCGGATTCCAGAGAAAAACGGTTAATTTATTAATCTGCAATTTAGCGCTTATTTAGCTTTTTCAATATCTCCAAATAATACTTTTTGCTATCTTCTATGGAGTAGTGTGTCTCGGCAAATGCTCTCGCTTTCTCAACGATTGCTTTCTTTTCTTGCTCACTCATTTCTAAATATCCAACAAGCGCTTGGGACAATGCCTCTTTATTGGGTTTCACAAACGCCGCAAAAGATTCATCGGCGCACCTCCGGCTATCTCCTACATCGGTGATAATCGCATAGCAGCCGCAGGCCGCAGCCTCTGCCAAGCTCTGGGAGGGATAATTTTCAAGCACCTGCGTAGAAAAGAACACATTCGCCGTAGGCATATACTTGCTGGTTTGGTCGTATCCTGCCAAGTTAACAATATCCGCCAAGCCATGATCCTTTACGTAGTTTTGAAGGTACTCTTCATACTTTCCTTGCCCCAGCAGAATCACCCGATACCCTGCTGCACGAATTGCGTCCCTGGCTTCGTTTATACTCTCGATAAAAAGGATGGGATTTTTTGCGTCCTCCAGTCTGGCGGCGGCATATATGATGGTCTTCTTCTTTTCCTGCGGCTTGAAAAGCTCCAGATCCGTAAACGTCCCTGGTGTGACGGTTAGCCTTCCTTTTTTAACGTATTGGGAGATAAAATCTGCTCCCAACGGATATAGTAAATCGACGTGATCCGCCAAGCGAAGCTGGAGCTTCGTTAGTATCATGCGTTTTTTACAAAAGCAATTGTACGCTTCTTGGTATGAACAAATAGTATATATGCATTTTTTATTGCTTAGTTTACAAATCAACTGTATTACTATGTTATATTTTCCTGCATCAAAAAAATGAATAGTCGTGTACTTATGTAAAAACAAAACATGCAGCAAACTTTTCAAATGGCTTTTAAAATGACTTTTAAATGCATATACGTGATTGATATTTGCTACATCACAATCCGCCAGTCGAAACTGTGCTAAGACCGTATTTAAATCAGACCTACGGGCAACGAGATCGCATTTTATATCATCATTTTCTGCACAAATCTCATTATATATTCTTGGAAGCCTTCTTTTTGCCCCACCGAAAGCACTCCCTGGCTCAAATACAAATGCAATGTCCATACTGTCTCACCTCATAGAGAGCCGTGTATACGTTATTTTTGAAAATTCTCGAATATTTCCCACACAGCATATCATCAAACAGTTTACTTCAACTTTTCTAGAATCTCTGCCTCACTTACTCCATCGGCCATCAGCTTCTGAATCGTCTCTTCCAGTTCAGCTTTCTTGGCTTCCTCAGCCTCTCTAGCCTCGTATGCAGCTTTCTGCTCTTCCAGTTTCCCCAGCTCAGCATCCAGCTTCTTCAGCTCCGCCTTCTTCGCTTTCAGATCAGCCTTGAGGGAAGTCAGATTTTCTTCTAGGGAAGCGATCTCCGCTGTCAGACTCTCTTTTACCGAAGTTTTCTCGGCGATCAGTGCATCGAAGTCGTTGTTGACGACAGTGACCTTCTTGGTAGGCTTATTCTTTGAACCCTTGGGACGCGGCATAGATGTACACACTCCTTATTTCGTTGTGATTGTGTATTAAGTATATAGCGAGTATGGGCAGAAATCAAAAGGATAGACACCTATCCTATCCCTGAGCAATCATGTGAATGTTAGCCAAATTGCATTTCTCTTCTGCGGTTTTTATAGCCTGAATTGCACTATACAAATAACCCTCTGCTTCTTCCAATGCTGTTTTGTTCAAATAATCATATTTGCGCAACTCTGTTACAACCGAGCGTAAAGGTTCTATTATTTCTTTGTATTTTATCGGTAGCTCGTTCAGATAAACATTTATTGCACTTATAATTTCATGACATTTATCTTCAAAGGAATTATTTCTGTATCCTTGTTGTCCATGCTTTTCAAGCATCCAGTTTAATTCATCTTGCTGAACCGCGATATCCCGAAGAATTTTCTTAAGAAATTCATGTTCTTGAAGTGTCCTTAAATCATTCATTGCTCTAATAGATGCATTCACTTTCTTTTTTACTTGAAGCAGCTGAATTATTGTAAATGGCACGGCCAATACTCCAAAAATATCTGCTAGAAATCCCACCCAGTCCCAAATTGTAGTTAGCTGAGGAAGTCTCAAAAACTCAATCATTGTCATTCCTCAAGAATTTGTATTTAGGCATATCACCATATAGCGCCGGGAATACCTCTTCCCACCTATGTTCATCCATAAATCCTCTGGCAATATACTCACACATGTGGTAATCCCCGCCATGTTCTGGAACAATTGCGTATATCTCTGTTTCAAAGGCCGCATGGCTTACATCTTCGTGATTATCCAACATTGTTCTGTAGCTTTCCATTAAATCCATGATTTTCCTATACTGATTCCGATCAATCTCGTATTCGAACAGCATACGATCCAAGTCAGTATTATTGAATAGAAGTTCTTGCCTAAATTCAATAAATTCAAGGCGTTCTTCCATGTTGCTAAACTCTCTACTCATTAATAATCCTTCCCTTCTTTAGCAATGTCTCTAAACTACATTTCACTACGCTGCCTGCTGCTCACCACGGAGAGGTGTGCAAAGTTCCGAGCAGCTACCGTGCCGGGATACCTTTATCCCTACACAGCCTTCTTTCCTCTAAGTATAAACCGTGAGTGCCTGATAATCAAGAGGCTTGTGCTTATTCTCACAGATCACTTGTGCTTATTCTCACAGATCACTTGTGCTTATTCTCACAGATCACTTGTGCTTATTCTCACAGATCACTATACAGTTCTTCCCTATATACCTTATTCTGTATCAACTTCTTAATGCTCTCTGCCACAGATGACTTGTCCTTTTTGTAGGTAACGCCGAACCAAGCGCCATACTTGCTTTGCCTTTTCTCATTCATTTGATCCACTGCTCCGCATTCTTCGTAATCATATTTTCAATCTGCTCTGCCGTCTCCTTATCTTCTGCGCTAACAGAAACATAAACCTTCAGCTTCGGCTCGGTGCCGGAGGGGCGCACCACAATAGAGCAGTTGTCTTCCAGCAGGAATTTCAGCACGTCAGACTTGGGCAGCCTGTCCAGTCCAGGCGCATAGTCCAGCAGCTTTACCACTTTCTTCCCGCCGATTTTCTGAATACCTCCACGTAATGCCTGCATAATGCTTTGCATCTTTGCAAAGCCTGCACTGCCGTCAAATTCATAGCTGTGCAGAGTGTTCAGGCAGTAACCATAGGTTTTATACAGTTCTTCCAGCTTATCCAGCAGGCTGACACCCTTGGTTGCGTAGTAGCTGAACATTTCGCAGATCATGTACGCGCCATCCACGCCGTCTTTATCACGGACATAAGAACCGGTCAAATAACCATAGCTCTCTTCGAAACCGAAGATATAGCTATCGGCTTCTCCCTGTTGCTCCAGCTTACCGATCTGCTCACCAATGAATTTGAAGCCTGTCAGCACATTCACCGTCCGCACACCGTAATGCTTTGCAATCTGCTCCCCCATATCCATCGTGACAATCGTTTTCACCATGACCGGGTCTGCGGGCATCTTCCCATGTTTGATACGCTGGCTACAAATGTAATCCAGCAGGAGCAGCCCTACCTGATTGCCAGAGAGCAGCTCATACTCCCCCGTTTTATTTTTCACGGCGATACCTACACGGTCGCAATCCGGATCAGTCGCAAGCAGCAGATCCGCATTGCATTTCTTCGCATACTCCATGCCCAGGGTCATTGCTTCCTTGATTTCCGGGTTGGGATAAAGGCAGGTCGGAAAATGGCCGTCCGGCTGCTCCTGTTCCTTCACCACTGTGATATTGGTATAGCCCATCTCTCTTAGAGTGCGGGTGACGGGCTTCAATCCAGTACCATTTAGCGGGCTGTACACGATGGCCACATCCTTATTAACTTTCTCACCAAACAGCACCGACTGCTTCTTGACTTCTTCCACAAAGGCTGTGTAGACCTTATCGTCAATATAACGGATATTCCCGTTTGACACACCCGCTTCAAAATCACTGTTCTTTACATCTGAAAAGACATCCAACTTTTCAATTTCTACCAAAATCTCCGCGGCGGCTTCTGTTGTAATCTGGCAGCCATCAGCACCATAGACCTTGTAGCCGTTATACTTGCTAGGATTGTGGGAAGCTGTGACCATCACACCGGAGGAAGTGCCAAGATAACGAGTTGCAAAGGAAACGGTCGGCACCGGCATCAAGGTAGGCCAAATGTGAACCTGCACGCCATTGGCCGCAAACACTCCCGCCGCCACTTTCGCAAAAACATCGCTCTTGATGCGGCTGTCATAACCAATGACCACAGACGGCTCTTCAAAATTCTTTTTCAGATAGTCTGCCAGCCCTTGCGATGCCTTTGCTACCGTGTAAACATTCATACGGTTCGTCCCTGCGCCGATCACGCCCCGCAGACCGCCTGTGCCAAAGGCGAGATTGCGGTAAAATGCGTCCTCAATCTGAATGTCCGTCATTGCTTTCAGTTCTTCTGTAATGTCACTGTCTACTGTAGCATTTCCCAGCCAGCGTTCATACTCTCTTTTAATATTCATAGATTTGAGTTCCCTTCGTAGTTTTGTCTATTAGAATTTTATTTTCCAAGCATTCTTGCAACACGCAATATACCATGTGCAGAGCTGTTACAGATAATCTCACCCTGCATAACCATTTCCACCGCTTTTTCCAGTGATATGATAAGCACTTCAATATCCTCAGTTTCATCTAAATTCTGATTAGAAATCTTATGGCAATGATGAGCAAAGAAGATATGCATTCGATTCGTCAGTTTTGCCGTGCTTTCTGATGTCGAGCCAAGGTATGTCCACCCTTCGGATTCATAGCCGGTTTCCTCAAGCAGTTCCCGTTTAGCCACTATCAGAGGATCTGTTTCCCCTTTCTCAAACGTGCCTGCAGGTATCTCAATCGAATCGCAACCACAACAATATCTATACTCTTTTACCAGAATAACGTTACCGCTTTCGTCCATGGCCACTACAGAGACTGCGTCATTCAGCGTTATCGTGTAATAATCATCAATAGTCTTATTATCTGGTAGTTCAACAGCATCCTTATGGACTGTTATCCAATGATTATTAAGTAAAGTATCTGATTTTATAGTTTTCCATCGGTTCATTATCTATGCTCCAATATTTTTTATTCTACTCAATGGAATAGGATGTTTACTTTTCACGTCCAATAGAAGCCGCAATAACTGAACCAGACTCACCACTTGGCGGTTTAATGACGTAACTTCTTTAGCAAGTTTGCAAGAATAATTCTGTTAAACAGCAGGTTGTAAATGATTGCAATCAGGAAACAAATTATCGTCATAAGCGTATTATTGAAATAATATAAAACTGTTGACAGAACCATTGAAAAAAAACCAATCGTAATCTGCCGGAAGTCATACCGAATATTAACTACTTTCTTCAGATCAACAGCCCGATAAAGCATGATTACAAAATAGGAAATCGCCGTTGAGATTGACGCTGCAAACAATCCGATCTTCTGGATGAGCAAAAAATTAATAAACAGATTCAGACATGCGCCGACTGCGGAAGAAATGCCAACCTGCTTGGTTCTGCCCATTGCAATATAGATACCTGCATAAAATGAAACAAAACTATTGAAAAACACGCCATAATATAATACAGCCGTCTGCGGATAGGCCTGGTAAAATTGCGGATTTATCAAAATCCGATAAAATATAGGCGTACATGCAATGACAATCAGCATGATGCCAACCAAAAAGTTGTACATTTTTCCGAACAACTGACTATAGTACTTCCCGGGATCGTCCTCATCATCTGCAACTCTAGCCGCCGTTTCCGTCCAAGCCAGGTTAAAAATACTGTATGCCATCGAATAGAGGTTTGGAACCTTTGTCGCAACAGAATAGATTCCGTTGATTCCAGCTCCTAAGTAATGCACAACCAGCAGTCTGTCCGAGAGGTTCACGATCCAAAGAGAAATTGAACTGGGAACGATAGGAGCAGAGAAATTCAACATTCTTTTTAACTCTGGCACTGACACCGCTTTCATTTGAAAATGCGCCTTCTGAAGCGTCTGGAACAGCATAATCACCGCTGATGCCACATACGACAATGTGTTTGAAAGAATTACGCCAAGCAGTCCCAGCCGCAAAACATAGACAAACAATACAACCGTTATCAGATTCACAGCAGAATACGAAACAATGCCCACAGAATATGCGATATTTTGCCCCAATCCTCTCAGCATCTGCCCTGTAAGCAGGTATAAAGATTCTCCAAAAACCAAGAAGCAAATTATGAGTGAAACCTTCCAATCTAGATTACAGAAACGGAAAATAAAAAAAATAATCGGAGTGCAAAGTACCGAAATTCCTAGAATATATATGGTGGATGTGGTAACTAATCTATCCCTATCCAAATCGGTTTTTGCCGCAACCAAATACCGAAATGCAGCCTGTTGAATCTGTAATGTCATTATGGGTACAATGAAGCTGACGATTGAATTTACCAAATCGAAATTGCCATATTCAACAGTAGTCAGATATGTTGTTAATATCGGCAAGATAACCAAAGAGAAAACCTTTGGAATCAAAGTACCTGCCCCTAATATAACGGTATTACGAATCAATTCCTTATTTCTGTCCATACTTATTTGCTCCGAATATTCTTCTTTTCTTGTTTCACGCTTTTATTTTTAATCAAATAATACACACCCAATTTCTTTACCATATTTCTGAGTATGTTTTTTACCTTAACCCGAATAGGAATTCCTGCATATCTTCTTAGAAGCTTTTGGATTGGATATCCTTCTGAAAATTTTCTCAAAAAAATTGCTCTATTGGGATGGCTTAGAATTGGCTGGCCAATGTTGGGATGGCACATATCCATATCCTCTGCTTTAACTGTTACGGTGCAGATTTTACCTTTACACATCTCATAAATTGCTTTGCCCTTTTGAGAATTGATTCTCACCATAGAAACTCCACGAAAACCATCGACCTCAGGAAACATGATTCCAAGCTCCTGGAAATCACCGAGCGTCAGGTCGCTCACTTTGTCGAATCCCTTGTATTCGCATGAATGGCATGAGGGTCTGGCATAGCACCCCTTTGAAAAAGTAGATAAAAAACCATCCTTTTTCTTATTCTTTCGATACACTTCGCCGTTGTCAAACACTATTTTTAGCGAGTAATTATCCCATCCCTCAGTTTTGTCTCTGAAATTGACAGAAGTAACTTTTCTACCGTTGCTGACATGCTGGAGCCAAGCCTGCCAAACAGCCGGAGAAGGGACATTGTTGCAAAATAAATCCACTAAAATAAGATTATCATACTGTTTATTCAAGAAATATTTTAATGCCGCTACCTGACAAGGCGTTCCCACAAACAGCACTGGCTTATTGTCCTTAAGTTTCTTTTTTACGGAGATAAAAATCCCTGATGTATCACTTTGAATATACTTTGAACCTAAGATTTTGGGGAGATCGTCCTCGCATTCAACACAAATATGCCGAACGCTAAAATTCTTATCAAAAGCAGCTCCAAAGCATACCCCGCCCTGTCTCAAAACCACTCGGGCAATTTCTCCAAAGATGCCACCACTGGAGCATTTTTCTTTTAAATCATCATCCCGACTGTATGCGCACTCAACCTCTCCAACGTTCCAAACGCATTTTTGTTCTTTTTGATTAGGGCAAATAGAATTGCAGAGATTGCAGTTCAGGCATTTATTTCCATCAACATGGGGATAAAGGAATCCAAGCTCATTTCTTTGCATGGAAATAATATGAGCCGGGCAAATATCTGCACATGCTCCGCAACCACAACATTTTTCTTTAATATTTTTCAGCATATCCTACCTCATATGATAGCGAAGTTCTCATTGAATGAACCATTTTGAAGTACCAGATTACAGTCAACAGTTCATTGCAGCAAAAGCTCCCTTTTATTCTCATCTGGATAAATCCGGTTCAGATTGTAGCCCATCACAAAAATTGCATATAAGAGCGGGAACTCCGTCAGAGACTCTACCACACCCATGATAAAAACAACAATGGTTGCAGCGATAAAAAGCCTGTATTCAAATCTTGCTTTTCTTTTGAACATTTCCCTCAGTGTACTATGGAAAAACAGGACGGACAGAATAACTGCACCCACACCTCCGCTCAGCCACTGGAACAGAAAGTAGTTATGAGGATGCGTGACGGAGAATACCGAAACAACTGTCTTAAAGTTCGTCTCACCAATACCAAACAGAAAATGGTTCTTTATGATTTCGATGGCAGCCTTCCAGACATAAATCCGGCTCGAGCCTGTTACAACGTCTTTTCCGCTGAACAAGACAGATGTAATCCCAGAAATGTAGGGAAGAATGTCAACGACAACAACCAGCAGCGTTGCAACCACAAACACAATAATGATACCCGAGGGGGATATGACTTTCATGAGGAAATTGTTCTTCTTTTGGAGCAAGAAAACCAGAAGCAGATATACCACAAAAGCAAACAGTGCCGTTGCCGACTTAATATACACCAAAGTGGCTGCGATCACAAGTGTTACAATGATGGTTCTGATTTTTAGTCTCTTCTTGGGCTTGTAATTAAACATATACTCCAAGACCAGCGCAAGTAGCAACGTTCTAATCTGCGGATTTTTATATCCAAGGAACCAGCAGGCAACAACTGTTTTGCCTGAGGTCTGAGCGAGATATAAGCCCTGAGGAAATACGATTATTGTTATAAAATTAATAAATGTGTAGACAAGCAGAACGAAATGAAGGGCGTTCAAGGTATGTATTCCATATCTATTCATCCAATAATCGCACAGGATTGCAAGGCACAAATAAGGAGCAAACTTTTGAATTGTGTTCATCAAATCAACATGATTGATGACTGCGCTCAATACAAACAGACCATATACTCCGCCAAGAATTCTAACGGGCATCGATAATTTCTTAAACAAAAAGACAAATAATGCGTAAAAAAGGATCAAAAGCTGAGCGTATGACCAGACTCTAGCCAGAACAGAAATTGTGTTTGCGTATGCTGGTCTTATTAATACGACAAATAAAATTGTAATGTAAATCTCTTTTCTACTTATCGTTAAGCTGCGCTGTGATAATAATACTCTCGACATACATAGGCTCCTATGTTAATGACTTTTTTATGAATGTGATTGATTCTTTCCGCTTTTCATTCAGTTTCCAGTTTACCGCTTCATATTCCACTTTTTCTTTCAAGATGGTTTCAACGTCATCTTGGGATGAACAAATTCTCCTTTCGGCTCCGATGGAATGCAAGAAGGAATGAATTCTTGAATTAGTAGATGCAATTCCATGGCCATGCCGGTTGCAAACAACAAACTCTTTTTCAAAAATAACAGAAAAAGCAGTTGCATGAAAGGAATCCGTGCAGACATATTTTGCATTCTTTATCAGTTTTACGAAATCCGGTACTCTCACATCATACAAATCCAGATCAGCAAAATGATTATCGCATTCATTATATCCTTTAAAGTGGCTAAGCGAAATAATCTTCAAATTGGGATTTTGCCCTTTTATCTTCTTTACTGTTTCACGAGAGCCGGCGCCATCTCCAAGGAAATAGCAAAAAACATAATCATCTTTGATTGCATAACCGCTTTCGGCTGCCACATTTTCCCAAACTTTCTTATCCACAATCAAAGTAGGGTCAAGTATCCACTCTGCGTTCAGCCCTAAATCTGCAATCATTTTTTGAGCGGAATCTTCCCTTACGGAGATTGCATCGAATTTTTCCAGCTCACGTTTATATTTCGGTTTGAGCAACGTTGGCAGTTCACTGATACCAAAGCTGGCAGCAAATGAAATCTTCTTTGTGCCCGCTGGTACCCATTCAAGCAAAAAAATCTCACTTCCAACGTTTACCGGATTCCAGATCTGATCGCTTCCACATAAAACAACCGAATATGAAGCGCCTAATTCTCTCATGTTTTGCTTTCCAATGACTTTTTTTGATATATCATAATGAGAATCAAAACTATTTATGCAGTCAATTCGCTTTTTTCTCAGGCTCTCAATGTCCTTCGGTGCAGTTACGTACCGCTTGCTGTCCCTATATTTTCCCGATATGATCTTGAAGATTATCCTTTTAATGATATTGAATGGGGTTTTCTTAACAGGAGCATATCCAAAATCAATGATCTGCGTATCCTGTCCAAGACTGCGAATACACTCCTGTACCGCATAAGCTTGTAATTTTGTGCCATAATTCGCCACACGGAAAGGGGTCAACAATCCTATCATAATTATACCTTCCTCCTCTATTGCTGATAAACCTCCCAGAACATTTGATATTGAGCTTCCAAGCTAAATTTTTTAATTTTCTCTGCTGAATATTTTGAAAACTCGGCAATTTTTTCCGGATTCTGAATGAAATAGTGCATTGCGTTTTCCAGGCTATTGAGTTCTTTGCTGTTAACTACAAGACCAGTCTTCCCCTCATCAACCAAGGTTGGCAGGGCACCACAATCGCTCACGATTACCGGCATAGCATGCTTATATGCATCAAGCACAATTCTTCCAAATGGTTCTTCCCAAAGAGAAGGTGCAATTAAAACATCCGTTTTTTCAAGAAGTTCAGATACTTCCTTTTCATCCAAAAAACCAACAAATCGAATTCTCTTGTCCTGCTTTGCGGCACTTTTTACATATTCCTCAAGTTCACCTTTTCCAGCAATATACAATTTCACATCCGGATTTTCCAACCTACGGAAGGATTCAATCAGCCACTGTATACCTTTTACCTGAATCAGAGAACCCAGGAATACAAACTGAGGGGCAGAATGGGATACTGCCTGACGTTCTTGACAGATTTCTAAAACGCTCTCTTCATCAAATTCCGTCGCGTTTGGCACAACTTTCCCCAATGACTTCTTAAAATAACCATTATCTTTCAAGGTATCTAAGACAATAGCAGAAGGCGCCGTAACCACATCAACATACTTTGAACTATTGCGATTAACGCTTCTGTATAGTTTGCAGAGAAATGTGGGTTTCTGGCAAGTGCCAGATACATGGGAACAAGTCAATGATACTCGGGGGCACATCAGATAATAATCTCTCAGGGTATGTACGACACGAATTCCCCGCTGCTTTGCTATTTTCCATATGATTGGTGAAATATCATACAAACCATTTGTATGAATCACTTCAGGTTTTTCTTCAGATATTATCTTCTCAATTATAGCGGTATTTAGCGGGTTCCATATATCCTGCATTTTTCTGAGAATTTTTTTTGCAGGACAGACTCTATCTGCACTTTTAGCCCGGCATATATTTTTTACTCGGATCCTTCGCACAAAAATCCCGTCAATATACTCATCCTTAAAATTATCACCAGTACAAAGTACAACAACTTCATTATTTTCATGTTGCAATTGCTCAGCCAATTTTTTTACACTATATTCTGCGCCGCCAATAATCTCCGGCGAATAATAAGTGTTAACAAGCATAATTCTCATATTTCACACCCATCAATTATTTTAATAAGTCCAACGTTTCCATAGCACATCTCTCCCATTTAAATTTAGAATACCACTCTTTCTCTGCAATAGACAACGCTTGCCTCTCATGACTGCTCATAGTTTCAATACGAAACATTAATTCAGAAATGCCTTTCCAATCATTTGGAGCATCCGTATAAAATGCTAATTCTCCTCCGACTTCTGGTAATGAAGACACGCTTGTTGTAATCACAGGGACTCCATATGACATTGCCTCTAAAACAGGAAATCCAAATCCTTCATAATTCGAAGGAAATAGAAAGGCAGTAGTATTCTTTATAAAAACATCTTTTTCTTCTTCAGACACATATCCTGGTAAAATAATATCGTTTTTAAAAGGACTACTGGTGATCTCCCGTAAAATGTTCTTATATTTCCAGCCTAATCCACCTGCTATAATCAGTTTTTTCATTCCACCGCTTTTTCTATATATGTTATATGCCCTTACTATCCCAGAAATATTTTTCCGGGGTTCTATAGTTCCAATATACAAATAATAATCATATGGCGCTATATTATATTTTTCAGAAATAATTTCTATCTGGCCCTTTGTACAATTACCATGAATCTGCCCTCCGCCAAGTAAAATTGGATATATCTCTTTTCCTTTCCACTTTATTATTCTTTTTACATCATTTGCAGTAGATACAGAATCCGCAATTATGCAGTCTGCTTTTCGAACCGACATTTTGCCAAAGATATTTTGCATTATTGCATTCTTAGTGCTCCCCCATGAAGGATTAATCATCAATGCAAGGTCATGAACTGTAAGTATCAACCTAATATTTCCACAGTTAAGCGGAATCATATGTTGTGTCCCCCAAAAAACATCTATTTTATCTTTTTGTAAAGCTTTTCGAAGGCCATAGCACACCCATGTCGTTCCAATAGAACCAGGCACTATTTTAATTTCAAATTTTTTAATAATTTCATTATGATACAGTAACGGCTCATTAGAGTAGAGAACAAACTCCCTGTCCTGCGAATTACTACAATACTTTAAAATGTTTATGACATAATTACCTATCCCTGACGGATTCTCTGCAACTAAAGGCCGAGCATCAATTCCAATTCTCATTGTGCGATTCCTTATCTTTTATTTTAAGAAGTATCTTTTCGGCTTCTGATTTCCAGGCAAACTTTTTAACTTGATCTTTCATCATTGCCAAGCTTTTATTATTGCTATTAACATTACATATTTCTTTTAGCTCAAAGTATAACGATTCTCTATCGTCGTTACTAAAATAATTAGCAGCATTTCCTAGAACCTCGGGAAGCGATGTTCCATCCGATGATAGCACTTGTGTCCCGCATGCCATTGCTTCCAGCGGTGGCATTCCAAAGCCCTCATATATTGAGGGGAACACAAAAAGAAGGGCATGTCCATACACATCTGGCAGATCTTCATCTTCAACAAAACCGGTGAAAATAAGTCTGTCCTTTACGTCCTGAGAATAGCTTTCCAGAAGGTTGTCCATCTTCCATCCTTTACGTCCGGCAAGCACCAATGGCGGTAACGTCTTCCCTTCTGCAATTAAACGTGCATACACGTCCAAAAGCAACGTCAAGTTTTTTCTGGGTTCCAATGTAGATAGTGTCAATATATATTCGGTTGGCAAGTTATATTTCTCACGGATCATCTCATCTTTTTCTTCTGATCCCACGTAGTTAACAAATTTCTCATCAACACCACAGTAGATTAGCCAAATCTTATCTTTATCGTATTTTAATCGATCAACGATCCTTTGTCTTGAAAACTCAGATATAGTAATAATTGATTTGCATTTTAACAGTGCAATTCGATGGGATATCCTAAAATACCATTTGCTCATTCCATTCATTGTCTCAGGGCAATCCCAACAACAAATATCATGAATTGTGGATACCATGTTCTTTTTAAATAGCAACACAGGAACCGGAAAGGCTAAAAACAGGTAGTAATCAGCTTGAATTTTTCGAATGGCATTCGGCAACCTCATCTGATTAAACACGAGTTTGTTACATCCGGGAAGCACCAACATTTGAACATTTCTTCGATGATTCATTGGTTCAAACCAAGGATGCACTTTGTTCTTGAAGATCAAAATAAAATCGGTTGAGGTATCCTGAATCATTTCTAAAGATAAGCTGGCGGCATATCTTTCTATTCCAGAAAAATTGTCTGCTAATGATGTAAGGTCTATTAATATTCTCATACTATTTCCTATACTTTCTAATGATTGGAATTATCTTAATCGCATCATTCCAATATCTCTTTACTAATCTGTTTGGATCTTGAGTTATTCTAAAAAGCCATTCTAATCCACTATCCGCCATCCACTTTGGCGCTCGCTTTACATTCCCTGCTTCGAAATCTATTGTTGCTCCTATGGATATTCCAAGAGATACACCATACTCCTTAAGATGTTTATATATAAACTTTTCTCCCTTGGGCGACCCTAGCGACACAGCAAGAACATCCGGCCTGGCTTTACGAATAAGGCTTTCAATCACCTTTAATTCATTCTCGTTCTTTTCAAACCCAAATGGCGGAGAATATGTTCCAACAATCTTTAGTCCGTGGTATTTTTTACACAGATTCACTGCCGCTTTTTCAGCGACTCCTTCCGCTGCACCGAGAATGAAAATACTGAAGCCCTTATTTGCACACATCTCGCACATGTGGGGAAAGAAATCCGATCCTGATATTTTTTCCTTAATTGGGTTTTTCAGCAATTTTGAAATCCAAATTAACGGTTTTCCATCTGCCAGTACCAAATCCGCATTCGAATACACTTCTGCAAATTCCTGGTCATCCTCTAGAATGACAATATGATCCAAATTAGGGGTGACCACATAGGAACATCCGTCTTGAGCAATCAACTGCTCCACCTTATCGACTGCTTCCTGCATGGTCAAATTATCAACATATGTATTCAAAAAATTAATTCTGGCCATATTCCATTCCACCTATTGCCTCAGATAATTCTCAAACATTTCTTTAAGCGCATCAAACACTGTGTACTGCGGCTCCCATCCCAGCTCTGTTTTTATCAGATTGTAATCACAGCAGATAACCGGCTGATCTGTTGGCCGGAATCTGCTCTGGTCAACTTCTATTTTTATTTCTTGGCTGCTTAGACTAACTATGTATCGCAGCATTTCTTCGAGACTATATGCGTTTCCAGAGCCTACATTATATATCAGCTCACAATTGTCACTTTCGACAATCAGACGGTAAGCCCGTACAATATCCTTTACATGGCTGAAATCTCTCTTGACCTTAAGATTTCCTACCTTCATAACACCAGGCTCTCCCGACTTTTCAATTTCGGCAACCTGTTTACAGAAACTTGGTAATACAAAGGAATCTCGCTGTCCAACTCCAGTATGATTAAATGGCCGAACACAATATATTTTCAAACCATATTGCTCTCTGTACAGTTTTGCAAACTGTTCCTGAGTCACTTTAGAAATACCATATGGATTACTTGCATTCAGCGGCCTGTCCTCGTTCATTGGAAAATCGGAGATTACATATTCTTCACTCGATCCAACAAATAGTATCTTCGGTTTCTTTTCGCTCTTTTTAGCAGCTTCCATAATGTTCAATGCACCAACAACATTTACTTGCATTGTGGTTTGAGGAATATTCCATGAAGCACCTACGCTGCTGATAGCCGCTAGATTGACAATAATATCCGGCTGAATTTTATTAACCAGTCCTTCTACCGCTTCCGTTTCCAACAGGTCAGATTCATAGAATCCCACTTCTGAAGGAAGAATAGAACTTCTAGTCTTGTCTGTCCCAATTACTGCATATCCATGTTCAATAAATTCTCTTGAAAGATAACTTCCAACAAAACCACCCACTCCAAATATCAGTACTTTTTCCATTCCATCTCACTCCGAATATAATATGTTAATGGGCAGACAGACCTACTGCACACCCTGCTATGCCTGCCCCATCAATTTATTGAATTCCAGCTTCTCTCTTTGCGAGCTGTAAATCATGCTCCGCCATAATTGCACACAGCTGCTCATAGCTCGTCTTCTGCGGATTCCAGCCCAGCTTGGTTTTTGCCTTAGTCGGATCACCCCAGAGGTTTACAACATCCGTCGGGCGATACCACTTGGGATTTACACACACCAGCATCCTACCAGTCTTTTTATCATAGCCTTTTTCATCCATGCCCTCGCCCTTCCACTCAAGCTCGATGCCGTCGTTTGCAAAAGCGAGAGTGGTGAACTCCCGGACGGTATGCTGTACGCCCGTTGCAATCACATAATCGTCCGGCTCATCCTGCTGTAGGATCAGCCACATGCACTCTACATAATCCTTGGCATAACCCCAGTCACGCAGAGAATCCAAGTTTCCCAGCTCAAGATGGTCCTGCAGACCACAGGCAATACGTCCAGCAGCAAGCGTAATCTTACGAGTGACGAAATTATCGCCACGACGCTCAGACTCATGGTTAAACAGGATGCCGTTGCAGGCAAAAATCCCGTAGGCCTCGCGATATTCCTTAATCATCCAATAGCCATACTGTTTTGCTACAGCATACGGGCTGTAAGGATGAAATGGAGTATTCTCATTCTGAGGAACTTCCTCTACCTTACCGTACAGCTCAGAAGTGGATGCCTGGTAGACACGGCAAGTCTTATCCAAACCAGCAGTATGCACAGCCTCCAGAATACGGAGCACACCAAGCGCGTCCACATCGCCTGTGTACTCTGCGGCATCAAAGGATACCTGCACATGGGATTGGGCAGCAAGATTATAGATTTCATCCGGCTTGACCTGCAGGACAATTCGAATGATGCTGGAAGAATCCGAAAGGTCTCCCTCATGAATGATTAGCTTATCTAAAATGTGGTCAATGCGCGCTGTTGTAGAGACAGATGCACGGCGGATGATGCCATGTACCTCGTAGCCTTTTTCGAGAAGCAGCTCTGCAAGATAAGAGCCGTCCTGTCCAGTAATCCCAGTAATCAATGCTTTTTTCATCGTATTATACTCCTTTTCCTTTTTTGTTATTCATTGCATCTGCTCTTAGCAGCGTACTTTCAATATTGTTGCTTCTCCTATTACAAGGCACTTCCCGATTCCCGCTGGAAGAAACAGCGTTTCTCCTTTAGAAAATCTCATAGGCTTCGAATCAGCATCTATCGTCTCCACCTGTCCATAACCATCCAGGCACATCAACACCTGGAAAGAACTGTCCAGCACAGAAAAAGAGAAACCCTTTGTCACTTGAATTCTCTCTGCTTCAAAGTATTTGCAGCGACAAAGCAGCTCACGGGAGCACCCCGGATAATACTTCACCATACGCGGCTTTTGGTTCACGCCTGATGCAATATCCATATTCATGACCTGTACTGCCTTATCAAAGTGGAGTTCCCGCTTATTGCCGCTTTTATCCACGCGGTCATAGTCGTAAACACGGTATGTCACATTCGAGCTTTCCTGTATCTCCGCGACAAGAATTCCGGCACCGATACCATGTACAGTTCCGGCAGGAACATAATAAATATCGCCTTTGTGAACCTCTACTTTTTGAAGATGCTTATCCAGCGTTCCAGTTTCTACGGCTTTTCTCAAGATTTCTTTCGTCACCTTATGTTTAAAGCCGTAAATCAGGCTTGCCCCTTCTTCTGCATCAATGACATACCACATCTCGGTCTTGCCATTATCGCCTTCATGCTCCCGTGCATATTCATCATCCGGATGAACCTGCACCGACAGGTCTTTTTTCGCATCAATGAACTTCACCAGAATTGGTAATTCATTGTTAGAAACTTTTGTTCCAAGATACTCTGGATGTTGCTCCAACACTTCCGCCAACGCCTTACCCTTGTGTGTACCGGATTGTATCCTGCTCAGTCCATCTGGATGTACGGAGCACTCCCATGTCTCTGCAAGCGGCATCAGATCAATGTTTTTTCCATATTCTTCTCTCAGGCGTGTACCGCCCCAGAGGTAATCTTTTCCTGCGGGTTTTAGCTTAAAAATCTCCATTCCCGTCCCTTTATTTCAATTCAAATTTTAGCTTGTCACTAACGCTGATTTCTTCTCCAAGCTGAACTTCAATGATATCCAACGCAGTCAATGCTTCCACAGTATGCTTGCAACCCGCCGCAATCGTGATGACATCACCGGTACGGAGAACCTGCTCCATATCATCCACAATAGCTTTTCCCTTGCCGGAAACGACAGTCCAAACTTCCTCCCGGTAGTTATGCATATGATAAGTCAAATGCTCTCCGGCTCTTAGAGACAGCTTTACTGTCATGGAACCAGGCTGAACATCGATAACTGTGTAGGTGCCCCAGGACTTCTCGGCATACATTGCCTCAGTTTCAATCTTCTCCACATAGGGCTTCATATAGCCACTGCGCTCTTTGTCAGAGATCAAGATTCCATCGCCGCTGGCAGCGACAATAAGATCTTTACAGCCCATGCAGAGGATAGGAATGTTCAGTTCGTTCACTACATTAGTATTCACACAGGTCTCATCAAGGATGGCCTTGCCCTTGGTCTTATCAGCCATAACCTCAGCCATCATGTTCCAAGTGCCGACATCCTTCCAGTCACCGCTGTAGCGCAGCACCTGAATGCTCGGCTCTTTCTCGACAACCGCATAATCGAAGCTAATTTTCGTGAGTGTGTCATACTTGTTGAATAGATCACGATAATCTTCAAAATCAATCATACTATGTGCTTTATTCAACAAATAACCGAGTTTGAATGCAAAGATACCGGCATTCCATAATGCATTTTGAGCCAGATATTTCTTTGCAGTCTCCGTATCTGGCTTTTCCTTAAATTCCTTAACCTTGCTGACATTCTCGCCAGACGCCGGGATGATATAACCATATTTTTCAGACGGATAGGTCGGTTCAATGCCCATCAATGTAAAGTTTGCTGTACCCTGTTCCGCCAGTTCCTGCAAATTCTTAACCGCTTCGTAATATGTAGTATCCACATACGGATCAACCGGACAAACAACTACTGCTTCATCTGCACTAACACCCAGCTCATCATGGAGATAAGCTGCTGCCAACGCAATTGCAGGAAAAGTATCCCGGCGGCATGGCTCCACACAGATGGATGCCTTTTCGCCAAGTTGATTCTTAATAGCACTGGCCTGTGATTTGCTGGTAGCAATCGTAATCTTTGCGTCCACATCTACCGTTGTAATCTGCCGATACACACGCTGTACCATCGACTCATACGCACCATTTTCGTCCTTAAACAACTTGATGAACTGTTTACTCCGCACATCATTAGAGAGAGGCCAAAGGCGTTTGCCGGAGCCTCCGGAAAGTAAAATAATATTCATTTGCCTTATCCTCCTCTTTAGTCTCTCTGAAAAATGTCTCGCGTATAAACCTTTTCCATCACATCATCCAGACATTTGTCATACCGATTAGCAATAATCGCATCGCTAATCATCTTGAACTTCTCCAGATCATTTACCACAACCGAACCAAAGAAAGTGCTGCCATCTTCCAGCGTCGGCTCATAGATCACCACAGTCGCACCCTTGGCCTTAATCCTCTTCATAACGCCCTGAATAGAACTCTGGCGGAAATTATCGCTATTACTTTTCATGGTCAGCCGATAGACGCCGATAACACAACTTTTTTCCTCGTCAGCTTTATAGTCTCCACGATTGTAGTAGTCATAGTAGCCTGCCATTTTCAAAACACGATCTGCAATAAAATCTTTTCTGGTTCTGTTGCTCTCAACGATTGCTTCGATCAGATTCTCCGGCACATCCTGGTAATTAGCCAGCAGTTGCTTCGTATCTTTCGGCAAGCAGTAGCCGCCATAACCGAAGGACGGATTGTTATAATGGCTTCCAATACGAGGGTCGAGACACACGCCGTCAATGATCTGCTGGGTATTCAAGCCCTTCATTTCTGCATAAGTGTCTAATTCATTGAAATAGGAAACCCGCATCGCTAGATAGGTATTTGCAAACAGCTTAACTGCTTCCGCTTCGGTAAAGCCCATAAACAATGTATCGATATTCTCTTTGATGGCACCTTCCTGAAGCAGTTCTGCAAATTCATGAGCCGCTTCAACCAATCGTTCATCTTCCATATCCGTACCAAGGACTATGCGGCTGGGATACAAGTTATCGTACAATGCCTTACTCTCTCTTAAAAATTCAGGACTGAAGATGATATTCTTGCTACCGGTCTTCTCACGAATGCTCATGGTATATCCGACTGGAATCGTAGACTTGATAACCATAATCGCTTCCGGGTTATACTTCATCACCAGTTCAATTACGGCCTCAACAGCAGACGTATCAAAATGCTGGGTAGTCGAATCGTAGTTGGTAGGAGCCGCAATTACAACAAAATCAGCCGCACGGTATGCCATTTCTGCATCCAGCGTTGCGGTCAGCTCCAGCTCCTTTTCAGCCAGATACTTTTCGATATACTCATCCTGAATCGGAGACTTCCGACTATTAATGAGTTCCACTTTTTCCGGGATGATATCCACAGCGTATACTTTATGATGCTGTGACAGCAGCGTGGCAATCGAAAGGCCAACATAGCCAGTACCAGCAACTGCAATCGTATAATTCTTCATAATACTCTCTCCTCGTTTGTCCTAGCCAAACCGAGAATATCGGTCAAGCCGGGAATGGTTTTTTCTATGTTAATCGCCGTGGTTATCATCTTGGGATGGTGTTGTCATCTCGGTACGATGCTCACAGTGCGGAACCTTCTCAACTGACCTTCTCAAATTTCTTATAGGGTAGACCTGCCATGGTGTGTATATCTTCTAAACCAGCTTTCAAACTCTCCATCCTTATCGTCCTCTACCCTCTCGACCATCCATTTCGCCTTTAATCCCACTAACCATCAAAACAATTTCATTTATTGTCGAGGTCGTTCTCTGCTGATGATTTGTTTATTTATTACAATCATCTTCAATAAACATCCTCATCTATTTGTAAAACCTGTACACCATTCACCCATTCCACCCAAAACCACCCCAGAAAAATGAGCTTATCATCCTCTACTCTCATCTACCCCAAACTCTCCCAGAAAGATAGTTTTTACCATTTTTGCCCGTCACCCTATATACCGCATGAAAAATGAGGTTATCATCACCGATGAACTTCGACCCAAAATTTCCCCGGAAATATAGGTTTTTTGAGGGCGTTTCAGGGTGATTTATCGGACTATAAATGGCATAGAATCGATGATAACTACACCGCCGTATTGCTCATGAAAACTCAACTGAAAATTTAGGGTAGACATTAACCTTCTCCTACTCCGCCCCTTCACTCCTCAAAACCTTCAACACCGTTTTCAGCAGTATTTTGCAATCAAGCCCTATCGACCAGTTCTTAATGTAATCTGTATCCAACCGTACCACCTCTTCAAAATCCACAATATCGCTCCGTCCGCTTACCTGCCACATGCCGGTAACGCCTGGTTTGATTGCCATTCTAGCCCGGTGATGGAAGTCATACTTTTCCCACTCATCTACTGTCGGCGGACGCGTACCTACCAGGCTCATGTCGCCTTTCAGGACGTTCCAGAACTGCGGGAACTCGTCAATAGATGTTTTGCGGATAAAGTTGCCGATTCCTTTGGGCTTGCCGTCTTTACCCTTTTTCTCACTTCCGATGATTCGCGGATCATTATCCATTTTGAACATGAAGCCTTCTTTCATTTTGTTTTGAGACATCAGTTCCTGTTTTCTTTTTTCCGCATCCATGTACATGCTGCGGAATTTGTACATCTTGAATTTTCTCCCGCCTTTTCCGATTCGGATCTGAGAGAAAAATATAGGGCCCGGAGATTTTATGTATATTGCAGGCGCGACAAACAGGAACATAATGCCGGTGAGCAAACAACCTGCCAGACCGCCAAATATGTCCATCGTTCTTTTGTATAGCATCTGCTTGGGATTCACCATATTGACGCTTGTGGTCAATACCATGCAGTTTCCTATACTTTCAATATATTTGTCTTTCCAATCCAGCCCCGTTTCTTTTGACAGATCCAGATGTATCGTAACTCCCATATTTGCAAGAGCCTGCAGAATGCGCTCTGGCGTGGAAAAGCCTTGGGGCAGCCGGATGAATACTTCATCCACCCATTCACGGCAGATATACTCCACGATAGAATTTTCATCTGCTATGACCGGTACTCCGTGAATAGACTGTCCGGTCAGATTTTCATTCATGACTGCAATTCCATTAATGGAAAACCTCTGATACTTTTCGTCATAAATATCCTCAAGGGTCTGAGCTGCCAGCTCTTTGGTCGTGAGGACGATCATGGAGCTTTCCTTACTGCTTTCCCCGTTCCGGCGGTGCAGCCAGCTCTTTCTCCAAATCCGCAGCAGATAGTCAAATACGCTGTATAAAATTCCTGTTAGAAGGAAATATATGCGGGAATAGTCCGCGATTTCTTTTGTCATGTAAAGATAAAACAGCGCTGTCAGCATTACGATTGCGCAATGTCTTACCGTGCTGATCAGCTCTGTATAAAGACCCCGCCCTAAAATACCCCGGAATGGATCCATAAAAAATATGATCAGAGCCTGACACAAAAAGAAAATGAATGCCTGTTTCCAATAACTTTCGTTAAAAATAGGGATTTCTTTTTCTATACGGATCAAATACGCTCCTAAGAGTGCCATCTGCAGACATACAAAATCCAATAAAATAAAATCCCAATGTTTTAACCATCCTTGTGGTGACTTCCTATACATGTTTACCCCCCCCCCCTGAAAAATATTTTCTCGGAGTTTTAAACCTTGATTTTCAGGGCTTTTTTCTTTGCTCATTTCAAAAATCCCCCCATTTTTTTC
>NZ_CAXSVO010000032.1:0-43817 GCF_964240875.1 Ruminococcus sp. 5_1_39BFAA | reverse complement strand
AAATGGAGCGTCACTTGAAGCTGTTTTCGAAATGGTAGGGTAATTTTGTGCAAATTTCAATATTTGCTCATTTATAGTATACAATTTCTAACACTCACAGAACACACAGGGTGGAAAAAGGCGATGCTATGCTTATGACAGAACACTATTTGTGCTGCTTTTATGGAGATATAGCGGAATACGGATTTGGAATAGAATAAAACTGTGGAAAAATGACTTAGGAGGGAAAATAAAAATAGGTTATTGTGGTTGATTTGTATAGGATAATTAAAAGAATAAATGAAAATGAAGTAAAAATGACGAAAATGGCAAGATGTGGTAAACGAAAAACAATTCTAGCGATTGAGTTAAAAGATATTTTAAGTAAAATAGAATATACAAGGATGAAGTCTTGAAAGTCACAAAAAGAAGGAGGAAAAGACATGAAAAAAAGACTTATTAGTGCGGTGCTTACTGCTGCGATGGTTGCTGTTCCTTTTGCCAGTGTTGCAGAAGCCGCAAAAGAAGAAACAGTTGTATTGGAAATGTATGAGATGAAAGGATATCTGAAAGATGTATATTTGGAAATAGTCGATGAATTCTGTAAAGAACATCCAAATGTAAAAGTAGAATATACATGTCCTGATGATTCAGAAACAGTATTCTTTACTCGTGTATCTTCAAACGATATTCCTGATATCATGTCTATCTATCCAGCAGAATACACTTATCAGGCATGTATGCGAGATGGTGTTTACGCTGATTTGACAGGAAAAGAGTTTCTGAACAATGTGGAAGAAAGAGCACTTGAGTTTTCTAAATGTAACGCAGATGGAAAAAGTTATGCTGTTCCTATGATTTATAATGCAATGGGGATTTATTGCAACAAAACTCTGTTTGAAGAAGCAGGTTTAGAGCTGCCAACTACATGGGATGAATTGATTTCATGTCTGGAAACATTCAAAACTAACGGATACGAAAGTCCATTATTCTTCTGTACATCAGATGGTTTTGATCAGTTTGCAGAACGTTTGATAGGTATTATTAATCCTAACTTCTGTGATGTCAGTGAGGCAGTAGGCAATGGAGAAGGTTCTTTTACAGATGCTGATAAACCAGAAGTAAAACAGGTTGCAGAAGCTATATTACAGTTAGCAGAATATGGTCCAGTTGACATTATGGGTGCTGATTCTGAACAGGGCCTCACTGATTTTGCAATGGGAAATTATCCAATGGCTATTGGCGGAACATGGAAAAATAACCGTATCGTAGCAACAAATCCAGATTTGGATGTTACTATGATTCCAATTCCAAATCCTGTATCTGATGAACAGAGAGTGCCGATTAACGTAGATGTTGCATGGGCTTATTCAGCAACTACAGAACATCCAGAAGAGTGTGAAGCTTTACTTGAATACATGTCCAGACCAGAAAATGTACAGAAAATTGCAGATGTAGAAGGTGCTGCAACATGTGTAAAAGGCGTAGATGATACAAAAAGTATTCTGAAAGATATCAATGAAGCTTGCCGTGGAGAAAACACATTCTTAACATTAGTAAACTTCTGGCCGTCTGGTTGGAGGAGTGAATGGAAAATTTATTTGCAGCAGTTATTAGATGATGGAAATATTGATGCACTGCTTGCAGAAACAGATCGTATCAGTGTAGATTGTTACAATAAATAAGGTTTTGCTTACAAATAGCTTCCAGAGGAATTCCTTATGGAAGCTATTTTCTTCCATTTTTGAACAGGAGGTATATAATGGAAAAAACTAAAAAGAAAAAGAAAATAACGTCTAAGTCTATAACTATGTTTTTGTTTACTGTACCGTCTACTATAGTATATAGTTTGTTTTTTATTTATCCGATTATTTTAGGAATTTATTATGGATTTACAAACTGGAACGGTATCAGCAAGGATTACGAAGTAATCGGATTTAAGAATTATATTGATGTTTTTTCAAATAGTCGTTTCCAAAAATCAATCTTGTTTACTATGAAATATACAGTTTGGTATGTGATTTTAGTAATAGGAATTAGTTTAGTGCTTGCATTGATCTTTAATATGAGAATAAAAGGAAATGGTTTTTTCCGCGCAGTTTACTTTTTCCCGGCAGTAGTGAGTGGTTTGATTGTATCGTTGATTTTTAGAACTATATTTGTCAATATTATGCCGCAGCTGGGAAAACAATTAGGAATTGACTGGTTGTCCAGAAATATTTTAGGCAGCAAGGATACGGCAATGTTTGGTATTTTGATCATTACTGTATGGGGAGCGGTTGCTATGGCAACTGTTATTTTATTGGCTGGTTTACAATCCGTTCCCATGGAATTATATGAAAGTGCAGAGTTGGATGGAGCTGGAAAATGGGCAAAATTTAGATACATTACATTTCCATTTTTGCTTCCTGTGTTTTCTGTAGAAGTGATCCTCCAATTAAAAGCAGGACTTTGTGTTATGGATGTGATTATGGCTACTACAGGGGGTGGTCCAGCCGGAGCAACAGAAAGTGTATCTATGTTGATCTATAATCACGGTTTCCGAGAAGTAAATTTCTCTTATGCGATTGCAGAGGCTATGATTTTAGCGTTGATTATCATCGCCATTTCTTTCGCTCAGTTAATTGTTACTAATAAGAAGAAAGTTTATTAATGTAGGGGGAAACGTATGAAGAAAAAAACGAATATTTTAATTTATGTGTTTTTGATTTTTGGATTGATAGTGATTCTTGCCCCTATGGGGATTGCCGTATTGACTTCTGTAAAAACACAGAGAGAAGCATTGCAGAGTCTTCTAACATTGCCAAAATCTATTTGTATTGAAAATTATATAAACGTATTAAAAAAACCTGGATTTTTAAATTCCTTTGTCAATACAGTTATTGTTACTGTAGTTAGTTGTTTCGGCGTTGTACTTTTGACTCCAATGGTTTCCTATGCAATAGCGAGAAATATGGACAAGAAAAAATATTATATGTTCTTGTATTTTTTCCTGATTTTAGGAATTTTTGTTCCTTTTCAGGTAAAGATGATGCCTTTGGTGCGTGTTATGTCTGATTTTTCATTACTTAATATTCCAGGACTGATTATTGTATATCAGGCATCTGCTACTTGTGAAGCTGTATTTTTATATACCGCTTATATCAAAGGTATTCCTGCGGACATGGAAGAAGCAGCTTATATTGATGGCGCTAGTACATTTGATACATACAGAATGATTGTTTTTCCATTGATCAAACCAATGACAGCAACAGTTGTTATTATGGATGGCCTTTGGTTCTGGGGAGACTTTCTGTTACCAGTATTGACGCTGAATAGAACGCCAAAAGATTATACGTTAATGCTGTTTGCTTATAACTTTAAAGCCAGTGCTACTGGAGCGCCTAATTATCCGGAGTATTTTGCAGCACTTCTCTTAACCATGGTTCCGATTGTAATCGTGTATATGTTTATGCAGAAACAGATTATGGGTGGATTAACTGGCGGAGCAGTAAAAGGTTAAAATTAATATGAATAATAAATTAGTAGATCAGAAAAAAGGAAGGATATTATTTATTCTTTGTTGGTTGGTATATTTTTCCTCTTATATAGGAAGATTAAATTATTCTTCGGTGATGTCTTCTATTGTAGAAGAAAATATACTGACATTTTCGCAAGCAGGTACGATCAGTATGGTGTACTTTTTTGCTTATGGTACAGGACAGTTCTGTAATGGGATTTTAGGAGATAAGATTAAGCCTCAGAAAATGATTTTTACAGGATTGTTTGTATCGGGAATTGCAAATGTATTGATGGGGATTACTGCTGCATTTGGAGCAATGGTTGTTTTGTGGGGGATTAATGGATATATGCAGTCCATGATTTGGCCTCCAATTATTCGTATTTTTGCGGAGAAATATACCAATGAAAAGAAGAAAAAATACAGTATTGATATCGCCTCCAGTATGGCAATAGGAACTCTGATGTCTTATTTTCTTTCTGCCTGTGCTATGAAATTTTTCTCATGGCATGCAGCATTTTACTTAGCATCATGCATTATGATTGTGATTGCTTTTGTATGGATCAAAGGATATGGGAAAATAGAAGAATTCCAAAAAGATCATGTGGTATATGAGGAAGAAAAAAACATAGTAAAAGCAACAGTTGATGAAAAACAAGTATCTTTCTTCAGTGTTTTAATAGGATCAGGGCTGTTGCTGGTTGTACTTCCAGTTATGATCCATGGAATATTAAAGGATGGTGTGACCCAATGGGTTCCTACTTACATCTATGAAAATTTTGAGGTAACAGCGTCATTTTCTGTTATCGTCACGATGATTTTGCCAATCGTAAATTTGACTGGTGCATACATGGCAAGATTTGTAGATAAGATATATCCAAAGCAGGAAGTGAAATCGGCATGTTGGTTTTTTGGATGTGCAGTAGTATCGTTGCTTTTACTGTTGGGATTGGGTAAATATCATGTTCTTCTATCTGTAACTTTATTTGCGGTAGTGACAGCGTGTATGATGGCTGTAAATACTTTGTTTGTCAATTTATTACCTCTGCATTTTGAAAAACAAGGAAGAGTGTCCTCTGTATCAGGTTTCCTTAATTCTGTTGCATATATAGGAAGTGCCATTTCAACATTTACGATTGGTGTGATGGTAGAACATGTAGGATGGAACGCAACTATGCTGAGTTGGATTGGAATTACGGTAGTGGCATTTGTTCTGTGTTTATTGA
This sequence comes from Ruminococcus sp. 5_1_39BFAA, assembly GCF_964240875.1. Classification (NCBI taxonomy): domain Bacteria; kingdom Bacillati; phylum Bacillota; class Clostridia; order Eubacteriales; family Oscillospiraceae; genus Ruminococcus; species Ruminococcus sp. 5_1_39BFAA. Next base: position 39,113 of record NZ_CAXSVO010000032.1, on the reverse strand, counting down.
TTCGTAAAAAAGATTTTTATAAGAAAGGAAGATGAATTTATGGAATTAGCAATTGCGACAGACTATAGAGGTGAATTTAGAAAAATTGAAGATATCGAAGCCTGTCTTCATGAAATTGCAGAAGCTGGTTTTTCGCATATCCACTGGTGTTTTGAATGGATAGGGGAATATATCTATTCCAAAGCAGAGATGTATCAGATTCGGGAATGGATGGAAAAGTATGGTTTAAAAGCAAAATCACTTCATGCCAGCAATGGGAGTAATTGCGGTGATGCAAAGCAAAAAGGACATTATCGAAAAGATTATACATCGGAGATGGAGTTGAATCGAATTGCAGGAAGAGAATTAATTGAGAATCGTGTGGAATTGGCACATATAATCGGTGCAACGGAGATTGTACTTCATATGTATCTTCCATTTCTGGATTTCCAGAATAAACCAGAGTCCAAAGAGGTATTTTACCGTCAGGTACTTCGATCTTTAGATGAATTGGAACCATTTTGCAAAGAACGAAAAGTACGTATTTGTATAGAAAATTTGTTTGAGGCACCGGGAGAATTACAGCTGGAACAGTTTGATTTGTTGTTCGCACGTTATCCAAAAGAGTTTTTAGGTTTCTGTCTGGATACAGGACATGCTAATCTTGTATGGGGCGATTCCTTTATTGAAGTCCTGGTAGAACGATACAAGGATCGTCTGTTTTCTATTCATATGCACGATAACAAAGGGTGGGGCGATGAACCTGGATGTGGAGATGCACATCGTTTGCCAGGTGAAGGAAATATCGATTGGAAGCGCCTGATGGGTGTGCTGCGCACTTCTGCTTATGAATTGCCATGGACACTGGAAGTGAGTAAGCCAGCAAAGGAAGATGCTGCTGCCTATTTGAAGCGTGCAAAAGATGCTGGTGCATGGATGGATTGTCAGTGAAATGAACATATAAATATCTGAGATGTCGGTTCCGGAACAGTCATGAAATGGAAAAAGGTTTATTGAATCAATCTCAGATGGATGTGTGTGCAAAACGTATTTTAAATTTAATTTTGAAAATGGATTGAAGTCCACATGAATCATAAATTGGTAGATCAGAAAAAGGAGGGTGAACTTATGAATTTAGCGATTGGGACAGACTATGAGGGTAGATCTAAAAGAATCGAAGATATAGAAATGTGTCTTCGCGAAATTGCGGAAGCGGGTTTTTCGCATGTTCACTGGTGTTTTGAATGGACAGGAGATTATATCTACTCCAAAGCAGAGATGTATCAGATTCGGGAATGGATGGAAAAGTATGGTTTAAAAGCAAAATCACTTCATGCCAGCAATGGGAGTAATTGCGGTGATACAAAGCAAAAAGGACATTATCGAAAAGATTATACATCGGAGATGGAGTCGAATCGAATTGCAGGAAGAGAATTAATTGAGAATCGTGTGGAACTGGCACATATAATCGGTGCAACGGAGATTGTACTTCATATGTATCTTCCATTTCTGGATTTCCAGAATAAACCAGAGTCCAAAGAGGTATTTTACCGTCAGGTACTTCGATCTTTAGATGAATTAGAACCATTTTGCAAAGAACGAAATGTACGTATCTGTATTGAAAACTTGTTTGAGGCACCGGGAGAATTACAGCTGGAACAGTTTGATTTGCTGTTCGCACGTTATCCAAAAGAGTTTTTAGGTTTCTGTCTGGATACAGGACATGCTAATCTTGTATGGGGCGATTCCTTTATTGAAGTTCTGGCAGAACGATACAAGGATCGGCTGTTTTCTATTCATATGCACGATAACAAAGGGTGGGGCGATGAACCTGGATGTGGCGATGCACACCGTTTGCCAGGTGAAGGAAATATCGATTGGAAGCGCCTGATGGGTGTGCTACGTACTTCTGTTTATGAATTACCATGGATATTGGAAGTGAAAAAGCCAGCAGAGGAAGATACTGCTGCCTATTTGAAGCGTGCAAAAGAAGCGGGTGCATGGATGGATAACCAGTAAAAATACTTTACAAATAAGGTTATAGTCATGGAATTGAAAAGTAAAAAAATTGCAGAAGCAGGTTTTTCGCATATCCACTGGTGTTTTGAATGGACAGTGGAATATATCTATTCCAAAGCAGATATGGGCGATGAATCTGGATGTGGAGATGCACACCGCTTGCCGGGAGTAGGGAGGCATGTGGCTCGAATGAGTCACATGCCTCATCATTTAGAATTACCTATTAAACGACAACCCTCTGTTTAGAACTGCCCCTTTTTTGAAAGGGGAGATAAAAATTCAGCATATGTGATTCGTTTGATGAAATAGGAGGTATATAAGATGAAAACATATTCAAAAAAATGGATGCGTGCAAGATTTACTCCATGTTTGCCATTGGGAGCAGACGGAAGATTAGTGACTGGAAGTGAAAAACATATACAATTGTCCAGACAAGCTGCCACAGAGGGAATGGTCCTCTTAAAAAATGAAGAAAATGTATTACCATTTGCAGGTGGAACCAGATTGGCTCTGTTTGGAAAAGGCAGTGTAGATTATGTAAAAGGCGGCGGTGGAAGTGGTGATGTTACCGTTTCCTATGTGCGCAATTTACAAGAGGGATTGAGAATCAAAGAACAGGAACACAAAGTTCAGGTTTTTGACAAGCTGGCAGATTTTTATCAGAAAAATGTAGATCAGCAATATGAAAATGGTTGTGAACCAGGGAAAACACAGGAACCGGAGGTTTCGGAAGAGATCGTTGCTCTTGCAAAAGCATGGACAGATACTGCAGTGATCTCCATATGCAGATTTTCAGAAGAGAGCTATGACAGAAAGGGAATTCCTGGAGACGGCGATTTTTATCTGACAAAAGAGGAACAAAACCTTGTAGATACGGTTACCGCCAATTTTGCCCATGTAGCAGTGGTACTGAACGTGGGTGGTATGGTAGATACTTCCTGGTTTAGAGAAAATGAAAAAATTCAGGGCGTATTGTTGGCATGGCAGGCTGGTATGGAAGGCGGACTGGCAACTGCGGATATTCTGTGTGGGGATGCGAACCCATCCGGAAAGCTGACAGACACTTTTGCCGGTTGTTTCGATGATTACCCATCTTCAGCAAACTTTAATGAATCGGAAGATTATGTGGAATACAAAGAAGATATTTATGTAGGATATCGCTATTTTGAAACGATTCCAGGTGCGGCAGAGAAAGTGAATTATCCATTTGGATACGGTTTGTCTTATACGACCTTTGAAAGAAAAGTAGTTCAGGTACAGGAAAAAGAAGAAGCGATCCGTGTTACTGTTCTTGTTACGAATATGGGAAATTACGAAGGCAAGGAAGTTGTGCAGCTGTATTATGGTGCACCGCAGGGAGTTTTGGGAAAACCAGCAAAAGAACTGGGAGCCTTCGCCAAAACACGTACTTTGGGGTGCGGAGATAGCCAGATGCTTTGCCTGACGCTTCCAATCAAAGATATGGCATCCTATGACGATCTGGGTAAAATTGCAAAATCTGCCTATGTTTTAGAAAAAGGAAGGTATCAATTCTGGCTTGGCGGATCTGTTCGTGATGCAGAGAAAATAGAATACATCTACGAATTGGCAGAAAATCGGGTAGTTGAACAGCTGCAAAGCAAATGTGCACCTACTCAATTGAAAGAACGTCTGTTGGCCGATGGTACTTATGAGATGTTACCTGTGGATGGTCAGGCTGTGATTGAAAATGCGCTGGGAGATCTTCCAAAACCAGATGTTTGGGGATGGGAACCACATGTAAGAGGCGTAGAGTCTTTGAAAGTAAGTCAGGTAAAAGGACAATGGAGACTTCTGGATGTAGCAGAGGGACGCGTTGACTTAGATACTTTCCTGGCACAGCTGACGGATCGGGAAGTGGCAGAACTCCTTGGCGGACAGCCAAACACAGGAGTAGGTGATACCTATGGAATTGGTAATTTCCCGGAACATGGAATTCCGAATATTATGACAGCAGATGGACCGGCTGGATTCCGTACTCATATCCAGAGTCAGGTATGTGCTACGGCATGGCCATGTGCAACTTTACTGGCATGTACATGGAATGAGAAATTGGCAGAACAGGTAGGTGCGGCAGCAGCATTAGAAGTTAAAGAAAATAACATGGGAGTATGGTTGGCACCTGCTATGAATATTCATAGAAGCCCCTTGTGTGGACGAAACTTTGAGTATTATTCAGAAGATCCGCTGGTAACAGGAAAGATCGGTGCTGCTATGATCCGCGGTATTCAATCCCAGCATATTGCATGCTCTATGAAACATTTTTGTTGTAATAATAAAGAAACAAACCGTACCTATAGTGATTCCCGCTTATCAGAACGTGCATTACGAGAAATTTATCTGAAAGGTTTCGAAATTGCAGTGAAAGAAGCAGATCCATGGACCGTTATGACTTGTTACAATAAAGTCAATGGAAATCGACCATCCTGCAATCCGGAACTGTTAGAAGATATACTTCGAGGAGAATGGGGATTCCAGGGAATGGTTGTTACTGATTGGTGGAATCTTGGAGAACATTACCTGGAAGTATTAGCTGGAAACGATTTGAAAATGGGACGTGGATTCCCGGATCGTTTGCTTGAAGCAATGGAAAAAGGTTTATTGAATCGATCTCAGATGGATGTATGTGCAAAACGTATTTTAAATTTAATTTTAAAAATTGATTAAAGGTCATAGGAATCATAAATTGGCAAATTAGAAAAAAGGAAGAAAAACTTATGGATTTGGCAATTGCGACAGATTATAGAGGTGAATTTAGAAAAATCGAAGATATGGAAGTCTGTCTTCGTGAAATTGCAGAAGCTGGTTTTTCGCATATCCATTGGTGTTTTGATTGGACAGGGGATTATATCTATTCCAAAGCAGAGATGTATCAGATTCGGGAATGGATGGAACAGTTTGATCTGTTGTTCGCACGTTATCCAAAAGAGTTTTTAGGCTTCTGTCTGGATACAGGACATGCAAATCTGGTATGGGGCGATTCCTTTATTGAAGTTCTTGTAGAACGATACAAGGATCGTCTGTTTTCTATTCATATGCACGATAACAAAGGGTGGGGCGATGAACCTGGATGTGGCGATGCACACCGTTTGCCAGGTGAAGGAAATATCGATTGGAAGCGCCTGATGGGTGTGTTGCGTACTTCTGCTTATAAATTGCCATGGACACTGGAAGTGAGCAAGCCAATAGAGGAAGATGCAGTTGTTTATTTGAAGCGTGCAAAAGAAGCGAGTGCATGGATGGATTGCCAGTAAAGTTGATTGGTTTTTTACAAGAACACATTGTACCCTATACGACTGTTGCAAACAGAACTGTCAGGTCTTTCTTTCATGAATATGCGGAGGCATATGAAAACTCCTGTCGTTTTTTAGCAAAAGTTATAGAGGGAATTATTTCAATCTCGATTCACAGAGAGGAAATGGATATACGTCAGTTTTTTTGTAAAGATTTTTTTCTTTATGAAGAACTGGAAATCGACTGTATCAAAGATAAGATAGAAAGCTTGTTTGGAAACGACATGGATGGTATGGGAGTGTTTGGTGAAATTTGCATCAAAGAATTCGATTTCATGTTCATGATGGATATTGCTCAGATATATGATCGGTATTTGGAAATGCGATTTGGGAAGATCAATGCCGTATTTTGGGACGACGAATCAGTGGGTGATGATAAGGCTATTATCAGAATGGTTGGAAGAGGCATGGAAAGCAAATTAAGAGTAGGAAGTATATGATTAGGAAAAACGGAGGTGTTTAAAAATGTTGGGAGCAATTGCCGGTGATATAATAGGTCAACCATATGAATTTATGCAAAATATGAAGACAACAGATTTTGAATTGCTTAATATCGAGAGAAATTTATTCACAGATGACTCGGTAATGACAATAGCTATAGCGAAAGGTATTCTTGAAGCTGGTATAAATGCATCTGATGAGGCACTTTCAGAAAAGATGAAAGAATGCATGATTTCATATGGAAGAAGGTATCCAAATGCAGGATACGGTTCTTCTTTTCATCATTGGATTTATCAGGAAAACCCACGTCCGTACAATAGTTGGGGAAATGGTTCTGCAATGAGAGTTGGATCTGTTGCATGGCTTTTTCAGAACGATTTATGTAGAACACTTGATGTGGCAAGGTTGTCACGGTCAGCAGAATTAACACATAATCATCCGGAGGGAATCAAAGGTGCTGTCAGCACTGCACATATAATATGGATGGCATTGAATGAATATGATAAATCAGAGATCAGAGATACAGTAGAGGATAAATATTATAAATTGGATAGAAATTGTGATGTAATTCGAAAAGAGTATAGATTTGACGTTTCATGTCAAGGTACGGTACCTGTGGCTATCGAATGCTTTTTAGAGGGAAATAACTACGAGGAAATCGTAAGATTGGCTGTATCAATGGGAGGTGATTCAGACACTCTTGCTTGTATTGCTGGTAGTATGGCAGAAGCTTATTATGGTGTACCTTATTCGATTAAAAAAAAGGTATATCAAATTCTTCCAGCAGATTTGCTTGCCTGCCTGCATCAATTTAATGATTATATTACAGATAAGTTATGTATTGACAGAACATTGTGTAAGGAACATGATGGTAATGCATCCTTAGAATGTAAATCAGGAAGCATAGATATCAAATAAGTAAGCAATTTCATGTATGGAGAGTGGAAAGAATCGAACCCAGAGATTAATGTCCGGGATGCACATGAAACGGCTTTCGAGATATGGTACCGGAAACGCATGCTCCGTTTATGACACAGATATTGCTGCATTGTACAGTTACTTGGGAATATGAGAGTGTACAACTTTATGTTATCAGAGAGGTATTGTTGTGAAGATAAATCAGATAAAACTGAATGAATGGCTGCACCGCTATGCTGGTTATAATGATGTTCCATCTTTGTTTCTGGCAGACTATAATAGAGAAACATTCTCTGCTTTGACATCTTTCTTTCAGAATGGATTACAATCAGAGCGGCAGGAAAACTTGTTGACTGTTTTTTTCAATTCCATTGCAGGAAATGGTCTCACTACAATGATGTTAGATTTCCAAATGATGGTTTATCGTGTAGCTTCCAAAAATTTCCTGTATGTGTCTTCAGAAATGTTCGTTGGTATATGGATAGATTATATCAGGAATGGTCATAGACAGAAGCTGTCAACATTGGATGATTATTTACAGCTTGGTGACACATGGGAAAAATTCTATGCGCCATTTGTAGATGGTATAATCATTGATGATATTGAATTTATCTTAAGAAAAGAAACTTCCATGTACGCTTTGAATAATTTAATAGATAATTATCACAAGAATAAAAAGACGGTTATCCTTACATTACACTGCATGACATCCAGAGAGTTTGAAAATCTGGATATAGGTAGTAAACAGCTTCAATCACGGATATTACAAGGTATTTGTATAGATATGCGGGAACCTTCTCATAAGGACAGGGAAGAATTTATTCAATACTATTTGGATAAATGTAATATATTCTTATCAGATTTGTCGAACATGTCTCAGCTTTTGCAGTATAAAAGTATAAGGCAGATCAAAGATATCATTGATGCGCTTTTGTTCTATTCGAAAGATGAAAGTAAAAGAGTTTTTTCAAAGAATGAGGTTATGTTTGCAGAATATGCCGTAGAGAGTGGGGGGTATCATAAAGATAAAATTCATAATAGTGGGTATCATGAATAGTGAAACTTCATTTTGAAAAGATTTATAAACAGGCTGAATGCAAAGAGCACATGAAAACAATTGATACAGTACGCAATACTTGACATAAATGCTTAATAATCTAACGACAGGGAGAAGAAAAAGACATGAGTGAAGAAAAAGAAATTATTATAAATGAAGAAATCGTGAGAAGGATTTTGGATCCAAATGTTGAATCTGAATTATTTAAGAGAAAGGTTACGCTTAGTACAGGTGAAACGATTACTTTTAAAGAAGCAGTTCGACGTCTGGCAAGTATTGAATGCGAAAAGGAAATGCAGAAGAGGAGAATTCAGGAGAAAAAAACGGTTAAAGAACTGTCAGAACTTGATTTGTCAAGTGAAAACTTTTATGAAGAAGAGCAGGAGGCACTGGAAAATCTGCCTTATGGTAGAAGGGGAATGGAACTGCTCCTGGATTATCTGGAGGGAATGGACAGCTTTGCCGGCTATCAATACCTGTTTGATAACTATGGAATGTTTATGTCAATGGAGATTAAGAAAAAAATGCAGCGTAAAGCGGAAGAAATATTCGGAACAGATACTGTATTTTTGTATGATGAAGAAATGAATATATTAAAATGATTCTGCAGAGGAAAGAGTATGGATATGACTGTCGTAGGAAGAGTGGAAGAATTTAATCATAAAATATTAAAAAATAACAGAGTACTGATCTGGTTTTTTCTGGTAATCGCTTCGTATGAAAGAATAATGATAAAACAAATATATAAAAAAGGGGAAGCGGAAGAGTACTTTAAAATATTAAGAAATGGAAATTATGTTCAGGTGACAGGCACGAAAGCTTTTGACCATTTCATAAACAGGGAATGTATTACCTGCATAAAAGTAATCGAATCCATTTCGACAACTGCTTAGGAGAGATATCTGGATGAAACTGTTACAGATATTATTCCAGATAAGGAACTGTGGATTCAGCGAGCGATATGGATTTGTCTTTATTACTTTTTCTATACACATGAATGTTTAAAAATATTTTAAAATAATTTGAAAGTAACAATCTATTTTTCTGAAAAGCAAAGCTGGAGAGGAGACAAACGTGGAAAAAAATATAAGGCATCACCAACGTTTGTGTTACTACCAGAATCATCGGTCCAATATTTGATATAAATAGAAGTGTTAATAATGTGTTGTATATTATTGAAATAGTAATTATCCAGAAAATCTTGATAAAGAATTTATCAAGATAGAAGCGGATAATTCACATTGCCGGCAGGAAGCGATTCGAAGCGGAAACTATGATGCTATGAGACGTTTTCATGACAAATTCAGAAATGCTGATTTCTTTCTTTTTGATGATATTCAGTACATTATAGGAAAGAAAGCTACGCAGGAAGAGTTTTCCTATATTTTTAATGCCCTTCATGCAGCAAATAAACAAATTGTCATCTCCGCCGACAAACCACCGAAAGACATGGGCATTCTCGATGAGGGTCTTCATTCACGCTTTGAAGGGGGCCTGATTGCTGGTCTCACTTCGCCAAACGAAATGAAATAAAGAACACTGATCGATAGCTGATGTGATGAAATCATGTTCACAAAAATGAGAGTATAAAAAATACGGACTTTTTAGTCCTCTTTCCGGACTTTTTCCCCTGAATGCTGGACACTTGGCGTACTTTGATCTGATACAATGGTTATGCTGGAATCAGAAGGCCGGCAGGAAAACTTAATATTGATAGCTTTTTAGGAGCCTCTACAGGTTAACGCCTGTGGGGGCTTTTTTTCGTGTTCAAAAATATGTGCCTGAGTGTTTCCGGCCAATAGCCACAGTACTGCCTTAGTGCTGGTGGACATGGAAGGAATCATTTCGGGCATATGTCATTTTACAGACACATTTTCTGTATCCGTGGACCGCCGCTCCTGGATTTGAAACTGGAAAACCAATTCAAATTCAGGAGGAACGGATATGTATATTGAACATCCATTTAAATACGACGGAGTGTATTACGCAAAGGTTGACGGAGAACTGATTGAAATTACCAGAGAGCAGGCAAAGGTCATGTTGTCATTTTACCGCAATTACAAAAATTACGATAAAAAATGGGGATACAGAGGCGAGGAAGATAACGACGATGAAAGTTCTGAACAGAAGAAAAAGAAAGAGAAGGAAGAGCTCGATAGCTGTAAGGAACTGATGGATGAACTGGAGCAGGAAGAAAAAGAATCTGAAAAGAAAGACGCTGAAGCAGAGGCTGCGCAGAAAAAAGCAGATCAGGAAGCAGATGGAAAAAAAGTAAAAAAGGGAACTGAACCGAAGAAACGTAAACTCGTAGTCCCGAGAGAAATCATGCTGGACTGTGTATTCAGTGAAAATGCATTTGATTTATCCGTGCAGGATATGCCGGGAGAGAATCCGCAGAGCACAGAAGCTGTAGTGATGAAGCAGATGGAATATGAAGAATTACATGAAAAGATTTCCATGCTCTCAGAGCAGGATCAGTACATTATTAATGAAGTTTTCTTCAAGGGACTTTCACAGGTGGAGGTTGCCAGAAGCATGGGAGTTACTCCGCAGAACCTGCACAGCCGCCTGAAATATGCTCTGACCAGACTGCGCAGACTCTATGTTTTCGGTGAAAATCTGTAAGAAAATGACGAATTTGGCCGGATTGACCATATTTGGACAAGTTTGTAAAAAATACTTCATGAATTTCCTTTATTTTCGTCCATAACTTTGTCCTAGGATATTAGAAAGATTAACTTTCAAATTTAAAGAAAAGAGGATACAGACATGAACGAAAAAAGATGTTACACAGTGGCAGAAATTCAGGGAATACTGGGGGTTGGACGTCAGTCGGTCTACAGTCTTTTGAAGCGAAAAGAGTTCAGCTGGGTTCAGTTGGACAGCGGAATTTACCGGATCTCAAAGGTAAGTTTCGACCAGTGGCTGGATCATCAGGAAAATCTGTGACATCCTAACAATTTTTTCTGCCATATTGTAAGCTATATATGTATAGCCGCAGTGTGGCAGCCGCTGAAACACTGCGGAAAATGTAACAGAAAAATCTGATTATTTATTGAAAGCAGGAGGTTCAGTATGAGCGAAAAAAGATGTTACACCGTAGCAGAAGTCCAGGAGATATTGGGAGTAGGAAGACAGGCAGTGGTAAGTCTGCTTAAGAAGAAAGAATTCTCATGGGTAAAACTGACAGGCGGAGCTTACTGTATTTCAAAGGGTAGCTTTGACCGCTGGCTGGATGGGCAGGAGAATTATTCCGTGAGTGAGGATTACAAAGATTTATTATGAGGTGATGAGATACGTGAAGCAACATAAAGAACAGGAATTTGAAGAATTACGTAAAAGGATAGAAGCTGCATCTTCCTATGGGAGGGCAGAACCAAAACCCGGAAAATGGATGGCTGTATCAGAAATGGGAAAGCTTCTGGGACTTAAGAAGACAGACCGGTACTGGTTGATCCACAAGAATTATTTCCGTACGGAAAATGTGATGGGAATTCTCAGAGTTGATATTGCCAGTTTTGAAAAATGGTATGCCAACCAGGTTAAATACCGCAAAGTAACCGGAGAAGAACCGGGACTGGAATTGAAAGAAAGTTCACTTTCTCCTGGGGATATTGCAGAGTTGCTGGGCGTTACAACAGATACTGCTTACAGCATTATCCGGAAGAATAAGCTGGAGACCGTTATTGTCGATTATTGGAAACGTGTCCCGAAGGAGGTGTTCTGGGACTGGTATCACAGCCAGTCCCGGTACCGCACAAAGGAAGACCGGGAAAGAGATGCTGCAGTTGAAGCAGAGACGCTTACGATGCCGGAAATGGCCGGACTTTTGGGGGTAACACGACAGGAGATATATAACATTCTCAGAAATGAAAAGTATATGCATTATTTTAAATTTGTAATCATTGCTGATCGGAAAAGAATATATCGAAAAGGATTCGAAGAATTCCTTGCAGGTCAGGACCAGTATCAATTGAAATCCTCTGTTGATATCTCAGGATCCGTAATTGTGGGAGTGTCAGAGTTGAATGATAAAGCTGCAGCATGTGGTAGTGGGACTGAAAAGAAAACTATTCCCGAAAAGAAATATCTTACGAGAGAAGAAGCAGCAGAACTTGCAGGTGTCAGCAAAGGTACGATCTCAAAATGGTATCAGGAAGGTGAGATCCCGGTGATCATTATTGGAAAAGGCATCAGAATACCACTGAAAGAATTTGAACAGTGGCTCTCTAAACGAAAGGAGGAAGCAACGGCAAGTGGCAACGATTAAGAAACGAAACAATAAATACTGCGTGATTTATAATTATGTCACACCTGATGGACAGAAAAAGCAGAAATGGGAAACCTACCATACCAAGGAAGAAGCGAAAAAAAGGAAAACCGAAATAGAATACAAATCAAATCTTGGGCCATTTGTAGTTCCGGACTGCAAGACATTAAAAGAATTGATGGAAGAGTACATCGCTGTTTATGGAAAAGATAAATGGGCTTTGAGCACCTACGAAAGCAATGTGACAAAGATTAATACCTACATTATTCCGCTTATTGGAGACACCAAGCTGCGGGATATCAATACAAGGTTCGTGGAACAGTTTTATCAGGAACTACTGGTTACTCCGGCTGTTTCAAAAGGAAAGTCCATTAAAACAAGGAAAGAACAAGGTAAGGGCGACGAGGTGCGATTGGTGGCCAGGAGTACTATTCGGGATATCCACAAAATTCTTCGGAACTGTTTTCAACAGGCAGTGAAGTGGGAACTTATGGATAAAAACCCGGCATTGCTTGCAACCGTACCAAAGCATAAGCCAGAGAAAAGAGAAATTTGGACCGCAGATACCCTGATGCATGCCCTGGAAGTATGTGAAGATGACAGATTGCGAATTGCACTGAATTTATCATTTTCCTGTTCACTTCGTATGGGAGAATTGCTGGGGCTTACGTGGGATTGCTGTGATGTAAGTAAAGAAGCTATTGAAACAAATCAGGCATATATCTACGTCAATAAAGAACTCCAGAGAGTAACGAAGGAGGCAGTACGAGAACTTGATGCAAAGGATATTCTTCTGATTTTTCCGGAAAAGAGCAAAACAAATACAACTGTATTGGTATTGAAGACACCAAAGACAGAGAGCAGTGTCCGCAAAGTATTTCTTCCGAAAAGCGTAGCAGAGATGCTGGTGGAATGGAAAAGGGCACAGGAAGAAAGGAAGGAGATCCTTGGATCAGAATACACAGATTACAATCTGGTAATGGCAGGAACCTTTGGTTATCCTATGGGAGATACCCTGATCCGTGGAGCACTGAAGAAACTGATCAAGGAACATGATCTGCCACCGATTGTTTTTCACAGCCTCCGCCATACATCGGTTACCTATAAGCTGAAGTTGAATGGCGGTGATGTAAAAGCAGTACAGGGTGACTCGGGCCATGCGCAGGTAAGTATGGTCACTGATGTATATTCTCATATCATTGATGAAGATCGAAAGCAGAATGCAATCCTGTTTGAGGAAGCATTCTATGCAAAAAAGAATTTGGATCCAAAGATCCATGATACAGCCAATGGTAAAATGCTGCAGGTACCGGAAGGTGTTGATGCGGAAGTTCTGGCTAAGGTACTTGGTAATCCGGAATTGACAGCGTTGCTTACTTCATTGGCAAGAACTCTGGAGGGAAATTGAAAACTGAATAAGAATGATAGATGAAGGGACAGCCTGATGCTGTCTCTTTTCTTTCGGTCAAAAATTAAAAGTTCAGGTCAATACAAATGAATTGAAATAGCAATGATTATGTATTATAATAATAAAAAAGAAATGGAGGAATAATGAATGGCTAGTACAATTCAAGTACGTGTTGATGATGAGTTAAAGAGTAAGTCAGACCAGTTGTTCAAAGATCTTGGCACAGATACTACTTCTGCAATTCGGATGTTTTTGACACAAGCTGTTGCAAATAACGGTTTTCCATTTGAGATAAAACGGGTGGAGCATAATCCGTATGCTGCCATGTCTGAAGAAATGATGTTGGAGAAACTGGAGAAATCAAGAGTATCTGCATCAAAGGGTAACTATCGATCTGCGGATGCGGTTATTGCTGATATGAGGGAAAAGTATGGAATATAAAGTAGTAGTAACAGCAGATGCAGAAGAAGATCTAAATCAATACATCAGATATTTGCTTACTGTGAAAAAAAGTGATCAGGCGGCAAAAAATGTTTTGGATGATTTTGAGGCTACTATTCGGAGCCTTAAAAGTGTTGCAGGAAGTTTGAAGCCGTGTGATAATCCTCGATTAAAAGAACTGGGGTATCGAAGGATAAATTTTCTCTCACATAGGTATTTTATGCTGTATCGAATTGTTGAGGATATTGTGTTTGTAGATAATATTTTTCATGAATTGCAGGATTATGAAAGCAAAATGATTTAATTGAAAATGGGATTTTTAGGGAAGGTCATTTACCGTGAAGACGATAGATGGCCTTTTTCTTATGTCTATTTCGATGGAAAGGAGGAAAGATGGCAGGAAAGGAATATACAGCGAAAGACAAGATCTTTTCTATGGGAGATACCCTGATCCGTGGAGCACTGAAGAAACTGATCAAGGAACATGATCTTCCGCCGATTGTTTTTCACAGTCTCCGCCATACTTCGGTTACCTATAAGCTGAAGCTGAATGGCGGTGGTGTAAAAGCAGTACAGGGTGACTCGGGCCATGCGCAGGTAAGTATGGTCACGGATGTATATTCTCATATCATTGATGAAGATCGAAAGCAGAATGTAATCCTGTTTGAGGAAGCATTCTATGCAAAAAAGAATTTGGATCCCAAAATCCATGATACAGACAATGGTAAAATGCTGCAGGTACCGGAAGGTGTTGATGCGGAAGTTCTGGCTAAGGTACTTGGCAATTCGGAATTGACAGCGTTGTTTACTTCATTGGCAAGAACTCTTGGGGGAAATTGAAAACTGAATAAGAATGATAGATGAAGGGACAGTCTGATGCTGTCTCTTATCTTTCGGTCAAAAATTAAAAATTCAATTCGAAAGTTTTAGACAAATTCAGCCAAATCGTGTATAATGGTTGTAACTGATCAAACAAATATATAACATCTTTTCCGCTTCCCATGACTAATGGAAAAAGGATCGATATATATGATTACGAGTGTACGTTTTGTTATCGCCAAATATTAGCTGTGCTAAGAGACAGCTAATCAATCCTGACGAAACTACAGGAAACTCGATGAGGTTTGACAGTAATCCGTAATGTTTATTTTTACAAGAAAATTAAAGTCTTCACGGGACTTCGAACGATTCTAGATTAGGCAGAGAAAGCTATGGAAAACTAGCTTGATTTTTTCTCCTAAGCGAAAGGCCGCGCGTTCGAATCGCGCTAGGAACGCCAGGTCACAATGCCAGAAATCCTTACAGTGAGAAACAAGTTTCTCACTGCCGCGGGCGTCGCCAAATGGAAATGCAAGCATTTCCGCTTGGCTCGTGTCTCGCGCAAATCAAGGTTTTCTGGCTTTTATTATGTCTGAAATTCACCAGGTAAATATCGAACTGGCTGCCTAAATTGATTAGCAGGAGCGTTTTTGCTAATGAAATTTTGAAAGGGGGAAGATTTTTGAATGCACAAGTTATAGCTATCTCAAATCAAAAAGGTGGTGTCGGTTATGAAAAGCTATACATTATGCAAAGTTGGCGATAGAAATCCTTATAAATAAAGGATTCTTTGGTTGATTTACTTTCCATAATCTATCACGATTTAAGTGTATTTTTATCAAATCACTTAAGGAGGAACACAAGGTGGAAAATTCAACTTTGCAGCAACTAATCAACCAGACTAAGGAATCACTTATTCAGGCAGGTGCATCCAACTATTACCAAAACGTCTTCAAAACTCTTACAAAGCAACTTTTACTCTACGCCAAAGAACACGACACGGATTCTTTCAGTATGGACTTTGGATTACAGTTTTTAGAAGATCATTATTCCATGTCATCTAAAATTAAGCAGAAAAAATGGTGTGCAGTCTATTCTCGTTGTATAAATGCTTTGGCAGAATACCAACGTTCAGGAAATGTCACTCTCTATCTTGTTATGGATAAAAGAGCATACACCTTTCCGGAAGGATTCCAAGACGGTGCAGAAGCATATATTTCCCATCGGGAGAAAGTCGGAATCATAAAAAAATCGAATCAGATTTTCAGTTTATATCTGGAACGTTTTTTTGCCTTTTTAAAGAAGAAAAATATTTCTTCTCTGGATACGTTGTCTCTTAAAGATGTTTTGGATTTCATGACATCTTTGAGCTGTTATGAAAAACCAACCATAAATCATACAATGCGTGCGGTACGATATTATCTGAAATACTGCTATGAGAATGGTTTTATGGAAAAAGAGATGTTCTCAAAGCTTCCAAATCCTCATTACAACAGGCAGAGTCGCTTGCCTTCCTCGTATTCTGCGAACGAGGTAACAAAGCTTCTTGATTCGATTGATCTTGGAAATCCTTGTGGAATCCGCGATTATGCCATCATTCTGCTCATTGCAAGACTTGGTCTGCGTAGCAGCGATGTTGCAAATCTCAGGTTTTCTAACATCGACTGGGAGAAAGAAGTCATCCGATTGACCCAGGTAAAAACCGGAAATCCATTGGAACTTCCCCTTCTTGAAGATGTTGGCGAAGCAATCATCAATTATCTGAAAAACTCAAGACCCAAAACTGATTCGGATCATGTGTTTGTGAGACAGGTTACACCTTATACGAATTTCAATCCGGGTGCAGTCGGTGCCCTTGTAAGAGTCCGTCTCCAGAAATCCGGAATTCATCTTGAAGGGAAAAAGAAAGGTTCCCATACACTTCGTCATAGCCTTGCAAGTCGTCTGTTAGAACATGAGATTCCACTTCCTGTTATTTCGGAAATCCTGGGACATACAACTACCGAAACAACGATGACCTATCTTCGTATCGATATCAGTGAACTCAGGAAGTGTGCATTGGAGGTGGCAATCTAACATGACAAGAATTAGAAAATCTCCAACAATGACAAGCACTTTTGCTGAAACCGTTTATGAATTCATTCAATACAAAAGAAGTGCCGGTTTTAAATACGCAGATGAACCGAAATGCTTATCTCGATTTTGTCGTTTCAGTGAAGAACAGGGGGTCACAGAAATAGAAATATCCCGTTCTCTTGCAGAAAAATGGATAGCCCCTCGGGAAGGTGAATCTGAAAAAAGCCGTTCACACCGTATTACCTGCATAAGGCAGTTTGCCATCTACTTGAACAACCTCGGATATGATGCTTATATCGTGCCGGAAGTAACAGGATTGAATCATAATTCATTTGTACCTTATATATTTATACACGAACAGATAACTTCTGTGATCAAAGCCGCAGATGAAACAGAACCACGAGAGGTTGCAAGAAACATGCATCTGGCATTGCCAGTGATTTTTAGAATTCTTTATGGCTGTGGACTTCGGGTATCAGAAGTTGTAGGACTTCGCTGCAAGGATGTAAATCTCGAAGAGGGGATTCTTACAATCCGTGAAGCAAAAACTGATCGTGATCGATATATCCCATTATCAGATTCCGTGAAAGAAGCGTGTATATCCTATGCAGATAAAATCTGGTGGGAAAAAGACGGTGACTTTTTCTTTCTTGCACCAGATAAGACCATGATCAGTCCCATGACTGTATATCAAAGATATCGCAGATATCTGGAAATTGCAGGTATTTCACATGGTGGAAAAGGTCAGGGACCTCGTCTGCATGATATCCGTCACACATTCGCAGTTCATGTTTTGCAAAAGTGGATCAGAGAAGAAGCTGATTTGACGGCTATGCTCCCGATTCTTTCCACATATATGGGACACAAAACAGTGCGGTCAACGGCCAGGTATCTGCGCCTGACAGCAGAAGTTTATCCGGATTTGATGAAGAAAGTAGAAAGATCATGTGCATACGTTATTCCGGAGGTATGCTATGAAGGAAACTGATTTTGCACGATATCTGACTCAGTTCCTGTCAGTGTATCTTCCAGGTCAGATCGGCAGTAAACGTAATACCCAGTTGGCATACAGGGATTCATTCTCTTTATTTTTAAGATACTGCAGAGACCAGGAGAATCTTTCTACAGAAAAACCATCGACTCTTGTATACCAACCGTGTGGTTGACACATCTGCTCTCTAAAAAAGCAAATAACAGATACAATTTCCGCACCGTATGTTTTGATTATCCTGCGAACAGGTGTAGAGGAAAAATAATCTGTTTCAAATGTAAAGTAAGTTAAGCCGAGGTCGTACTCAACACCGTTTTTGTTTACTTTAGGATATTTCTCTTGCAATTCTTTGATAATACTATTGTCAACAGTTACTCTTTTTGAAATGTTTTCTTTTTTCATAATGTTCTTCCTTTCGTTCATTTATATAGTATTTGAGGGCATTACCGCACCCCACGCAAAAAATCAATACAGCATATCAATTCACAAAAAAGCAAAAATCAATATTTTACCAGACATGACAGAACCCCAAAACACAAAACCTTATATCACAATACAAGACTACTGAGGGATTCTTTTGGATTTCCGTGGGAAGATATGCTAATAAGGAAAGGAGTCGCTAGCGGACTCCTTATATCAATAAGACTATTTTGAAACAAGAGCTAGAGATTGAGCGTGAACGATAAATAATGACAGAGGAAATTGTTTTTTCAAAATGACTATGATAGAATTAAACAAATCGGAATTTGCAAAGGAGATATAAGATGAACATCAGGAAAGCAATAATAGATGATTTATCAAGAGTAGCTGAAATATATGTATTCAATAATAGGATAAATTATTTCCCTATATTCAAAGATGAAAGCTTTTCTTTTGGTGAACTGCAAGTTGTTTCGTTAGTAGATAATTACTTCAAAAAAGATGAAATAATCAAAAACATATATGTATTTGATAACGGACTGATAAGAGGTTTTATTCAAATGAACGGAACAGAGATTTGTAAATTGTATGTAGATACGTCTTTTCAAAACGAGGGGATTGGCAATGAGCTAATTGAATTTGCAATTAAAGAACTCCATGCAAATAATTTATGGGCATTAGAAAAAAATATTAGAGCAATTTCTTTTTACCAAAGGCATGGATTTCATTTGACAGGTCAGAAAAAGTTTGAAGAAGATACCACCGAATATCTTGTCAAGTTAGAAAGATAAATTTAAGTTTGTAAAGATGATAATGTCAAGGGCGGGCTTGCCCGTTTATCTTGACCCTTGACATTGCAGATAGTTATTACAATTTTTCGGGGGCTAATGGCATATCTTGCTATTAGCCCTTGATGAAAATTTTCTAAAAAAGTTCTTTACTTATGTATCAAATGATGATTGATACCATTGAATATGATTATCCGACTTTTCATCTCTCTATGGATTGTTTCTGGGCGAAAGTTAGTGTAGGGGAATTGGAACTCAAAGAAGCGGAAGCTGCGAAGTGGCTTACAAAAGATGAATTAGATAGTGTAGCGTGGCTACCGGCTGATATTACGCTAATTGGGAAGATTAAAGAGTGTATGAGCATCTGATTGTATTTTATCTCAGAAATAACGGTGAAGTGTATGATCTATATAGTAAAAAGAATCGATGAAGATTTGGACTTTGGATGTGAAGAACGAGCTGAGGGAGCACCTGTCATGGCGGTAGTTACACTTATGAATTCTTCAGGTGAAGAGTTGAGAGTAAAGTCAGAAGACGCCATGCTCTATGAGCGTAATATCAACGAAGGTGACAAGGTCTGCTTTGACGAAAAGAATAAATTAGAAAAAATACAAGAGAGGACTGAACTGGATGGCTTTATTGAGGATAGTTCTCACTGAGCGAAAGGAAGTATGAAAATGGATCCCACGATTGATTACTACAACCTTAATGCAGAAAACTTCATAGAGAGTACGCAGAATGTTGATATGCATCACGCTCAGGATAGATTCCTACAATTGTTGGATGAAAACGCATCGATTCTCGATTTTGGCTGCGGTTCCGGTCGCGATACAAGATATTTCCTGGATAAAGGATACCGGGTTACAGCAACCGATGGATCAGCTGAACTTTGTAGATGGGCCAGTGATTTTACCGGTATCGAAGTAAAAGAATTGCTGTTTGGGGAACTGGATGAGATCGATATATATGATGGTATCTGGGCATGCTCTTCTATTTTGCATTTGCCAAAGAATGAGCTGCTTTTGGTTATTCGAAAAATGTGTGATGCGCTTAAAAGTACCGGTGTAATCTACACTTCCTTTAAGTACGGGGATTTTGAAGGAGAACGTAACGGACGTTATTTTACAGACTTTAGGGAAGATACATTTCGGAAATTCATGAAAGGGATACCGAAGCTTACGATAGAAGACCAATGGATCACTGGCGATGTCAGACCAGGAAGGGGTGATGAGAGGTGGCTGAATTTAATACTCCGCAAATAGGATATTCCTTACATATTAATGGAGAGTACCACAACACCCTGGATATAGAAGGCTTCTCTCAGATGATGAAGGATCCGTCATACTGTTATAAGTTCTATTGGCTGGAAGCAATCGTAGATATCATATCGGAGGGGATTCAGGATACTACCTTTGATGCGATTATTGATGAGATGATCTGCAATGCATGGTATTCCGTAAGAGAATTTCATATTCACCTTAGTGGCATGCAGGCAGATGGTTTTGTCAGAGACGGTCTGGAACGTGCGGTTCTTAAACTGACAGAACTGAGTGACCTTCCGGCAAATGCATCCAAAGTGGAAATCAAAAATGCAATCCGGGAGCATAATGCCGACCTGAAACTTGCTAAGGAACAGCTGACCAATATGGTTCCCGGTCGGGCATTGGCAGGTTTTTTCTCAAAAAGCTCAGAAGAAGTGCCGTGGGGAAGTATTCGCAGATTAACTGAGTATATCAGACGAATCGATAGTACTGTAATTCGCCTGCCTTATACCTTCGGTGACAGTAGTAAACTGAAAAAGGAAGTTCATTTTAATCCGGATTGGATGCGGATGATTCAGGATAATACGGTAAATATTCTTGGATGGATTCAATACGAAAAAGTGAAATGGCTGCAGAATAATAATCCGGAGGTTCCGGGCCTGATCTACAAGCTGGCTCCGATGGATGAGAAGATGCGAAAGCTGAATAACGTACGTAAACTTTGGGAAGGCATTCTGGAAGTAAGAGAAGTATGCGACGTCTTTACGGGGAAGCCGATTATAACAAAGCAGTATGATGTAGATCATTTTATTCCATGGTCTTTTGTTATGAATGATGAACTTTGGAATCTGATGCCGATGGATTCTTCTTTGAATTCGTCGAAGAGTAACAAGCTTCCCAAATGGGATCCTTTCTTTGCAGTGTTTGCTGAGAATCAATATGGCATGTATACCTTGATCCATGAACGAGCAGGCCTTCATAAGCTGTTTGAAGCCTGCTATCGGGATAATCTGCATTCTATCTGGGCAGGACAGGAATTGTACAGACCGGGAAATTCAAAGGAAGAATTCTATAATATTCTGGAGAAAAACATGCAGCCGGTCTATGATTCGGCCAGACGGCAGGGATATGAAATCTGGAATTTACGGGAATAAGTAAAACGATAGGATATATGAGGTGATATACCATGGCTTCATTTGATCAGAAGCTCCGTACACTGCGCCTTATGGAAATCCTTCTGGAACGTACCGATGATACGTACATGCTGAACGCATCGGAATTATGCACGATTCTAGATCAGGAATATGGCATCAGTACGGATCGAAGAACGATATATACAGAGATGGAGATCCTTGAGAAATTCGGACTGGATATCCAGCAGAAGAAGGGAAAAATCCTGGCTATTATATCGGTGCCAGAGATTTTGAACTGCCGGAGTTAAAACTTCTGGTGGATGCTGTACAGTCTTCTAAATTTATCACGGAGAAGAAATCCAAAGAACTGATAACGAAATTAGAGAAGCTTTGCTATAGAACTGATGCAGCAATGCTTTCCAAATATGTTTTCATTGTAAACCGACCAAAGACAGAAAATGAAACCGTTTATTACAACGTAGATTACATTCATACCGCAATCTATGAGAATAAACAGATTAAATTCCATTATGGCGAGTGGACGGTTAAGAAGGAACTGAAACTGAAGAAGGATGGTGCTTTCTATGTTGTCAGCCCATGGGCGTTGACTTGGGATGATGAGAACTATTATTTGGTGGCTTACGATGCAGCGGCCGGAATTATCAAGCATTATCGCGTAGATAAGATGCAGAATACTGAGATTCTGGAAGAAGATCGTAAAGGCGAGGAGTCCTTCAAGAACTTTGATTTAGCTGCATTTGCCAAGAAGACTTTTGGAATGTACGGCGGTGTAGATGAGGAAGTAACATTGGAATGTAAGAATGAGCTGGCAGGTGTTGTGATCGACCGATTTGGACATGATGTCTGGTTGATCCCGCAGGGAGAAGATCATTTCAAAACCAGAGTACTGGTATCGGTAAGTCCGCAGTTCTTTGGCTGGGTAACCGGTATCGGATCCGGAATGAAGATTACTGGTCCGGAGAATGTGAAGGCTGAATATAAGGCATATCTGCAGGATGTGCTTGATAATTATTGATTGTTTGTAGGTGGAATTATGGTTGAAATATCAAAACGTGATTGGAAATTATTCCGAGAGAAACTTCCTGGCTGGCAGGAAAGTTATATGGAACGTTTATGTAAGGAATATGTAGAGTTGCTGACCTGTGATAAGAAGGGTTCTGAACGATTCTGGGCACTGGAAGAGCGTATCAAAAAAGATCGCAAAGCTCCTGGCGTTATTTTATCTGTAAGCAAATCAGATATGCTGATCGATCTCGTTCGGTTGGTTCAGGATGAGGTGATTGGTCTTGAGGATCTGTCTGATTTTAGTGAGGACGTGCAGGAGAGAGTGAAATTCATGGTGCAGCGCTGGTAATGTGAATGTGGTAAAATATGCATATGCGGGTCTTCATATAACATGGAAATGCATTTCTTTGATGACTAAAAGGTAAGGTTGACACGTTAATTGCTCGGCCGTATACTGATATCATAAATAAAAGGTAGGCCACCTAAAATACATGAAGGAGGTCCTGATATATGGATGAGTTATATCAGCAGATTATTGATAGTTATAAAGAGACGGGTTCTGTAAAGAAGACAGCAGAAGAGCTTGGGACATATCCGATCAAAGTACGAAGAGTACTGATTACGGAGGGATTGTGGCACAGTAAAACCAGTGAACAGGTAGCAGAGCTGCTTGCTCTGGGCAAAAGTGTAGCTGAAATAGCAGAGGAGCTTGTTATATCAGAGAAGAATGTTCAGTCTTATATGCCCTATTCCCGTGGGCAGTATGGAAGGGAAGACAGAAGCGACGAAGCGATTCGAAGTGAGGAATATAGAGGACGGATGCAGCAGGCAGCTAAGAATCAGGTTACCAATACAGAAGCACGTTCAAAAAAGAAAGAGGATGATATTCAGGAGCAGCGGCGCCTTCTTGAAGAATTAAGAGCTGAAAAAGAGCGATTACTGAAAGAGAAAAAAGAATTCTGGGACATGATCGAAGCAGAGATGAAGCGGATTCCTATGGCAATGCAGCTTCATCTGGAACTGGACCTGGGATATTTCGCAGATGAACATAAGGAAGTTCTTAGAAGATACGGAAGAATGAAGGATGGAATTACCAGAGATTTTATTGTTCCGGGTAATATGACACTGCATGGTCTTCATTATGCAATCATGAAAGCTTTTGGATGGCAAAACAGCCACCTTCATAGCTATGTTCCATATGAGGATGAATTCAAAAAAATGACAGATGGGGGATTGGTAAAAGAGTGGACCCGTCAGGTTGGTATGTATTTTCGTTTTCCAAGTGAGAATTATGAAGATATATATTGGGACGATGATTATGAGGAAGGTGAAAGCTTTAAGACCTGGCTGAAATCCAAGTATTGTGGACCATACTCCTATGAAGGCGTGGGAGAGCATTACATTCCTGCACAGATTGAAGTAGACAGATTCCGAAAGGACTGGCCTGCTATTCAGAAGAAAACAACAGATCAGAGAACGTGGAATATCTACATGGACGGTCAGTGTGAGGAAATGCTGGAACGCCTGATGCTTTGGACTGTACTAAAAACACCGGCTGAACAGGGAGATTGGGATTCATGGAAACAGGAGAAAGAGGTCGCCCTGAAACAAGTTGAGAAAAAACGTAAGGACATTATCAAAAAATATAGACAGCTGACAGCCCGTATGGACCAGATTGTTGAAGAGGCAGGAACGCATTTTGACGAAGAAGGAAATCCGATGATCGACATGGTTCCATATTTCCGGGAGATGGAGGAACTGGACCGTGAATTGGAAATGCTGTGTATTGATTATAATCCTGAACCAATCCCGGCATTATCTGCATTGTGTTATAGATATGACTATGGCGATGGGTGGGAGATTAAAATCACCTGCACCAATGCCTGGTACGACAAAACCGTTTATGCCAGGGATGAAGAAGGCGATATGCTTCATGATAAAAATGGATTCGTTCCTGAGAAAGCTTTGTTTGTAGATGTCTATGGTCAGCAAATAGACGGAGAGTTTCTGGACAAGTTGAGAGATATTCAGCGTAAGGAAAAACCAATCTGCATTGCCTGGGATGGAATGAGTCTTGTGGATGATGTTGGTGGTGTTGGAGGTTTTTGCGAATTCCTTGAGACGATTAACGGTGATGATCCGAAAGAGAAGAAAAGCTATAAGACATGGGCAAGGAGTCTGGGATGGACTGGACGCATGCCAAAACCGGAAAACATGCTGTAGTTGTCGGGATTTTTGCACATTGCTTTATGCTACATTTTAGGAGCAGACGGGGAGTCTCTAAAAAAGTAGCGGGATGGTGATATGTTGTGATGGAGTTCCAGACGAATTTAAAAAAGCTTCGTACCGAGGAGGGACTGACACAGGATCAGCTGGCTTTGCTGGTGGAAACCAGTACGGACACGATTGGAAGAATTGAGCGAAAGCAGAAGATAGCATCTTATGAGGTGCTGTTTCGTATCGCCAGATATTTCGATAAGCCTGTGGATGATGTGTTCTGGTATGAGTGAGAGAACAAATAGAGGCAATGTAATTTAAACAGACGTGCAATTTTATTTTTGAGGACAGCTTGTAATAGTGCAGGCTGTTCTTTTTTTACTCATTATCGAGTCTCATCAACTTGATACTTTCTGCGCCTTCGATGATACTTTTCTGTCTGCATATGAGATACCTCTGATACTCCTGAATGATACAATGATTATGCTGGAAGTAGAAGATCAGCAGGACAATTAAATAAGATTTTTTCAAAGCTCTATTGGGTGTAACCGCTCGATAGGGCTTTTTGCGTGGTTCTACGAGCGGTGCAAACGAAGAAGGATCAGCATTGACGCATGCTTGCATGTGAGAAATGCTGGTCCTTTTTTCGTTTATAGCGCGACAGCGCGACATCAAGCCGATAGTCGAGGTTAGCACCGCATTGATCTTTGATTTCCAGCCAATGCCACGGGTCTGCTTATGACCGCGTGATTGGAAAGGGAATCAAGCATGATCAGACGTATCAGTAAACCACGTGCACCTCCGCTCCTGGATTTGAAACACGAGAACAAGATTTCAAATTCAGGAGGAAAAGAAGATGTACGTACAGCATCCATATAAATTTGAAGGAAAATATTATGCAAAGATTGATGGAGTATTCTATGAGATATCCAAGGAAGTGGCGATGGCTATGTTCGCTGATTATAGAAATGAGATTTATCGCAGCCGTAAGTGGGCACCGGATTACAGGGAAGAGGATCTTCAGATTGAAGAACTTCAGGATCTGAAGATTGATAATGAGAAAGAAAATGCTGCAAAAAAGAAGGATAAGAAGTGGAAGCGAAAGATCAAGAGATGTGAGATTCTCGATTGTGCCTTCAGCGCTAACAGCGATGGACTTTCTGTTGCCGATATGGCAGATGACACACAGCTCAGCCTTGAAGAACTGATGATTTTGAAAGAGGAGAGCAGAATTCTCCATGACAAGATTAGTAAGCTTACGCTTCAGGAACAGTTTATTATCAAGTCTATCTATTTTGAGGATATGAAACAGAAGGAAGTGGCAGAGATTCTTGGTGTCACAAAAGGAGCTCTCAGTCAGAGACTTGGTGCTATCCTCAGAAAGATGCGTAACATGTATCTGGAAGGATAAATAAGAGTTCTTAAACTTTTTTGCTTCATTGTCTAAACTTTTTCTGTGTTTTTTGTATTTAGTAAATGAAAAGGTCAAGCCTTAAGAAATACAGAAAGAGAAATCAGATATGGACAAGAGATGTTATTCCGTAGCGGAGCTGCAGGAAATTTTAGGTGTAAGCAGACAGTGTATCTATGAACTGCTCAAGAAGAAAGAATTCAGTTGGGTGATGGTTGGTGGCAAGTACCGCATTTCCAAGAAAAGTTTCGATGAGTGGCTGGATCAGAATCAGTAGAAAGAGAGGTTAGGATTGCATCATCGGCAAGAGATGTACATCCTAACGCTTTTTCTGCAGATGAGTTATTTTAGTATCAAGGGAGGTGGCGCGATTGTATTACAATCCATTGACAAAGGAAGAAGAGTTTCACGAACTGGTGAAAGAGATTGAGAGCCTGAGTGCATACAAAAGGGTGCCTTCTCCGGAGAAGAAATACATGTCGGTAGCGGAGATGGGACGGCTCCTGGGTTTGAAGAAGACGGATCGATACTGGCTGGTTCACAAGAATTTTTTCAAGACAGAAGTGATCCTGGGGAAAATGCGTGTGGAGCTGGAAAGCTTCGAGAAATGGTATGCCAATCAGATCAAATATCACAAGGTTACCGGGGAGGAGCCTGGCCTGGAACTGAAGCAGCATTCTTATTCGCCAAAGGATATTGCAGAGATTCTGCAGATTTCTGAATGGCAGGTCTACGAGGAGATGAAGAAAGCCGGTGTGGAATATATCCTGGTGGATTATTGGAAAAGGTATCCTAAAGAAGCATTTGATGAGTGGTACAGGAATCAGAATCGGTTCCGCAATGCCGAGGATCGGGAGAAGGTTCGTGACATTGTGGAAGGTTCTATGCGAATGCCGGAAATGGCCAGAATGTTGGGTGTTTCAAGAAGCGTGGTTTATAACATTATTGATCGTTCGGATATTCTGAAAACCATTGAGCTTGATGGTCGAAGACGAGTGACCAAGGAAAGCTTTTATGAGTGGTATGCCAGTCAGAATCGATATCATATCGTATCGGAGCAGGCGCCGGAAACGGTGAAGGAAGAAGATAATCGCAGTATTGAAACATATAGAAGAGCGGTTCAGGATCGTGATGGCTATACCAAAAATATCGGAAATGATGCGTATCTGACGGTAAAGGAAGCTGCGCTTCTGGCAGGAATAAATCCGGCAACCGTACATAAGTGGATCAAAAAAGGAAAAATAGAAGCAGTTCAAAGCAGCAAGACGGTTCGTATTCCAAGAAAGAGTTTTGAGGACTGGCTGCAGAAAAAAGAGAAATAAGGAGGATCAGCATGGCATCAATTGTTGAGAGAAGAGGCAGATTTTGTGTCGTATATAGTTATAAGGATAAGAACGGAAAGCGCAGACAGAAATGGGAAACCTATAAGACCATGTCAGAAGCAAAGAAGCGCAAGAAGGAAATCGAGTATCGTGCGGATATCGGACAAATGATCGTGCCTCATTGTAAGACAGTCAAGGAGCTGCTGGAGGAGTATGTTAATTTGTATGGGAAAGAGGCCTGGGCGCTGTCCACATATTCTTCTAACGTAAGTATGATCAATAATTATATCATCCCGATTATTGGCGGAGATGAGCTGGAGAATATCAATACCAGATTTATCGAAAAATATTACCAGAGACTTCTCCGAACTCCGGTGGTGATCAATGGAGATGAGTACATGGACTATAATCTGGTGATGGCAACACCTTTTGGGCTACCGATTGGTATTTCTTCTATTCGTAAGGCTTTAAATGACCTGATTAAGGAACATGATCTTCCGCCGGTAGTATTCCATAGCCTTTGTCATACCAGTGTTACCTACAAGCTGAAGTTAAATGGCGGTGACATCAAGGCGGTACAGGGAGACTCCGGTCATTCCCAGATCAATATGGTCACCGATGTATACTCTCATATCATTGATGATGATCGCAGAAAAAATGCGGAACTCTTCGAGCAGGTCTTTTATGAGAAGAAGAATCTGGATCCGAGTATGCATGCCAATGTGGCTGGAAAGACAGTAGAACTTCCGACAAATGTGGATGCGGAGCTCTTGGCGAAAGTTCTTTCCAATCCGGAAATGGCAGCACTTTTAACTTCGCTAGCCAAGTCCATGGATACAACTTTCAACAGGGGATTGTCACCCGCTGAAAGTTGAGCCTCCGGCGGATCGCAGAGGCGCGCAGATGAAAGCTCCTTTGGAGCGCGCGCCTCGCGGCAAGTACGCCGGTGGCGTACTTGATAAGGTGGGAGCACTCTCTTTCCTGATGCGCCCTAATGGTAGCCAAGATGGCGACCATTAAAGATGAGTCTCTTCGGAGGCTCATTTTGCGTTACTTGGAAAATGAAATACCCGCGTTATCTTATGTTAAACGCAAATAAGGGTATAATAAGCGATAAGTCCCACAGACTGGAAGAAGAAGGGAAGTAAATGAGGATGAAAAGTCTTGACATTCGACCTTATATTTTAACTTGAAAAAAGGATGATGGCGATTTATAATATAAATATGCACTATAAAACGCTAACTAAGCTATTTTAAGATGGTGTGTGGCGATTTATGAAAGGGTGGTGATTCTATGAAGATTATTGGAAGAAAAAGAGAAAAGGACAGTTTAATGCAGTGCCTTCTGTCAAAGAGACCGGAATTTGTTGTCGTATATGGAAGAAGACGGGTAGGAAAGACTTACTTGATTCGCGAATACTTTAATCAGCAGTTTTCGTTTTATACGACTGGTCTGTCAGATGAAAAGACGAAGGGACAGCTGCGTGCTTTTCAGGCAAGCCTGAATGCATATGGATATGAAGAAAAAAGTGCACCTGCAGATTGGTTTGAGGCTTTTGCGCGTCTTAAGGAATTGCTTCAAAGCGATAAGGTATATCGTGAACCGATTAATAATAAAAGAGTCATATTTCTTGATGAACTTCCGTGGATGGATACGGCCCGCTCGGATTTTAAAAGTGCGCTTGATTATTTCTGGAATAGCTGGGCATCGGCGCAGGAGGATCTGGTGTTGATTGCCTGCGGATCTGCCACGTCGTGGATTATAACGAACCTTCTCACGAATAAAAAAGGATTTCATAACAGGATTACAAGACGCATTCACCTTGCCCCATTCTCGCTGGCAGAATGCGAAGAACTGTTTGAATTGAATGATATCGTTATGAGCCGAAGCCAGATGATCGAAAGCTACATGATTTTTGGAGGTATACCGCATTATCTGAATCTTTTCGATTCACGCCTCAGCCTGGCGCAGAATGTAAATGAACTTTGTTTTAAGGAGTATGGCTTCCTTCATGATGAGTACAACAACCTTTTTTATTCACTGTATGATAAACCTGAAAAACATCTGGCAATCCTTGAGAGACTTGCGAAAAGCAGAGATGGTCTGACCCGGGCAGAACTTTCCAGGGAAAAGGAAATTGGAGGAGGTTCTGTTCTTACAAAGGATCTGCGAGAACTGGAGGAGTGTGGTTTTATCCGAAAATTCAGTAATTTTACAAGAGGAGAGGGAGAACAGTTTTATCAACTGATCGATCCGTTTACTCTATTCAGTATCCGATTCATAAAGAATAAGAAGTTTGATTCATGGAACGAGTATATTAATTCACCGGGTTATCATTCCTGGAGGGGAAATTCTTTTGAGATTGTGTGTCTGAATCACATTCCTCAAATTAAGGAAAGTCTTAGAATAGGCGGAATTGAAACAAATGAGTTTGCATGGAGAAGTGGTGGAGCCGATAAGGGGGCGCAGATTGATCTGATCATCAGCAGAAAAGATGGTGTCATCAATCTCTGTGAAATGAAATTTACAAGTGATGATTATATGCTGGATGCTGATGAATATGAAAAGCTCAGAAACAGAATGTCACAGTTTCAGAAAGAAACCAATGTGAAATCGGCAATCCATATCACGCTGATTTGTGGAAATGGATATAAAAAGGGAAAATATTCAGGAATTGTCCAGAATGTTATTTTAGGGGACGATTTATTTGAAAAATAGAGCCCGTTATATGATGCCACGAAATAGCAAAGCAGCGAAGCCGGTGACGACATTGGTGCCTGACGAAATAAAACGATGGGGCTTTTTCATTTGCGTCGAAATGGTAGCCAAGATGGCGACCATTAAATATGAGTCTCTTCGGAGGCTCATTTTTGTTATACCCATTATACCCATAATAAAAAAGCGGATGGGTATAATGGGTATAACAAAATTTGCGACCTATTCATGCGCCAGGTCATATAGTACCTGTATTTCTTCTGGAAGATGGTCTGTTCTCATCGTGCATGGCGAGAAGGCGCATTCCTGCTATTTTAGCAGGGATGCATATGCAGCAATGACTGCGGAGAGCAAATACACAGACAATAAGGAGCTTATGATCATTCCGGATGCAGTCCATACAGATCTGTATGACAATGTGGATGTCATTCCATTTGACAAGCTTCAGTCGTTCTTTGAGAAATATTTATAAGGAGGGTTTCAGAATATGGGAAAGAAAGTAGTCGTAATTTCAACAAGTATCAGAGCCAATAGTAACTCAGAGGTATTGGCAACTTCTTTTGCAGAGGGTGCAAAGTCATCAGGAAATGATGTGACCGTGATCAGTCTCAAAGGAAAGAATATCGGATTCTGTAAAGGCTGCCTTGCATGTCAGCAGACAGGAAACTGTGTGATCAAAGATGATGTGCAGGAAATCATGGATGAGGTTCTGAATGCAGATGTCGTAGCTTGGGCAACTCCTATTTATTATTATGAGATGTCTGGACAGATGAAGGTCTTAATTGACAGAATGAATCCGATGTTCTCTAAGGACTATAAGTTTAGGGAAGTGTATTTCCTTGCAACAGCCGCAGAGGACGAAGAATATGTTTATGAGAAAGCATTATCAGGACTGAATGGCTGGATTGATTGCTTTGAAAAAGCAGAACTGGCAGGTCACTTATTCTGCGGTGGAGTAACCATGGGCGGAGAAATCAATGGTAGTCCTAAAATCCAGGAAGCATATGATATGGGAGCAGGTATTGCACATGCTTAATAGAAAAGCACTTTTGGGAATCCTTTTGCTACTTATGTTGCTTCTGGTATCCGGGTGTGGAAAAACGAAGGATGTGAAAATTTCCTCTGACAATGTGGTTACAGCCGATTTTGAAAATTCTACAAAAACGGAAGAAGCCAATGTAGACACGGAGGAAATCAATACAGAAACCACGGAATTTGATTCGGAAGTTACTGAATCGGCAGATTATGAGGAAAGGAATTCAGAGATGAAGCTATACGTTAATGATAATCTCTTGGCAGAAGATATACGAGGAATGATAAACAGACGACGACCCACAACGGTGATATCGTTCTGTACAGCGGAAGTAACATTGTGTTATTTTACGGTTCTAATTCCTGGGCATATACAAGACTCGGAAAGATAGACTTACCAGAGGATCAGGTGACGGAATTACTTAGCAATGGGGACGTTGTGGTTAGGATTCGAACAAGTTAATTCTTACAAAACGCTGAAAATACTCCGCAATATATCAACATATAATTGATATATTGCGGAGTATTTGCTATAATATGCGAAAAGAAATCGCGTAGTATGTAAGGAAGTGATGTAAATGAAGAATTGTAAACAGAAAGCTTTGGAGTGGGGAATCAGCGAACGAACTGTGAATGACCTGTGTAAAAAAGGAAGAATTCCGGGCGCGGTGAAGAACAGTGGAAGATGGCAGATTCCGGATGAGGCCATAAAACCGGAGGATGGACGCATTTCCAGTGGCAGATATGTAAAGACAAGAGGGCAGGAAAAGCTGAGATCATTGCCGATTGGTATCTCTGATTATGCACGGGCACAGTCTGAATATTATTATGTGGATAAAACCTTACTGATTAAAGAATTTCTGGATAAAAAGCCGATGGTATCCTTGTTTACCAGACCGCGTCGTTTTGGTAAGACTTTGAATATGGATATGCTTCGCTGTTTTTTTGAAATATCTGAAGAAGATACCGGCAAATATTTTGAGAATACTATGATCTGGCAATGTGGAGATACCTATACATCTCATCAGGGAAAATATCCGGTTATCTTTCTGACTTTTAAAGATGTAAAGTTTGACAACTGGCAGGCTACTCTTGATAAAATAAAGGATCTGTTACAGGCGGAATTTGGAAGACATGCAAAAATACTGAATGGCAGTCAGCTTGCGGATTATGAGAAAGAATATTTTTCAAAAATGTTAAATGGCAGCGCATCCTATATGGACCTGACGGTTGCGCTTGAGAAACTCTCAAAGATGCTGGCAAGTTATTATGGAGTTGCTCCTATTATTATTATTGACGAATATGATACACCGATCCAGGAAGGATATTCTAAGGATTTCTATAATGAAATTAACGATTTCATGCGGGTATTCTTTTCAGGAGCGTTCAAGGATAACAGGAATCTGTCTTATGGATTTCTTACAGGAATCTTGCGAATTGCACAGGAGAGCATTTTCAGCGGATTGAATAATTTGAGCGTCAACTCGATTATGGATGAGGACTATAGTCAGTTCTTTGGTTTTACATCTTCAGAAGTTTATGAAATGCTTCAATATTACAGGATGACAGATAAGATGGAAGAGCTGAAGGAATGGTATGATGGATATCTTTTTGGCAATGAAGAAATATATAATCCATGGTCCGTCATTAATTATGTTTCGAAAAAAGGTATTCCACAGGCCTATTGGGTAAATACAGGAAAGAATGAAATTCTTGTAGATGTGCTTCAGGCTGCTACGGAGGAAATAAAAGGTCAATTGTATGATCTGCTTCAGGGAGAGTGTGTAATCACCAGAATAGATCAGAATGTGGTATACAGAGCCCTTGCGGAGGATCCGGATAACATCTTCAGCCTTTTACTGGTTGCCGGATATTTAAAGACACCGAAGAAAGAGCTGCAACCGGATGGATCATATCTGTGTGAGGTTTCTATTCCGAACAAAGAGATTGCTGCCGTCTATAAAAGTGAAATCCTGTTTCATCTGATGCAGATCGGTGCAATTACAAGGACAACTGCAAATAAAATCGCAGAGAGTTTATTTGCATGTAATTATACGAAACTGCAGAAAGCCATTGCGGAATATCTGGATAAATCTGTAAGCTTTTATGATGGAGGAACCGAGGGCTTTTATCATGGCCTGGTATTAGGACTGATCGCATTGATGGATAATCAGTATAGAATCAAATCAAACAGAGAATCTGGAGACGGAAGATACGATATTACCATGTTCCCGAGAGAGAAAAAGTATCCGGGAATCATTATGGAGTTTAAGTGGAAAGCCGATCTGAAAGAAGAGGAGATGGAGCGATTTGCTGCAGATGCTCTTAGGCAGATCGATGAAAAACGCTATGATGCAGAACTGATAGAGCTCGGTGTGGCACCTATATTCAAATTGGGAATTGCATTTTCGGGAAAACGCGTAAAAGTTAAGAACATGTAAAATGATTTTAAGGTCGCATAAAATGTAATTGTTTTTCATTTTTCCGCCAACTCTCCCAGATTTGCAGTTTTCTTTGCATAAAACCATACTCTGGGCTAATGGTCGCCAACTTGGCGACCATTAAAAGTCGAAAGATCTTTATGTACATTGTTGCACCATATGGAAATTTTTGACTACCAAAGCAGCAGTTCTGCGAGCCGACCTATGAATGCCTGCGAAGCGGCAAAGCATCGGATCGGTTGACAAAAAAGTATACCATCGGCGTAAATTTGATATACACAATGCGTTTTAGCTCATGCCAGCATTTATGCCCAAAACGGGGGCTTTCCGGGACGATATAAAAGCTGACAGCGAAGTGCCCACGACAGCTAAAACAGTCCGTAAATAAAGGATTTTCAGAGACAATTCATAACAGTGATAAACCAGGAGCAAGGTACCGAGTGCCTTGCTCCTAAGCGAAAGGCCGCGCGTTCGAATCGCGCTAGGAACGCCAGGTCACAATGCCAGAAATCCTTACAGTGAGAAACAAGTTTCTCACTGCCGCGGGCGTTGCCAAATGGAAATGCAAGCATTTCCGCTTGGCTCGTGCCTCGCGCAAATCAAGGCTTTCTGGCTTTTCTTATGTCTGAAATTCACCAGGTAAATATCGAACTGGCTGCCGAAATTGATTAGCAGGAGCGTTTCTGCTAATGAAAAAGTTGTATGTTCCAGGTACAAATTAAATAGTAATAGCACATATCAGCCATTTGGTTTTTTTGCCGGATGGCTTTTTTATTGCATATACATAGCTGCTGGAAATTCTCTTGCAGCTGAAATTTTGAAAGGAGGAAGATTTTTGAATGCACAAGTTATAGATATCTCGAATCAAAAAGGTGGTGTCGGTTATGAAAAGTTACATATTTTTCTTTCCATAATCCATCACGATTTAAGTGTATTTTATCAAATCACTTTCATCCTCAGCATTGATGTTTGCCCTAATAATTCATCCATCTGGGTTCGACAGGATATCGGAGACTATTTTACTCGAAGCGCAAAGTATCTGGAGGATATTCTGGGGACATGGTGGACAGCCATACCAAGCTTTTGGATGTGGTAACTCAGCAGCAAAAAATCTGTAAATCTGTACAGCATCGCGTATCGCTTTCGAAAAATAAAAAAAATTATGATTTTGAAAGTGATCTCTTGTATATACTATTTACAGGCAGTATAATAAGCACAACAAATCGATTTCGAAAAATGAAAAATTTTAAACTTTTGAAAGTGGGTGACTATATGAAGACCATTACGAGAACAAAGTATCTCGATAGAATCATTGAACTGAACGGTACTCCGGACATCAAGATTATTACAGGCATTCGCCGTTCCGGTAAATCAAAATTGATGCAGGCATATATAGAGTATCTGAAAAGTCATTTTGAAAATATCAATATCATCTTCATTGACTTCATGGATCTGGCGTATGAAGAAATCAAGGAATACCATGCGTTACACACTTATGTAGAAGAACATTATCAAGATGGGAAAACAAACTACCTATTTGTGGATGAGGTTCAGATGTGTCCCAAGTTTGAGTTGGCAATCAACAGCCTATACTCAAAAGGCAAATATGATATCTATGTGACCGGTTCCAATGCTTTCCTGCTGAGTGCGGATCTGGCAACCCTTTTTACCGGACGCTATATTGAGATTCATGTATTTCCGTTTAGTTTCCGGGAGTATTGTCAGTATTATGATGATGTCAGCGATAAAGATAAGCTCTTTGAAGATTATTCCACTAAGGGTGGTCTGGCAGGATCTTATGCTTACAGAACCGAAAAGGACAGAACAAACTATATCAAGGAAGTCTATGAAACCATTGTTACAAGAGATTTGGTGCAGAAATACGCTCTGCCGGACACTTTGGTTTTGCAGCGTTTGAGTGAGTTCCTTATGGATAATATCAGCAATCTGACCTCTCCGAATAAGGTTAGTCAGCTGTTGACAGCAAATAAGACTTCAACCAATCATGTCACCGTTGGCAAATACATCAAGTATTTGTGTAATGCCTTTGTGTTTTATGATATGAAACGATATGACATTCGTCGCAAGAAATATCTTGAAAGTTCTGAGAAGTTCTATTTGTGCGATACCGGTATCCGATATGCAATCCTCGGAAGCAGAAATATGGATTATGGAGGAATCTATGAGAATATAGTCTGCATCGAACTTCTTCGCCGTGGATACGATGTCTATGTCGGCAAACTCTATCAAAAGGAGATTGATTTTGTCGTTCAAAGAGGCAGCGAAAAGATTTACATTCAGGTGAGCGATAATATTTCAGGACAGGAAACCCTTGAAAGAGAGTGTTCTCCACTGCTTCAAATCAGAGATGCTTATCCGAAAATGATTATTGCCCGAACAAAGCATCCGAAATATAGCTATGAGGGAATTGAGATTCACGATATAGCTGATTGGCTGTTGCAAGAATATTAAAATAGTAAAATAGCATACTGTCATACTAAGCTACTGAATGTGGTGACGCTGCTGAATCATGGCATTAAACAATAGTTGTGCATAGCTCAACAAACAATTCCATAAGTGGACTTTGCCATTTATTAGCATGTTTACCACATACAGCAGTAATACAAGGGTTTGACATATCTGTTGGAATTTCTACCAGGCTTCCGAGCTTCAATTCTTCTTCTACGGAAAAGCGGGGCAAAAAGGTAATCCCTACGTTGTTCCGGACAAGGTTTTTGATCGTTGGTATGCTCCAAAGTTCAATCGTATGATCGAGTACAATAGATTTATCTCGAAGATATTGTTCAAATATTTGCCGAAAAATACAAGTTGGCTCATTTATGATGAACGGAATGGAAATCTGCTGATTCGGCGTGATAAAGTCAGGATACTGTGCTTTGATGTCGGGAGAGGCCACCAAAACAACTGGATAGCTGCCAAATGGGTGAATAGTGAGGTTAGAACCAAGTCCCCCTACTTCTTCATAGAATAATCCTAAATCAAGCGTACCTCTCAACAATTCATTTCGAATATCGTAGCAATTCATAGAATGTAAAAATAAGCGGGCTTTCGGTGCTCTTTTGCAAAAGTCTTTTAAGACAGACGGTAATTTGTAGCATAACAATGTCTCGCCGACACCTATATGCAAGGATCCTTGATAAGATGATAGATCACTCTCAAAACAGTGCATTCTTTCAACGGAATTCAGTACATCATTGACATACGGAATCAACTGTTCACCGGCTTTTGTAAGTACCATTCTGCGTCCGATTTTTTCAAACAGTTTTGCAGATAATTCTTGCTCTAACTGTCCAATTTGAAATGTGATCGTTGACTGAGTATAGTTCAATTTTTCGGCTGCTTTCGAAAAACTCCCTTCTTCTACGATTGTCTGAAATGTATAGAGATACTTCAATTCCATAAACATCACCCCTCTAAATACTTTTATATAATTGAATGATTGCTTAAAATTATTCAAATTGATTTAACTATTTTCTGATGGTATTATACTAAGAAAATAAACAATTCGCAAGGAGCTTTGAGATGAATCAAGAGCAAAAAAATAATATTTTTCAACTAATTATTATTGTAGCTGCAGCCTGCCTTGTCCACGGTGTCATGCAGGGAGTGCATGATAATTATGGTATCATGATGAATAGCCTGACAAGTGTAACGGGTGTGGATTACGCGTCCATTAGCTTTTGTATTGGCGTTGGCGCGCTGGTTTATGGCCTTTCACAACCTTTTCTTGGAATGCTTGCACTGAGAAAATCGAACACATTTGTTATCATGATGGGAATTGTTTTTACTGTATTAGGGTTGATCATTACACCGCTGTGCAGGAATTTTTTCACATTACTCCTCTTTTTTGGTCTGGTCCTGCCTTTTGGAACAACCGGTCTCTGTTTTGGAATCGTTATGGGTGCGATCACTCCCATTTTGGGTGAAGAAAGAGCTGCATATGTATCTGGGATTGTCCAGGCCAGCGCTGGTATTGGAGATGCGTTGATGTCACCAGGATTAGAAGGCTTGATTTCTCATTTTGGTATCCAGGCAGCTATGAGTACGTTATGCATTCCATTTTTGATTATCATTCCGGTTGTTATATGGATAGCCTCTATGAACAAAAAAGCTGCTATAGCGGTTCAAACAAAAAGTGAGAAATCAGAGTCCCTATTCTCAATACTGAAAAATGCGTTTCAAGATAGAGATTACCGCTTAATCCTGATAGGCTTTGCTACCTGCGGATTCAATATGTCCATTATCGAAAGCCACTTATTTTCCCAATTTCGATCCTATGGAATTGCGGGAGATACCGCTTCTTTGACATTGACTGTTTACGGAATTGCTACAATGATCGGTGCTGCTGGTGCAGGATTTCTTGGGGTAAAATACCAGATGAAAAATGTGTTGGGTAGTGTTTATGCAATTCGGGTACTGATTTCTCTCGGCTTTCTCTTTCTACCCAAGTCGGTTCCCTTTGCATTTATTGTAACCGCATTATTGGGATTGAGCGGAGATTCTACCGTTCCTCCAACTTCCGGCATTATCAGCAAGAAATTTGGAGCAGAGAAGATGGCCGTGATTTATGGATTTGCATTGATAGGACACCAGGTAGGGGCCTTTGCAAGTTCGTATCTCGGAGGTGTTTTTGTACGAGAGGGATTGGGATATACTCCGCTTTGGATCATCAATATGTGTTTATCTGCTATTGCTGCGGCGGCGAGTTTTTCTATTCATAATGAGAATATTACAGTTCATCAATCTTGACAGAGGAGGTAATAGAAATGTCAAACAAGATAGAGGCGGTTGTGACCACGTATCAAGCAATCTCTGGGGCTGGGAAAAATTTTGAGACATGGCCTGAAATGATTGGAAATATCATTCCTTTCATTTCCGGGGAAGAAGAAAAAAGCGAACAGGAGCCTTTACGCATTTGGGGCAGCGTGTCAGATGGAAAAATCGTTCCTGCCGTGGAACCTCGAATTACTTGTCAATGCGTCCGTGTTCCGATCCTATATGGACATACAGCGGCGGTATTTTTGAACTTTCGGAAAAAACCAACACGCGAGCAGCTGATTGAAAAACTTTGGGAATTTAAGGGGAAATCGCAATTATTAGGGCTCCCCAGTGCCCCGAAACAGTTTATCCAATATCTTGCGGATGATAATAGACCACAGATCGCATTAGATGTTGACTACGAAAACGGAATGGGAATTAGTGTCGGGAGACTTCGCCCAGATAGTATTTACGATTGGAAGTTTATCGGTCTGTCACATAATACCTTACGTGGTGCGGCTGGAGGCTCAGTCTTATGTGCAGAACTATTAAAAGCAAAAGGATATATTTGATAACATGAGGTTCCGATTTGGAACCTCATGTTTTGAGATATAGCTGACTGGTTATTGCAGGAATATAGTGTTGAGTTTTAGAAATCGATGGTATCACTTTTAATTCTATAATAGTTTCCTGACAAAATATCTGTTAAAAGTTCCGATAATTGTTTTGACGAAATTGGATTGGAATCTTTTAACCAATACCTGAATCCGTGAAACTGGTTGTTTTATGATGCCAATCCCAAATCGGATTGGCTTATTCTTGATAAATAGTTCTTC
>NZ_CAXSVO010000031.1:0-44473 GCF_964240875.1 Ruminococcus sp. 5_1_39BFAA | reverse complement strand
TCGACAGCAAAACCTTACATATCTATTTCTTATCAGAAAGATTCACTTTCCAAAGACACAAGATTTTTTACAGCCTCGCCAGAGCAATTCCGGCTTGTGGATATAATTCCTGAATTTTTTTGTATTTTTCTTCAATCAATTCAGGTTCATCTGCCAATATATCCTCGTAAATTCTTAAGGCTTTTTGAAAATGTTGTTTTGCCTGCGAAATATTTGCAGTGATCAGGCAGATATTGCCAATGGCTTCCTGTACCTGGGCATAATCCAGACAGTGGTTCGAATTATATTCTTTGATTATCTGTGCCAATTTTTGAAGAGTAGACATGGCAAGCCCTGGTTCTTGCATTTCGGTTAATAGGACAGCGTAATTATTAATCTGGGGAATGCTGTCATTGCTATAAAGAAGCTGGTAGTGTTCTAAAAGAAAGATACCTGTTTCCATGTGTTTTTTAGCCAGATCAAGCTGTCCGTTTATTCGGTAAAGCCCTCCAAGATTGGAATGGAGGTTGGAAACAAGGTGTGCATTCTCTTTTGTGGTTTCTTTTATTTGAGCAAGGGCTTCTTTTTCTAATTTTATCGCTTTTTCTGTTTTTGTTTCCATCGTTGCCTGATAATCCAATAGTAAGGCACAGTCCGAAGCAGTTCCGTAAGTACTTGCTTTTACAAAATGCTGTAGTTCCTGGATGATTTTTTTCATGCCCTTTTGATAGTGGTATTTCTCCATATATGGAAAAACATCTTCTAAGAATAACAGGTATTGGGGAACATCATCCTTTTCAATGAATTGGATGATATTTTCTGCTGTTTGAAATAATTTTTTATAATAGCTAACTTCAATGCCATGCATCAAACATATTTTTTGAAGAGAATCCAATAAAATGTGGCAGCTTGTAACAGAAGGTGCGGTCTCGGAAACTGCAATTTCCTGAATCATTGG
The DNA here is from genome assembly GCF_964240875.1 of Ruminococcus sp. 5_1_39BFAA. Lineage (NCBI taxonomy): Bacteria > Bacillati > Bacillota > Clostridia > Eubacteriales > Oscillospiraceae > Ruminococcus > Ruminococcus sp. 5_1_39BFAA. The sequence goes on along the minus strand of NZ_CAXSVO010000031.1, from coordinate 43,536 downwards.
ATGCAGAGAAATAGTATGCCGGAGACTTGACTGTACAAAACCTGTCTCAATTAGATCATTGACATCATTTAAATTTCTTAATTGAAGCCATTCAGCCCAAAGCCGTGCGGAGATACCAGCAGAAGGAAGAAAGCATAGATTACGCATGATTCCCTTTTGCTCATGGGAGAGAGAATAAAGGGAAAATAGGGTGTGGATATGGTAATAGTAGGTTGCGTTACTGCTCTGTCCGTCTTTGAAAGCTTTGATTTTGTCCTCATTTTCGAAAGAAGCCTTTTCTTTTTGAAGCTTTTCTAGTAATTGATGCGGAGCTAAAATTCCATTCTCCAGAAGTTTTGCTGCTAATTCTACGGCGAAAGTATGACGATGAACTGTTGCTATGATTTCATCTACAAGTGACCGATGTTCTTCTGCTTCCGAATAAAAGGAAGATACCAGTTGAAACAGGCTGGATGATTCTTTAATCTCTTTTAAGTGCAGGGTACAGTAACTATCGAATTTGCTTCTTGTTGTAAAAAGAATCTGACAGCGGTATTTTAACATTACGGACAAAAAGGAGTCCTGTGTTGTGGTTGCATTGAAGTTGTCTATGATGATCAAAGTATCATCTTTCAAAGAACGAAGGAAACGGTTGTGTTTTCGGAAACGTTCTTCTTCGGTATCTTCCGGTAAATCATCAGTAAAATCCATATCCGTAACAGACTGATATAAATCTCCGGCATATTCAAAATATAGGATGTTTGTGTAATGCTTTTTATAGTACTTTGCATAGGATTTTGCCAGTTCGCTTTTTCCGATTCCGGCAATGCCATAAAGGAATACCTTGCTGTTTTCTTCCAGCAGAGAATGTAACTCTATTATTTCTTCTTCTCGTCCTACAAAATGACGGCATGGTCTTGGTGTTTCGCCATCCATAATATAATCCAATACCATCGGGGAGAGAGAACCGCCTGCGATTAATTTTTTGTTTTTGGCATCACGTTTAACAAATTGTCGTTCCATGCCGAAAGAAATTAGCTTTGCCAGAAACAGTATTCGTGAATTGACAGATTGGTATAGGGGAGCAAGTTCTGCTTTTTTGGCTTCAGAAATTGAAGAATCCTGGATAAATAAGGTATAAATATCTTGAAGTGTTCTGCTGTAGTCTGCCATTAACGGAAGAATATTCCGGTGTATGGTTTGCGCCAATTTTTCCTGATTGCTTGGTTTTGCATAAAAAGAAGATATTTTGGGACTGATTTTCGCCTGACCTGTCATCCAGCGGCAAACCAGACCATTATCCAGAGTAAATTCATTGTTTTCTGGACTGTCTAAAAAATCTTCAAATATTTCGTATAAAAATTCAGGCTGACTCATCTGATTGCTTTCACTAATTTGGTCTTTTAAATATGTTATTATTGAACTAAAATCACAACGATCCAATAGGCATTTCCTCTTTTCTATTAATTATAATGAGTGAATAAGTATATCATAACACGAACATACATTCGCTTCAAGAAAAAGAGAAATTTTTGATGCACGTTTTTCTCAATTTACGGTCAATTCCAGTTCAATGTTGTTTATAAAAAAATTCTGTAAAATAAGCTCATATCAAAACAACGATAGGAGGAGCTTATGCAACAGAATATTGAATTTGAGCGGTGCATTGATTTTCTGGTACGGATGATTGATAAGTACGGCGATGAAGTCCTCCGGGAGTTGGAGGAAGAAAAACAGAATAAAGAAGAAAAAGAAGCGGCAGTTTCCTGAAATACAAAATGTAAATCAGACTGTCGCTTTTTTATGGATTTTCAGATGAATTTTAAAAGCTGATGCAGAGTGTGTGGCTCATTGTTCTGGGAAATGGTAATACGAGTGTCAAATGGCTTGAAATGATTCTGCGTATAAAAATTCAGAAGAAATTCATTATCTTCGCACTCAAGAAACTCCATAACACCGCCTACGGAATATTTGAGACCAGATATGGTTTCCAGTGCAAAGCCCAGTAGGATGTTTCCAGGGATTTGTTTTTCCTTTGGTAGAGAATAGTTCTTTCCTAACTGCGCAATCAGGTAAGCAGCTGTGTTGTAAGACTGTGTTTCTTCATCCAGAATACTGACACGGGACAGTTTTTTTGCCATCGTCTTACTGATATTTGAAGCTCGGACAGAGATTGGCTTTATTGTAAGGGAAAAATACCCAACCAGTGAAGCGTCTTCGGCACCAAATACCAGATAAGTGATAGACTGATCTTTTTTGGTAAACTCAATCGCATTATGTAATAAAAAGTATTCTACATCGGGGTTTTCAGGACAAGAAAAATCGGAGAGCAAGTCGTAAAGACTTTCCTCTCCGATATATGTCGGTTCGTCTTTATCCAAATATGCCCGAATATTGACGGTAAAATATTTATCAGACATGTTTTTTCTTCCTTTTTGACATTAAAGCTAAGATTTCCTGTGGGTTTGTTAACTGACGTCCGGGAAGTGCCTGCTTTGGTGTGCGGTCACGATCAGCTTCGTCAATTGCTGAGACAAAACGCTTTACGCTATTTGGATTGGATACGACAAAATTATGAGTAATACTTGAAGTAGCCATACTAACACCTCCTCTATTTCTGGCTTTTTGTGTATTTATAGTATATGCAATGTGTGATAAAAACACAATATCAAAAACTGAAATAATTTCTAAATAATTTTCAAGCCGGATATTTATTAGATGCTTTCGGTAAGCGGACGATATTTTGATAATAGATATGCTATGTATCTAATTTAATTATACAATTGACAGAGAAATGCGTCAACACGGAAAATAAGTATTGAAAAGAATTGGAATGAGTACTAAAATAAAGTTGGGACAACAAAACAAGGATACTATATATGGGAGAAGACTATGAAGAATATAAAAATTAAATGTGATATCTATACCAGAGTATCTACAACCATGCAGGTAGATGGATACAGTCTGGATGTTCAGAAAGAAAAATTAAGGCGTTATGCAGAATTTCAAAATATGGAAATTGTAAATGAGTATTCAGATGAAGGTAAATCTGGAAAAAGCGTGGAGGGAAGACCTGAATTTCAGAGAATGCTGGATAATATCGAGAATGGCACAGATGAGATACAGTTTGTACTGGTATTCAAACTTTCCAGATTTGGTCGTAATGCGGCAGATGTTTTGAATTCTTTGCAGAGGATGCAAGACTTTGGGGTGAACCTGATTTGTGTCGAGGATGGGATTGACAGTTCAAAAGATAGTGGAAAATTGATGATTTCTGTTTTGTCTGCGGTGGCAGAGATTGAAAGGGAAAATATCCTTGTCCAGACAATGGAGGGACGCAAACAGAAAGCCAGAGAAGGGAAATGGAACGGTGGATTTGCCCCATATGGCTATGAACTGGTAAATGGAGAATTACAGATTGCAGAGGATGAAGCAGAGGTCATACGTCTGATTTATGATAAATTTATTCATACGAATATGGGAATTGCTGCGATCGCCATATGGCTGAATCAGCATGGATATAAAAAGAAAAAGAGGCAGAATAATACACTGGATGCATTTGCCGCTTCTTTTATAAAAGGCGTTTTGGACAATCCGGTTTACTGTGGGAAACTGGCTTACGGACGAAGAAAGAATGAGAAGGTTTCTGGAACACGAAATGAATACCGTATTGTAAAACAGGAGAATTATATGTTATATGATGGCATTCATGAAGGGATTATCTCAGAGACAGATTGGGAACTGGCACACCAGAAAAGGGTAAAAAATGGAGTGAAATATGAGAAGATCCATAGCTTAGATCATGAACATATTTTATCCGGGATCTTGAAATGTCCGCTATGTGGAAGTGGAATGTATGGAAATGTGAACCGAAAGAAAAAGAAAGATGGAACTTTGTATAAGGATTATTTTTACTATGCCTGTAAGCACCGCCGCTTAATGGATGGTCACAGATGTGATTACCATAAGCAATGGAGCGAGGATAAGGTCAATAATGCAGTTGAAGAGGTTATCCGGAAACTGGTACAGAATCCTAAATTTGAAGAAGCTATCCGAAAAAAAATCGGTTCAAGGATTGACACAGATGAAATTGAAAAAGAAATCAAAAATTTGGAAAAACAGCATCGCCAGTTGACAGGAGCAAAAGCAAGGCTAGGTCAGCAGATGGACAGTCTGGATATTACAGATAAATTTTATGAAAAGAAATATCAGGATATGGAGACACGATTATATCGCCTATATGATGAAATTGAAGGCGTGGAAAATAGCATAGAAGAAGTTAAAAAGCGTTTGCTGAATATCCAGCAGCAGAAAATATCAGAAGAAAACGTCTATCAATTTCTTTTATATTTTGATAAACTATATCATAAATTCACCGATCTGGAAAAGAAAGAATTTCTTAACAGCTTTGTAGAACAGGTGGACATTTACGAGCAGGAGCAGCCGAATGGCAGATTCCTGAAGCACATAAAGTTCCGTTTCCCGGTGTATTTTGGAGACAGGGAAACACAGGAACTTTGTTGGGACAACGAAAGTACCGTTGAAACTATCGCGTTACTTCAGAAGAGCAACCGAAAACGCAAACCGGATTCTTATGTGAAATTGAGTTTGGATATGGAAGATTATTATCGGATTAAAGATCGGGAAAAGTAATGAGGGTTGCTATACCGAATTTGTAGAAATCGATACTGATACATAAATAATAAAGAATAAGAAATAATAAATTTATCACCCACTTTATCACCCACCCGTGCTATAATAGGTGGGTGATAAACTCATAAAGGCAGGTAAATCAATATGGGAAGATCAGACGAAATAGTAGAAGAACTTCGGGAGTATGATTCCGAAAGAGAATGGTTCGAATTTAAAGAAAACTGGTTTAAAGCAGACGAGTTGGGTGAATATATATCAGCATTATCTAATAGTGCAACCATTGCGGGAAAAAAGTTTGCATACTTTGTCTGGGGAATTAATGATAAAAGTCATGAGATAGTAGGAACGAGCTTTAATTGTAATCAAGATGTAAATAATGAACCGTTAAAACATTACCTTGCACGGCAGTTCAGTCCGGATATTAATTTTACATTTGAAGAACTGCTTATAGAAGGGAAAAGGATTGTTCTTTTAACGATTCCTGCAGCGAAATCTGTTCCCACATCCTATGCAAGAGAAAGGTATATCCGTATAGGATCAAGCAAAGAGAATTTAAGAAAATATCCTGAAAAAGAAGCCTTTCTATTTGAAGTACTCAGGCATGGTTTTCCAACAATAGAAAATACTCCGTCAGACTATCAGGAACTTACATTTGAAAAACTGCTTATTTATTATGGAGCTAAAGGCTTAAAACTGAATCAGGATACCTTTAAAAAGAATTTGTCTTTCTATACAGAAGACGGGGAATATAATATTTTGGCACAGTTATTATCTGATAATTCACATATACCAATACGGGTAGCAATTTTCTCTGGCACGACAAAAGCAGATAATATGTATTCCGTGCGTGAATTTGGCAATCAGTGCCTATTGTATTCATTGGATGAGGTATTGCGTTATGGTGACGTGCTGAATATCATTCAGGCAGATGAAAGGGAACGTGTTGTTGAGAGAAAAGAAGTTCCGTTATTTGAAAACGATGCTTTTCGTGAGGCAGTGATTAATGCCTTCGTCCATAATAAATGGGTCAGTGGGAATGAACCGATGATTACAGTATTTTCTGATAGGATTGAGATATTATCCCGGGGTTCCCTTGCACCGGAGCAGACGATGGAAGGGTTTTTCGCAGGAGAATCTGTGCCGGTAAATAAGAAATTGTCAGAAATATTTTTGCAGCTTCATATTAGTGAAAAAACTGGACGGGGTGTACCTAAAATTACACAGAAATATGGAAAAGAAGCCTACGAATTCAGAGAAAATTCTATTGTAGTTACAATTCCATTTAATTGGATTAATGTTATGGGCGATAAGGTGGGTGATAAAAAGAGCAATAAAGTGGGTGATAAAAATAAAGAATCATTCCTGAATCATACACAGACCTGTATTTTGGCAGAAATACGGAACAATCCCAATATTACAAAGCCACGTCTTGCGGAGATACTGAAACTCGGTAAGACTACGATAGATAAAGGAATAGCGGTTTTGAAGAAATATGGATATATAGAAAGAGTAGGTTCTAATAAATCCGGTTATTGGAAAGTACTGAAATAAATTCGGTGAGATGACATTATATGTGAGAGGTGTGATTGATAAAAATTTTTCAGGAAGAGACTCATCTTGTCTATATGTTCTTTCTTAATGGCAAAATGTAAGAATGTTTTTCTGCGAACTCGTTAAGATGTCTATGGAATGGTGGAAATTGAATGGGGTGGCATGAGTCGCCTGCGATATTATCTGTCCCTATAAAGATGCGGAGGAATGTGTAATGATGTATTATGAATGAAATTTGAGAAGACGATGGAACTCGAAGGTGTGGATTGCAGATTATTAAAGATAAGGTTTGAATTGCATTTAAAGTATGTGCATAGTGGTAAAAGGGAACGTACATGAATTGTCAGGACTTTGGATATAATGAGATTCTGATTGAATTACATAAGAAGCGGAGGAATGTAGATGTTATTATTTTCAACGATTTTGGAAATTAATGATTCCATGACAAAAGACGCTTTTATTCAGCTTGCGATTGAATGGAATCAAGGTAGCCCGCATACGGAAAATGTTATACAGGGTATAAAATGGAATGGGGAACGAAACATACGGTATGGAACAGATTCCCTTTGGCTTGCTATCGAAGAATACCGTAATCAGAATATTATAGCTATACGATATGAGAAAACAGAGTCAGATGGTGTTGTCTGGGATACTGATTATGTGATGAATTTCAATGACATGAAGATGTCTATACGTCTTGATCGGAGTTACCTGGAGGAAGCACTTACAGTAGACCCATCTTTCTCAACACCACATTTTATTACATTATTAATTGAAAAAGGATATCTTAAGTTGGACGGGGATTTGCCAATATCACGGGATCCAATTCTGATATCAGAGGATAACCTTGAAATTCTTGTGGATGTCATAAATGGTGAGAAGAAATACCGTCTTCCTGTAGTGTACATATCCAAAACTTTGCATGATGAAGATCCCATAAATGTTCGAAGAATTGCAGGACGACTGAAAGGTGTTGCACATGTTCTTGTCGAAAAAAGTTTATGGCTTAATGATAGAATCCGGAGGTTATGTGACAGCAAGAATGAGTACTACGGGGCAATAGGAATATATTATCCAAATCAAGCAATGGGACATAGACGGTATCGCTACCGTGCATATGAGGGTAGTGATGTCATTCTTCTTGAGAAGATTATTCGTAATGTCATTCAATATAGCAATGCACAGCTTGTAAATACGCTGTATACTTGGCAAGGTGTCAGTAACGCATTGTTACGAGATCGTTTGAATAGTCAGCGTGCTGAACGATTGGCTGCCGAAACAGCAAAGGAGCAGGCTAAGTCTGAAGCAGATGCATTAATTGAATCTGTAGATGAGGAACTACAAAAACTGCAAAAGCAGGTAGAAGATCTCACTCATGTCAATGAGTCATTATTATATGAAAACCAGGGACTTCGTGCCAAAATAAATGGTACTGATGCAACACCTGTTTTATATCTTGGTGACGAGGATGAATTTTTCCCGGATGAGATTAAAGAAATGATTCTTGTCGCATTAGAGGAAAAAATGGCAAAGATTGATTCAAAAACAAGGCAATTTGATGTCCTTAGAGATATTATTCACAGTAATGGTGGTTGTCAGCATAGCGCTGATAAAAAGGCACAGGAATTGAAAGCAGCGTTGAAGGGATATAAGAATGTGTCGGGTTCACTAAGACAGCTTCTTTCTGAAATTGGTTTTATAATTACAGAAGAAGGTAAGCATTATAAACTGACCTATTATGGTGATGGGCGTTACTGGACAACAATTGCGAAAACACCAAGTGATAACAGGTCTGGAATGAATGTAGCCTTAACTATTATAAAGAATATGCTTTAATAAATCATAGAAGATAGATGTGTCATAATGTATCATAATTGAATTAGAACATATGGGCGAGGAAAGTTATAGAATTCGGTTGCTCAACGAAAAGACAGTTGAAACAATTTGTAAACTTTCCCGGAAAGCCCGTTAAAATCAAAGGGTTTCGGCGATTTGAGGTTGATATGTTCGTGTGTTTTCTGTTTGGTGGGACGGAAAATATGTTTCCGTGGAATAGAAAAAAGAAAAAAAGATGTAATGGCTGGTAAAACCAATGCCTATTATATAGTTAATGAACTTGTATCGAAATGGGAGCCTATTTTTGAGAAACCTAGCAGAAATGAAATGGATGTATGGATACAGAGTTAAATTCCAGTATGTCGAGGAGGGTTTGCTTGAAAAATACGGTATGCGATTTGGATAGAAGTGAAGTAAAACTTTACTTCCGACATACTTTCCGGCAAAACCTTATTATTTTGTCCTGTAGTATAAAATTCCCGTCTCAGGGAATGATGAGTGCATTCTGGAGGTATATAAAATGTATCGAAAAGCAACATTGAATGATTGCGAAAAGGTTTATAATTTGATTTGTGATATGGAATGTAAGAGGCTTTCATTTGATAGATTTTATTCAATATATCAAGAGCAGATAAAAAATGAACATTATTATTGCCTTATTTGTGAGCATGATGATAATGTAATTGGAGTTTTGAATTTAAGATTTGAGGAGCAATTACATCATTCGGAATGTATTGCAGAGATTATGGAGTTTGCTGTTGATGAAGCTTATAGGAAACAACTTCGGCAAGATACCCACCGATTTTATTTAAGAGAAGGAATGCATAATTTCCATTTTAAATTTTCAAAGTCATTGGTGGGAAACGATACAGTCCAAAACGCAATTGGAACGTAAAATTCCAGTTTGAAAGGAGCAAGAGTATGCGGATGATCGCGCTTCTTCGGGGAGTGACACCAACTGGAAAAAACCGAATTCCGAAAATGTCATACTTGGCAGAGTTATTGACGGATGCCGGGTTTAAGAAAGTACAGACCTATATACAGAGTGGTAATGTCCTTCTTGATACCGATTTGCCTTTAAAAGAAACGGCAGATAAGATTCATAAAGTGATACAGGAGAATATTGGTGCTGATCTGGTCGTAATTCTGAAAACGAAGGAACAGTTAGAGACTGCTTCAGAAGAGAATCCGTTTGATGAAGTTTGTGATTTTTCCAGAATCCATCTGGTTTTTACGAATGACCGGATTGATAGAGAAAAACTTGCTGTTTTAGAAAATACCGTTTTTGAAGGGGAGGCTTTCAGGAGCGGCACAGAATGCCTGTATATGTACCTGCCGAGAGATGCTGCAAAAAAGAAGCTGAACACCAATTATCTGGAACGAAAGTTGGGAATTGTTGCAACGATGCGGAAACTGAATGTGGTGAAGCATCTAAAGGAGATCGGATGAAAAAGATTGAAATTTATGAACCCTGGTTCATCCTGTTCTTTGGGCTGTTTCATCTGCACCGGATTTGGGGGTTGATTGACAGGGATTCCTATGCGGATTTCTGTCTTGGCATTCTTCTGCTGGAAAGAAGAGTCAAGTGTAGAAATGGATAGGGAGATAAAATGGAAATAGAAACGATTGATTATAATTTTTCCGTGTGTAAAGTGAAAGATTATTCATTGGTAGATGTGGAACGGGAATTCTGCTTTATTGGAAGAACAGACGAAGAAAAGTCATTGGTGTGTATAACGGAAAATGTTCCGCAGAATACAATGGAGAGAGATGATGGGTGGAAAGCATTCCGAATACAAGGGATTTTGGATTTTTCCCTAATAGGGATACTGGCAAAGATATCGTCTTTGATGGCAGAAAATAGGATTGGTATTTTCGCTGTTTCCACCTATAATACGGACTATATTTTAACGAAAGCGGAAAATTACAGCAAGGCAATAAAGGTGCTTTCTGATGCAGGATATCAGATTGTTTAGGGTAAGTTTTTAAAGAAGTTTGGAAGAAAAAATAAATAATGGTTACATAGCACTTGTCATAGCGGCAAGTGCTTTTTCATGTTGTACGGGAGCCAGTGAAGGCTCTTTTTTTTTGTGGAGGAAAGGCAGGTGGGAGTGTGGCATCCTGAATCCAGGGCATTACAGTTGAGATCGGCGTGGATACTACGAAGCTCTCCACTGTGCCGGATGAAGGCCCGCTGACCGATTACGAGAACTGGATGCCGGACTTTATGAAGGGGCTGGCACAGGGCATTGAAAAAAGTAAGGGGTTGGTGAAACAGGCAGTGGAAGGTGTGGCTGCGGATATGGTCATCAGCCCGAAGGTGTCAGCAATGGAAACGGCGCAGATGCAGGTTTCTTTCATGGATTCCATCCGGCAGATGGTAAGCGGAATACAGGAAATGTTTGCGGGGATGCAGAATAATGATAATATGGGGACTATCTGCATTCCGGTCTATATCGGAGGAACGCTTTTGGATGAAGTGGTGGTGAATGCACAGGCAAGGCAGAATTTGAGGTCAGGAGGGAGATAGGAATGGCATTTATACAGTATTTGACATTTGACGGGACGCCGCTTCCTCTGCCAGACTCCTACGAGGTACAGATGGCGGATGTGGAAGCGGATTCCAGCGGTGAGACGGAGGCCGGGACAACCCAGAGGGATGTGGTGCGGCTTGGCGTGGTGTCTATCCCGGTCACGTTCTCTGTTTCACCGAAGTGGCTGAAACTTCTGACGGGGTTTAAGCAGAAGGAGAAGATCACAGTGAAATATTTTGATACGGAGACATTGGAAATCAAACAGGCGGAAATGTTTATTGAGGGGTATAAGGCAAGCCTTGTGAAAGATACGTCCTATAAAGGGTTGTGGAAGGTGAGTTTTACATTGCAGGAATTTTAAATAGTAGATGATTGCTGAAAGGATGTTTGTTATAATGGAAAGAAGAAAGTGAGATTTATTGAGATTTGCGGAGGTGTTTTATGAAACGGGAATTAGGAATTGCAAGATGTGGACTTGCCTGCTGTTTGTGTTCTGAGAATACAAACTGTCACGGATGTAATTCAGGGGAATGTCCCGACAAAGACTGGTGTGAAAACAGGAAATGCTCAATAGAAAAATGCTACGGTCATTGTTATGATTGTATGGAAGATTGCAGAAAAGGTTTGCTGTCCAAAATAAAACCATATGGATTTACTTTATTTGTTAAAAGATATGGAGAGCAAATGCTGTTAGAGTGTTTAGAACGTAACGAGAAAAATGGTATTATATATCATCGTGAAGGTATCATTGGCGATTATGATGAATTTGATGATGTTGAAAAACTAATCATGTTTATTAAAGACGGTAAGCGATAACTTCCAGCTTTTGGAACGGAGCTAATCCGAAATTGTAAAGGAGAAGATTGTGCCAGTTAATATAGCAGAAACGTTTGAATTGTTGTTTGATAAAAATAATAATATCGCATATAAAGCATTACAGGAGTTGCAAAAAGAAAGTGAAAAAACGAATTGCGTTTATGCTTATATGGATAGGCTAGGCGATATGCTTGACAATGATAATTCTTATATTCGCACAAGGGGGCTTGTGCTGCTTGCCTATAATGCGAGATGGGATATAGATAATAAGATAGATGAGATTATTGACGAATATTTGAAACATATAACGGATGTTAAGCCGATTACGGCAAGACAGTGTATAAAGCTGCTGCCTATGATCGCAAGGGATAAGTCGGAGTTAAGAAATGATATTTGTTCGGCGCTGCAAAAGGCGGATATATCTTTTTATGAGGATAGTATGCAGCCATTAGTTTATAAGGATATTCAAAAAGTATTGAAAGAAATACATAAATTATAAAAATCAAAAATCTTTAGAGGGCGATTATGAAGAAGTGGTATGATGAGGAATATGAATTTGAAATTGAAGTTACCGGTTTTTTAAGAGGCGATCATACAGAACGATATTGCCGTAATGGGGAAGAAATCGGAGATAAATACACATGTACTTATGGCTGTCCTGTTAATAAAGACGGATATGGAATTTGCTCCAAAGCAATGATGATGTTGTATCCGTTAATGGAAGCCGTCAGAAGCGGGGGCGATTTGGAAAATCTGGGCGGTGATGGGAAATACAGCAAAACAATTGTCTGTCCGGATGGCTGCGTGATGTTCCGGCTGACAGCGAAACCGCTTGGAAATGAGAACTTTCATAAGGGCGGCTTTTGGAAAGAACCTTGATTTTCTGTCTATAGAGTGGATTCACGGAAATTGGAAAGTGGGATAGGGAATATGATACTTGAAACAGAACGGCTATACCTGCGGGAAATGAACCAAGGGGATTTTGAAGCTTTATGTAAGATTTTGCAGGATGATGAAACAATGTATGCCTATGAAGGGGCATTCAGCAATGAGGAAGTGCAGGAATGGCTTGACAGGCAGATTTCCCGTTACCGGAAGTGGGGATTTGGTCTGTGGGCAGTTATTTTGAAAGAAACAGATGAGATGATTGGACAGTGCGGGCTTACCATGCAGCCATGGAAAGACAGGGAAGTGCTTGAGATCGGGTATCTTTTTAACCGGATGCACTGGCATACGGGATATGCTGTGGAGGCTGCAAAAGCCTGCAAAGAATATGCCTTTGAAATACTGAAAGCAGAGGAAGTCTGTTCGATCATCCGGGACACGAATACAGCTTCCCAAAAGGTGGCTCAAAGAAACGGGATGTGTGTAAAAGATAGCTGGACAAAGCATTACCGGGATGTAGATATGCCGCATGACAGATATGTTGCTGTCCGTGGATGATACCTTATCTTAAAAAATAGGAAAGTAAAATGGAAAAAATAAAAATATCGCAGATTTGGGATGATGCGGAGCTAAAAGAAAAATCGGAAATAAATAATTATGGCAGTCTTTCCAGATATGCGAACCCAGGGAAATGGGGACAGGAGAAAGATGCACACGAGAAAGCTGTAACAGAGAAGTATAAAAAACGGAATAAAATGCTGTAAACAGAAGCGAAGCACTTTATATGGAGACATATAGGGTGCTTTTTTGTGTGAAATTGGAGGTGTTTTCATGTATCCGGTAAGCGAAGCGTTCCTGCAGGCGGTGCAGGAGAATACCAGAAAGTATTACTGGACAGGGACACGGTTCCTTGGGTATGATACCAATGAAGCTGGGAAGCTGGTGGTGAACCGGAAGCAGGCGAAGATCGTGCAGAGACTTTATATGGAATTCCTGCATGGCAAGACTACCGATTATATCAAGCTGATTTTCGAGAGGGAAGGCGTAGTAAATTGGAATGGCAGCACAAAGTGGCAGGCCACCACGCTTGCCAGTATGCTAATGCTGGCGAGGTTCCGGGCGTTGGACTTTATGGAACTAACGGAACATGCACAGCCCATACAGGAGTTAGATGTTGATTTGATGCTGCGGACACTGGATCATATCAAAGTGTATGAGAGCGGTGTGGTGGTCACGGCGGGATGAAAAATATCTTGGCTGGCTTTTTTGATATAAACATGGAGAATAAAGTTTACAATGTAATGACAATGTTGTATAATAAAAGTACCAAGTATCGAGGAGGAATGAATATGGCAAATACATCATTGTTACAAGTCAGGACTTCATCAGAGGATAAGGAGAAAGCATCGGAGATTCTTGAAAAGCTGGGAACGAATTTATCTGCTGTGGTAAATATGATGATAAAGCAGATTATTCTTACAGAGAGCATTCCATTTGAAGTGAAAATAAATCATTCAGCATATTCAGCGGCAGAGGCAATCAGGGAAGTGGAAGCGACTATGGCGTTTGAAGGCATGGATTTGAACGGAGAAGATATCCGAATGCTGCGCGCCTATAAAAATGGAGAGATTTCGGGAGACGAGTTAAGAAGCCGGATATTAAGTGAGGTCAGATAAAATGCCGGATCGTATATACTGTTATCCGGATTCCGATGTTTTGAAAAACAAAATGGGAGTCAGGGATTCCGAACGATTGAGCCAGTTGGAAAGACGGCTTACAATGCTGCGTTTGTTGGAACTGATAGACAAACCAATCAGGGGAAAGTTCGATTTGAAACATTTGCAGGCAATCCATAAATATATTTTTCAGGATGTGTATGAATGGGCAGGGGAAATCAGAAAGGTTGATATCGCAAAAGGAAATATGTTCTGCAATGTCAGATTTCTATCGGGCCAGGCAGCAGAAATCTTTGGAAAATTGAGAGAAGAAGATTACCTGCAGGGATTAGAGGAAGAAGATTTCATAGGTCGGCTGGCATATTATTTTTCAGAAATTAATGCCTTGCATCCCTTCCGTGAAGGAAACGGCAGAAGCCAACGTGAGTTTATTCGATGCTTAGCGTTGTATAATGGGTATGTGGTGAATTTCGCAAATGCGAGTAAGGAAGAGATGATGAAGGCGAGTGAGGATTCCTTCCTATGTGATTATAGAGCGATGGAACAGCTATTTAAAATGTGTATCAGGAGAAAAGGATGCTAACTTTCTCTGCTTTAATTTGGTAAAGTGGGTAAAAAAAGGATGTAAATAGTGTACAATAATGGAAAACATTTGAGGAGGTTTTTATGGAGCGATGCAGTTGGTGCCTTGACGGTGGTATTGTACAAAAATATCATGATGAAGAATGGGGGATTCCTCTTCACGATGATAAAAAGCATTTTGAATATATTTCCATGGAAGTTATGCAGTGCGGATTAAACTGGACAATGATGCTAAAAAAGCGTGACATTTTTCGAAAATGCTTTGCTGATTTTGACTTTCATCAGATCGCGAAGTATTCAGAACAGGATATTATCAGGATTATGAGCGAAGATGGTATGATAAGATCCAGAAGTAAGATAGAGGCTATTATAGGAAATGCAAAGGCGTTTCTCAAGATTATAGAAGAATATGGAAGCTTTGATGATTATATATGGTCCTATTCCAATTATGAAAGCCTGATTTATGTTAAACATCACAATGGCCAGGGAGAAGCAAGCAATGTGTTGTCAGATCAGATAAGCAAAGATTTGAAAAAAAGAGGGTTTAAATATTTAGGTTCTATCACAGTGTTTTCTCATTTACAGGCCTGTGGAATTATAAATGACCATTCGCCACAGTGCTATATGTATAAGAAATTGATACATATGGGAAATGTGAGGTATATCAATGACTAAAAGAAGAGAATCCCATATCAGAGATTTCGCATTACTGTTTACAGGTCAAACGGTTTCACAGCTTGGAACAAGCATGACCAGTTTTGCATTGATTATCTGGGTATATACAAAGAATGGTCAGGTTATGGCCTCCTCTTTGCTTGCCATTTGCAGCGCAATACCATATCTGACCGTGAGTCTGTTTGGCGGTGCTATTGTAGACAATGCAAATAAGAAAAAAATCATGCTGATCTGTGATTCGATTGCTGCTATATGTTCATTTGTCATTTTAAGTTGTTTTATGAGCGGTATTTTAGAACTTTGGATACTATGCATGGTAAATATGGTCAGCGGTTTTATGAATGCTTTTCAAAACCCAGCATCGCAGGTGGCAATATCTTTGCTGGTTGATCCAAAAGACTATGCAAGAGTTGGAGGAGTACAGTCTGCGGCAGGTTCGATTGTGGGTATACTGACGCCGATTCTTGCAGCAGGGCTTCTGAGCATTGGAGATCTGGGATTGATCATTGTTATAGATTTGGGGACATTTTTATTTGCATTTATAACATTGCTGCTGTTTGTCAGAATACCAGATATTGTAAAGGAAGACCGGAATGCAGCTTTCCATGAAATTATAGGAAGCATAAAGGAGGCAGTTTCCTTTTTGAAAGCAGATCAGGGAATTTTGATACTGCTGTTGATGTATAGTGTACTGGAATTCATGGGGGCAGTTTCTTTTGACAGTATGTATTCTCCGTTGATTCTTGCCAGAACAGATAATAGTGAGATGGCGGTCGGAATAATATCTGCATTTATGGCTGCAGGATGTCTGGCTGCAAGTATTATGCTGACAATTATGAAACAGTCCAAAAGAAAATTATCAATGATGTATGTGGGAAGTTTTATGTGTCTTGCTGGAATCACTTTATTTGGTATGGGGAGAAATATGGAGGAGTGGTGTGTGACCGTATTATTTGGATGCTTTGGATCACCAATTTATTCTACCTACCAAACGGTTATATTACGGGAAAAGGTACCTGCCTCTATGCAAGGACGGATATTTTCTCTGCAGGGAATGATTACAGGGATGCTTGCTCCTGTTGGGTATTTGTCAGGTGCATTATTGGCAGATCATATCTGTGAACCGCTTATGCAGAAAAATGGTAAAGTACAGCAGTTTTTATCTGTGTTTGTTGGACAGGGAAAAGGTTCTGGCATTGGATTAATATTTGTTGCGGCGGGGCTCACTGGTATTCTCTTTCTTGTAATTTTAAGTCAAAATAGAAAAATAAAGGAATTGAATGATATTGAAATATAAATAGAATAGTATTCGCTTATGCAGAACGGGTGGTAAGAAAAAACTACCAGCTTCCAACGGGATATGAAGATGGAATTCATTGGTTGCATTTTAGAAAACGATAAGTTAACGTGTATCTGTTGAAATGTATGGTATGTGATTTTGATATAGATGGGGTAAAGTTTCTGGTCAGGACACACTTTCCTGCAAAACTCTATACTTTCGTCCTATAGTATAAAAATCCCGTCACAGGGAATATTGAAACCGTCTGCCTGCTTTCAAAGAAAGCCCGGTAATACGGGCAATTCCGGGCGTATAGGAATGGTATGTGGCTGTGTTATCAGTTTGGTTGGACTGGTAGCACAGCCATATTTTTATCCCTGGGGTAAAAATAGTAAGGGGAATGTATTTTTTAACAAAACTCATATCCAATATATCAGTAACATGATATACTGAAAACAATGAGGAATTTGGGTAGGACCAAAAGACGGGCAGGGCCTTATGGGGAGGGGACATTTTGAAGGATTTTACAAGATCAGATTTATTGTTTTCTTTGTGTGGATTAAATTGCGGACTGTGTCCTATGCATCTAGATGGGCATTGCCCGGGATGCGGCGGCGGTGAAGGAAACCAGTCCTGCAAAATAGCCAGATGCAGCCTGCAGCATGGGAATCCGGAATATTGCAGCCAATGTCAGGAGTTTCCATGTAAAAAATATGAAGATATTGATGGGTTTGATTCGTTTGTCACTCATCAAAACCAGAAAAGGGATTTGGAGAAGCAGCAGGAAATTGGCGTAGAGGCATATCGAGCGGAACAAGAAGAGAAAATTCGTATTTTAGAATGGCTGCTGCAAAACTGTAATGATGGGCGGAAAAAGACTTTTTTCTGCGTGGCTGTAAATCTTTTGGAATTGGAAGATGTGAGAAACGTGAAGGAGCAGATAAAATCAGATGAAACATTTGGAGAACTATCATTAAAAGAAAAGGCTGCTTATGTGACCGGGCAGTTTCAGAAGGCGGCAGATAAGCAGGGTATTGTGTTAAAACTGAGAAAGAAAAAGTAATTTTTCCTGGGAGGTCGTGATGGATAGAAAAGAAATCGTGAAATATTTTTATGAAGTTGTGGTGACGAATCATTTGTTGGAAGAAGTGGGTCAATATGTGTCTGAGGACTGTGTACTTAAAAATGGAGAAGAATTGATTCTAATAGGAATTGAAGGAATGAGAAGCCATCTTATTGCAGTAAAGAATACATATCCCGATTATTCTATGAAGATCATCAGGCAGTATTGTGACGGTGATCATGTTATCTCTGAGTTTATCATGGAAGGGACACACAAAGGAGAATGGCTGGGAATGAAGCCTACGAATAAAAAACTGGCCTTCACCGGGGTAGATATAGACAAAGTGGTTGATGGGAAAATCGTGGAGCATGGGGGAGCAGTAAATACATTTGAAACGTTGTTTCAGGAAGGGCTTATAAAGCCTGAAGATTGTACGGATAAATCAGGAGAAAATTGAGAAATGCTTGAGCCTGATATAGAATTAAAATTGGCAGATTGTCCGGAACAGGTGGCTGCTATTGTAAAGGAAACAATACAAAAAATATATCCTCACTATTACCCGTCAGGTGCAGTGCAGTTCTTTCTTGATCTGCACAGTGAAGCAAGGATTGAAGAAGGGATGTCCTACGAAGAAATCTATCTTGCGATGGTACAGGGAAACATCATAGGAACCGGGAGCATCCGGAAGAATGAGATTTGCAGATTGTTTATTTTGCCGGAATATCAGGGAAAAGGATGTGGAAGCATATTGATGGATTTACTGGAAGCACGGATTTTTGAAAATTATCCAAAGGTTCACGTAGACGCTTCTTTCCCGGCGGAAAGTATACAGCAGGCATCAAATATATTTTTACAGACGGGAAAAATGCTGATTTTGTTTTATTATGCGGAAAATTGGACGCATTTCTGAACCAATTGGCAGGTGGGGAGGAGAATAGGACAGAATATATACCATACAACCTATTGGACGACATTCACGATGTAGTGATTGCCTATGACGGAACAATACCTGTCGGATGTGCTTCTTTTAAACAGTATGACAGCCATATAGCAGAGGTAAAAAGAGTTTTTATACAGGAAGAGTACCGTGGTAATGGCATTTCAAAAAGAATAATGCCACTTTTGGAAAAACAAGCATTGAAAAAGGGATACGAAGCGTTCATCTTAGAATCGGGGGAACCTTTGATTGCGGCAATGGGTTTGTACAGAAATCTGGGATATCAGGTAATTCCTAATTATGAACCTTATGTTGATATGCAGGAATCTGTTTGTATGAAAAAGGAATTGAATATCAGAATAATAGAAGAAAGTATTCAGATCTAACAGCAGATGAAATAGAAATTCGTCTGATCAAACCGGAGGAGTACCCGTTGCTGAAAGAGTTTTTGTATGATGCAATTTATCTTCCGGAGGGTGCCGCGGCGCCGCCAAGGGAGATTGTAAATCAGCCGGAGCTTGCGGTGTATATTACGGATTTTGGACAGCCGGATGATTTGTGCATGGTGGCGGAAGCATGTGGTCATATACTTGGCGCAGCGTGGACAAGGATATTAGCAGGAAAAGTAAAAGGATATGGTAATGTGGATGACCATACACCGGAGTTTGCTATTTCAGTAAAGAAGGAGTTTCGGAGGCAGGGGATCGGAAGTAAACTGATGCAGGAAATGATTGTACTGTTGAAAAACAAGGGATATGAAAAAGTTTCTCTTAGTGTAAATAAGGATAATTATGCATATAGGATGTATCAGAAGCTGGGTTTTCAGGTATTGCGGGAGCAGGATGAAGACTATCTGATGGTGCTGGCATTGTAGGAATAAGAAGACTATGAAAAATGTTTACTTAATAGGCGGAACTATGGGAGTTGGAAAAACTACCACCTGCCGGATTTTGAAAAATAAACTTCCGAACTGTGTTTTTCTTGACGGGGATTGGTGTTGGGATATGCGTCCCTTTCAGGTAACACCGGAAACAAAGAAAATGGTAATGGAGAATATCTGTTTTCTGCTGAATCAGTTTATTCGTTGCAGTGCATATGAAAATGTCATATTCTGCTGGGTAATGCATGAACAGGCAATTATTGATGAGATTTTATCAAAATTGGAAACAGGGGATTGTTTGGTACATACCATTTCCCTGATTTGTGATGTGGACAGTCTAAGAAAACGTCTGCAAAAGGATATAGATGCAGGTATCCGGTCAGAGGATGTGATTCAGAGAAGCATTGCCCGGATTGGTTTGTATGAGAAATTGGATACAGAAAAAATAGATGTTTCCCATATAACACCGGATCAGGCGGCGGAAAGAATTATAAATGGAGAGAGAGGAAAAACGGATGCAGAAGAGACTGTCTGACAGAGTGGCAGATGACATTCTGACAATGATTGTGATAGAGAAAAGGTTTCTTCCGGGGGAGAAACTTCCCAATGAAATGGAACTTTCTGGTGAATTGGAAGTCAGCCGGACAACGCTCCGAGAGGCATTCCGTATTCTGGCTGCCAATGGGGTTGTGGAAATACGCAGAGGCCTTGGAACTTTTGTACGAGAAGATTTTGAGATTGACAAGGGAGGCGTCCCATCTCTGGCTGATATAAAAACGGATATCCGGGATCTGTATGAGATGAGGCTGATTGTGGAGCCGGAGGCGGCATATTATGCGGCAATGCGGGCCAGTGATGAGGAAATCGGACATATCCTGCGTCTGGGGCAGCAGATAGAAGAGGAGATTGCTGGTGGGAAAGACAGAACAGAAACAGAGAGAAATTTTCATAAAGCGATTGCAAAGGCAACCCATAATGAATTTATGACAAAGCTGCTGCCAGTTATTTACCAGGCCATTGATAAAGGGGTGCAGCTTTCCAAAGAGAAGAGCAAAGCAGTTTCAGATACAATTCAGGATCATAAAACAATTATGGAGTTCCTGCGGATGAGAAATGGGGAGGGAGCAAGAAGTGCTATGAAAATCCATATCCTCCATGCGATGGAAGAATTGAATATGTAATGATTGGTGGCGGTGTGAGAGCACTGCCATATTTTTTAATCAAAGACAGCATACAACATTATTGACAGCATACAACATGAAAAGTATAATTAAGAAAAAAAGATGATACGGAGATCAAATATGGAAAAGAGTTATCAGGTGATTGACAGGAAAACATGGAAAAGGAATATGCATTGCCAGATTTTCCAGAATAGTCTGGAACCGCAGTATTGCATCAGTCTGGAATTGGATATTACAAATTTCCTGAAAATGGTGAAAAAACGTAACTACTCTTTTACCTTTGCATTTATTTATGCGGTATGCAAATGTGCCAATGAGATTGAAGAGTTCAGGTATCGTTTTCTGGATGAAGAGGTTGTCCTTTATGATACCATACATACTTCCTTTACTTATCTGGATGCAGAAACGGAACTGTTCAAATTTGTAAGTGTACCGATGCAGGAGGATATGGAGACATATATAAAGGCAGCAGAGGAAAAAGCGAAAAATCAAAAAGAGTATTTCGTAGCTCCACCGGCAAATGACGAATTTTCTTTTTCTCCCTTGCCATGGATTTCTTATACGCATATATCCCATACAATTTCGGGAAACAGAGCGAATTCTATACCATTGTTTGACTGGGGAAAGTTTTTTGAACGGGAAAGTAAAATAGTCTTGCCGTTTTCAGTGCAGGTACACCATTCTTTTGTTGACGGAATCCATGTAGGAAAATTAGTTGAGAAGCTGCAGGATTATCTGAATAACTGTTAGAAAGCCAGTCTGATATTTTGTGTCGTTGTATTGACAAGCAAATATATCCAAGGTAAAATGAACACAATTTAATATTTGAAACCGTAGAATAAGAAGAGTAGCAATGGCAGAGGATTTCCAGAGAGCTGTCGGTGGTGGGAGGACAGTGGTTCAAGTTATTGTGAATGGGCTTATGAGGGCAACCCGAATTACAGTAGGCGTTGACGGAAACTCTAACCGTTATGATGAGAGCATATGTTAGTATGTGACAATTCCACACAGGTGGCTTGCAGATTTTTACTTCTGTTCCTTTGGGGCAGGAGTTTTTTTATTGGTGAAAGGGGCTGGTTTTATGGACTGTGATTGGTGGTGGAGTCGTTCGGTTGTCAGAAAATAAGGAGGAAGTGAAAATGGCATTTCAATTAAGCAATGTAGTTCCATGGGGTATCAGTTTACGATGCTTGGATACGATTTCCATATTCAGTCTATTACGGAAATGCTTAGAGTGTGCAAAGAGGTAAGGATATTTCCAGTAGTGGATTTAGATGCACAGAAAACAGGTTTAATAGAAAAAGTCATTGAATATTTCAGACAACATTATTCTGTAGAGATTAGAAAAACAGAATACGAATTCCAGAAAGGCGACAATAAAATGCTGATTATCAGGAAATAAATTTTGATACAAATATATAACAGGGGCGGAGAAGCCTGACTGGGGCTTGTCTTTCCTTGTAACTATGTTGAGGAGGGCTATCATGTTCACGATAACGGAATTAAATGATTATTTAAAGGGTGAAGATGCAGATTTTGAGCTGATTAAACAGGATGCTCCGATTCTATCAATGCAGGATGCGGAGAAATACTTTGATACGGATTTAGCGGCGCCCGCATTGATAGTACAGACTGAAAAAGGGTTGATGTTGTTAATAGCAAGTGGTATGAGAGGAAGACTTGATTTAAAAAGACTTGGCACAGACTTAGGACTATGCAAATTAAAACTGGCAGATAAGAAAAAGATTGAGAAGTCAACAGGATATAAGGTGGGGGCAATTCCCTTGATCGGAATTGAGTTGCCATGTATTTTTGATGAACGTTTATTAGAAAGTGATTTTATATATGGCGGTAGTGGGGATGCGTTGTTCACACTGAAAATAGCATCTAAAGATGTAAAGCGGCTAAATAATGTTATGTTTTAATTGAATGTGAAAATAGTCTTGAAATATATCCAGTGGTAAAAGCTATTTCGGGTTTTACCGCAAGGTAAAGAAAGGAAATGAGCATTGTTAAGAAGATCGGGATTGACGGGCAGGATGCCGGGTGTCCAGTATAGCAAGATAGTGGGGACGGTAGTTGCTGTCTTCTTTATTGGACTGTTTACAGCACGATTGTGTCCGGTTTCAATCAGGCGGTCAGCTTTATCACGGGGCTGGCTTCCAGTGCTTTCCGGTGGGGAGCTGACCTGATCGGCGGAATCGTGAACGGTATCCGAAGCTGTATCGGAAATGCGATCAATGCGGTGTCAGATGTGGCAAACGCCATTCGTTCCCACCTGCATTTTTCCGTGCCGGATGAAGGCACGCTGACCGATTATGAAAGCTGGATGCCGGACTTTATGAAGGGGCTGGCTCAGGGGATTGAGAAGAGTAAAGGACTGTGGAGGTATCATTCACTTTGAAGGAATTTTAAATAGTAGATGATTGTTAGTAGGATGTCTGTTATAATGAGAGGAATAATCGGGATTTGAGGAGGTAAAAGACATGATATTGAAGAATAAGTATCCCATATGTGAATTTGATACCAGTAAAGATCCGCTTATTCAACCAGCGAATTTTTTGGCTAAAAGTCTTCCTGAAAGATGTGTTATTACCTTTTTTAGGAAGGAGCTGGATCGATTTGTTGCGGAAAACAATCTTCCTGTCATCGGTTATCTTAACTCAGAAGTGTTTGACATACCTGTGTATGAATATGTATATGGTGCAGATAGACTTTGTATTACGATGGCATTTTGTGGTGCGCCTGGTGCGTCTGTAACGCTTGAAGAACTACATGCTATGGGCTGTGAAAAGTTCATAATTTGTGGGGGCGCAGGGGCATTAACAAAGGACAGTAAAGTAGGAGAAATCATTATCCCAGTCTCTGCGGTTAGAGATGAGGGAACATCCTATCATTACTTAGAACCATCCCGCGAAATTGAATGCCATAAGGAGACAGTTGAGATTGTTGTTTCGTGTTTGAAGCAGATGGGGATTCCATTTACAACAGGAAAAACATGGACAAGCGATGCTATATACAGAGAAACCCCTGATATGATTGAATTAAGACGAAAAGAAGGATGTATAACTGTGGAAATGGAAGCGGCAGCTTTTTTTGCGGTGTCTCAATATTATAATATTCCGCTTGCCCAGTTATTATATGCTGGTGATGATGTAAGCGGTGAGGTGTGGGATTCCCGAAATTGGAACATGCAAAAGAATATACGGTATAATTTAATTTCCACTGCAATTGAAATTGTAAAGAAATTGTAATGGGCTATGTGTTTATAAGTTTAAAGTGATAATTAAATTCAGTTTTTAGTACTGAACGAATCGGAAACTGTAGTATAGAGGAGACGATGACTATGAATGGAAAAGAAGCGCATGTAGGTGTGGGTCTGCTGGTTGACAACATAGACAGTATGGTTCGATTTTACAGAGATATATTAGGATTTCAAACTCAATGGAGTGGTGGTCCGTTTGCAGACTTTGAAACGGCAAGTGGCGAATTATCCTTGTTTATGTATAGCAGGGAAGAATTCGTTAAGGCGATAGGAGAGGATTATGTTCCACCAAAGGGTATCAACCAGACTTTTGAAATCGCCCTCTGGTTGCCCAGTTTTGCTGATGTGGATTCGGAATATGAGCGTCTGTCGAAGTTGGGTGTGCGGTTTCCAACAGGAAAACCCATCACCTATCCTTTCGGTGTTCGCAATTTTTATGTAGCCGACCCAGAGGGAAATTTGCTTGAAATCGGGAGTACGAACGCAATGTAGATTGGAAGTTCACTTTTTAATATAATCAATTGCAGTTTGCTGATCCGAAGCAACAGCGGGTTGCTTGCCAAAGGTATAGCGTAAGATTACAATAATTACATCAAAAATCGTTTTTGGAGGAACAGTATGGAAATACGGGATATATTAAAAAAATTAAGAGAGAAAAATAATCTTACGCAGGATCAGTTGGCAGAGCGTGTCAGGGTTACCAGACAGGCAGTCAGCCGCTGGGAAAACGGTGAGACACAGCCAAATACAGATACTCTGAAATTGCTGTCGCAGGAATTTGATGTATCCATCAATACACTTTTAGGTTCACCAAGACAGCTTATTTGTCAGTGCTGTGGGATGCCATTAAATGAAGACAGCCTGATCAGTCGTGAACCGGACGGAAGCTACAATGAAGATTATTGTAAATGGTGTTATGCGGATGGTAATTTTGCATATAAGTCGAAAGATTCTCTGCTGGACTTTCTTGTCAGCCATATGCCAAATCCTGATAATCTATCAGATGAAGACCGCCGCATTCAATTTGACTCGTATCTTTTACAGTTAAAACATTGGAAATGATGTAATACGCAGAAGCGGAAGGATAAGCACAGAAATAGATAATTTGGTACATTAAAGAATTGTAAACGGGACAGATTACCAGAGGGCATCAGTCAGAAATGGCTGGTGCTTTTTGCGTGGAAAGGGGCGTTTTCATGTATCCGGTCAGCGAAGCGTTCCTGCAGGCGGTGCAGGAAAATACCAGAAAGTATTACTGGACGGGGAAGATCACGACAAAAGCCGGGGTGGTCTATCATTTTGGATACGAGGATATTGTGAAGGGCAGCGGCTATATTACTGCACAGTGCTGTGGAAGTACGGAGATTGAAGCCATGCCAAACGGGGCGGAGATGCTTTCCATTTATTCCGAAAATGACATAGAAACATACCGGGATGTCCTGTACTTTGTGGCACAGGTGCTGGGCGGTTTCTTCTGCATCAACCGTGAGAGAAAGCTGGAACTTCGTAAGTATGGAAGCTAAGTGAGGGGAATTAGATAACAGGTGACAAATTGTAAACTTTCCCGGAAAGCCCGCTAAAACCAAAGGGTTTCGGTGATTTGAAGTTGATATGTTCGTGTTTTTTGTTTAGTGGGACGGAACAAGAGGAGGCCATTTTCTTTAGACTGGGAAATAAAGCTGCTACGGTACCTGCCGGGAAAACGGTAATGGAATATAAACTACCGAAACTTTCAATTTTCAATGAAAAAAGTGGTAACGAAGAAAAAATATTGTCAAGAAACATCTTTTTAAGGGTAAGAGGAGCTGAGAAAATTTGCATTGTTGGTAAAAATGGTGTTGGAAAAACGACTCTGATTAAGAAGATAGCAGAAGAACTTCTTGAAAGAGATGATATTCGTGCTGAATATATGCCGCAAGACTATGAGGAACCGTAGATTATCTGGACAAATCAGGAGATAAGACAGAGTGGACAAGAATCAGGACATATCTGGGATCACTTAAGTATACAGCAGATGAGATGGAGCATCCGATCAAAGAACTTTCCGGAGGGCAAAAGGCGAAGGTATTACTACTTAAGATGAGCCTTTCGGGAGCAAACGTTTTGATCCTTGATGAGCCAACAAGAAATTTTTCACCATTATCAGGACCTGTGATCAGAAAAATGCTTTATGAATTTCCGGGAGCAGTCATAAGTATATCTCATGATAGAAAATACATTGAAGAGGTTTGCGATAAAGTATATGAGCTTTCTGATAGTGGGCTGCATTTATAGTTTTGCTTTGATAGTTATTTCAAAACCGCCGTCTGGCTACCCAGATCGCTACGCAGGAAGACATGAACCTTACTTTTCAAGCTGGCGGCTATAGATTTTCAGGTATTTGGCATTTGATAAAAAAAGCAAAAATTTAATGGAGGAATACTTTCCAGACAAACTTCTAAGCATGGGAAATCAGGTAGAGGTTGTTTCACCAGAATATTATAGAAATGAGCTGATAGAAATAGCTCAAAAATTTTTATCTAATTACGACATATAGCTGTCGCATGGCCATGGTAAAATGATGACAAAAAGGAGGGAAAATGACGAATGAATTTGTGAGAGTCCTGCTAAAATTGTATGAAAAACAGCGGGCAGCAGTGGTGTGAGTGTATAAGCACAAGTCGAAAATAGCAATTTAAGGAGAATTAGAAAAATGAATAAAATTACTTGTATCTGTCTGGGTGTAAGAAGTATGGAGAGAGCAATAAAATTTTACAGGGATGGACTGGGATATAAAACAGATTGCAAAGAAGATAATCCATATGTATGTTTTTTTGATACACCGGGAACAAAATTTGAATTATATCCGCTGGATATGCTGGCAGAAGATATCAATAAGGATAATCCGCCGCAAATTGGGAATGGGTTTGGCGGCATTACATTAGCCTATAATGTAGCAAGCAGGGAAGAGGTTGATAATACAATTGAATTAGTCCGAAAGGCAGGAGGAATTATTGTGAAAGAACCTCAAAACGTATTTTGGGGTGGTTATCATGCATATTTCAAAGATTTAGATGGATATTACTGGGAAGTTGCATGGGGCCCCGATTTTAAATTTGATGAAAATGGTTTGTTACAGTTCTAACAGTTGATTCTCTGGTGACTGGATGAAAGGAAGATATATGAGGCACACAAACTTTTAAAGCAAAAGAATACGATAAACGGAACTTTGCCGGGAAAGATGTTAGATCATCTTCCCGGCATCATTTTTATATGGGTTTATATAGTCGGGACATAAATAGGTTTCGCTCCATGTCATCATCGTCTGAAGGACAGGGATGAAGCTCTGCCCTAATTCTGTTAAGGTGTATTCTACCTTCGGGGGGATTTCTTTATAGATTTCCCGGTGGAGAAAACCGTCCTGCTCCAGTTCCCGAAGCTGTTTTGTCAGGGTGGATTGAGTGATCCCGTCAAGGCGGCGCATCAGTTCCCCAAATCGCTGGACTTTGTAAAAGGCCACGTACCATAAGATCAATATTTTCCATTTGCCGCTCAGGATGGACTGCAGCCTGCTCATGGGTACACATCTTGCAATCATTTCTTCCGTGTTGAATTTATTATCAGCCATCATTACCTCTCCATTTTATGAACTGAATACAGTATAGCGAAAACGGCCCGGAAATACAAGCAGGTGCATTTTTTGCAGTTAGTATGAAAAAAGGTACTGACACGAAAAAAAGACAGTACTTGAGGGAAAAAGAAGTTTCCGCTATGCTGAATACAGAAGCAGGCGGCCGGAATCTTAAGAAACTGTTTCGGATGATGAATATAAGGAGTGGATTTATTATGCATTACACAGGAACCATATGGAGGCCTCCCTATGAGGCATCCTCCCTTTTGCTGGAAGTGACCGCCGGATGTACACACCATAAATGTAAGTTCTGCACTCTATACTCTGACCTGCCATTTTCTTTCAGGATGTCTCACCTTGAAGATGTGGAGGAGGATTTAAAAGAGGCAAAAGAGCAGTATCGTCTATGGAAAAATCATACAGTTTCCCGCATTTTTTTGACGGGGGCTAATCCGTTTGTATTAAAGGCGGACCGTCTTTTGAAGATTGCGGAGATGGCACATCAGTATTTTCCCAAATGCCGGACCATTGGATGTTTCTCCAGGATTACGGATATTACCATAAAGACGGATGAAGAACTGAAAAAACTGCGGCAGGCAGGTTTCGATGGACTGACTATCGGCATAGAGACCGGGGACGATGAAGCACTGAAATTTATGAACAAGGGGTATCTTTCCAAAGATATTGTAGAGCAATGCAAGCGTCTGGATGCGGCAGGGATCGGGTACAGCTTTTTTTATCTGACCAGCATTTCGGGGGCAGGAAGGGGTGAGATGGGAGCCAGAATAACGGCTGAAATCTGCAACCAGCTCCATCCCAGATTGATCGGAGCCAATATGCTGATGATTTATCCGGAATCAGAGCTGTATCGGGAGATTCAGGCGGGAAACTGGAGGGAAGAAGGAGAGCTGGAAAAATACCGGGAATTAAGGGTGTTGATCGAGAACTTGCATATCCCCGTCTGGTTTGCTGCTATGGGAGCCTCCAATGCCATCCAGCTGCAGGGAAAACTGCCGGAGGATAAAGAGAAGCTGCTTGGGATCATTGAAGATATCATAAACACTGTGAGTGAGGAAGAACTACGGAGATACCGTAGGAATCTTCCGCATCTGTGAGGAGGTGCAGCCTGTATCATGAGGAGCCGTTTGGTATGGTATCTCTTTGGGAGTTTAGTCCGGTACAAATCGTGTACCCTGTTCAATTCTCAATACGGTTAGATCGTTAAATTCATATCCGGCAAGCTGGAGCTGCTCTGCCAGAGCTTTTTTGCTTTTAATGCTGGCGCCGGAAATGCATCGGCGAGGATATGGGAACAGGTTGATTGAGCTGGCGTGGGATTTTTGCAGAGAAAAGGGGGAAAATTAGTGAGAGGAAAGGCGGTAATCAAAGACATCTTCGATGGTTTGCCCGTTGATTTCAAGGAGATAGTCTTCAGCTTCAATAGTTTGTTCTTCTGCAATGAATCTCGGTTGTACATGTGTGATCAGGTGTCCTATCTTGTTCTTTTTATTTTTCACGATTTCTCTCCATTAACAACAAAATTTTTATAAAATGCAAATCAGGGTTCGTAATCGAACTTAACGTCATCATTTTCGTGATAATAATCTAAAAGCTGCTGTAAAGTGATTTCATCCATTGTTTCTTGTACTGCCGCGCCAATTTCTTCATAAGGTTTTTTAAGTACTGCCTGGATTCGCTTTCCCACAGGGCATTTATCGGAAGGATTCGGATGAAATCCAATGAAATTTTCCAACCCATCAGGTTCAAGGGCATGATAAACTTCCCATACAGTAAGACTCTCCGGGGCCCGGCTTAGATAGGCGCCACCGATTCCACGAACAATAGAGATGATGCCTGCTTTCTGCAAAACATTCAGAATGCTTCTGATTGCGGCGGAATTGCACCCTGTACTTTTGGCAAGCAATTCACTGGTTACTTTTACTTTGTTTTCATATTCGGAGATAAATACTAAGCAGTGCAATGCAATGGAGCATTTTGTATTCAGTCTCATTGTGAGGGCTCCTTTCTTGATTTTAAGGTGATTATACTCCATTTTGAAATTGTTGTAAATATTGACAATACAACGGTTAAGGAGTATAGTAGTTGTAAAAAATAAAACAACAACAGAAAGGAAAGATCAATATGAAGAAAGTAATTACAGTAGAGGGAATGGCTTGTATGCAAACAGTTTCCCTTGCGAAAGAAATTTCTGATCAGGTATTGATGGATACCGTGACAGAGGCTGGTTACACACCGGTAAGTTGTACAGAAGTATAGTATTCAGAACTGGAGCAAGGAAATGAATGCAGTAATTTTAGCGTGCAGTTCTTTAAACAGGCATGTGGATGCTGCACAGGAGAAGATGAAGACAGATTATCCGGTCATAGACGTAGACCGTAAATACCATGAAGACCCAAAACAAATGAGAGAACAGCTTATGGAAAAACTAAGGAGTCTGCCGTCAGAAATAGACACGGTTCTTGTGGCTATGGGATTTTGTGGTGGTTCCTGGGAAGCGATACCATTTGAAAAACGTGTTGTGATTCCCAGAGTAGACGATTGCATTACTCTGCTTCTTCATACGGATAATACCTGGTATCCAAATTTGAAAAAAGCAGGGCATCTGTATTTACGTGACACGGACACCGCAGAATACTCCCTGGAAGCAATGCAGAGAAAACTGTGTGAACAATATGGAGGGATGAACGGCTCTATGATATTTAATTCCATGTTTGCGAACTATACCAACGTGGATATTATTGATACAGGCGTTTATGATTGTTATTCAGAGGAATATGTGACAGAAGCACAGAGGAATGCGGATTTGATCAGGGGGATTCTTGACTATGTGGAGGGGAGCAATCTTCTTCTGGAAAAGCTGGTATCCGGGCAATGGGACCAGCAGTTCATAGTGGCTGAGCCTGGACAGTTACTCTCAAACCAGAATTTTCTTCCATAACGGCTCTGCTGATCTGGAAGGACTGGTAAACTATATGGAAATGGACAAACTGTTTCAGATTATATATCTGAAAAGAAGCAATTTTGCTTTAGGGATATCAGAAAAGTAGTGAAGGAGGAAAAGTTATGTTGAATATGACAGAACTGTATTATTTTAGCCCCACAGGGGGAACCAAAAAGGCAGGAGAAATTTTTTGTGAAGGGATTTCAAAGAATGTAAAAACTGTGGATTTGGGTTTACGGGACAAAGTGGTGGAAAAACCAAATGGAGAACTGGTAGTTGTTGCAGCTCCTGTTTTTGGCGGCAGGATTCCGTCTATTGTAGCAGAAAGGCTGAATGAATTAGAAGGAAGTGGGAGAAAGGCAGTTACATTGGTGGTTTACGGAAACCGGGCTTATGAAGATGCCATGTTGGAGTTGAACAATGTTGTTAAAGAAAGAGGATTCCAGGTGGTTGCATCTGCTGCTTTGGTGGCACAGCATTCTATAGCATCGGAGGTAGGAAAAGGAAGACCGGATGATCAGGATAGAAAGTCGATCCTTGAGTTTGCCGGGAAAGTTCTGGAAAAGATGGAAAGGGGTTCAGATGGCTCAGTAAAGGTTCCGGGAAATTATCCTTACAAAAATGGGATGAGCATGCCTGTGACACCGATTTCCCTTCCTTCCTGTAAGCAGTGTGGGAAATGCACCTCTGTCTGTCCGACAGGAGCAATCCGGCTGGAAAATAATACGGTAGTAACAGACGCGGAAAAATGTATTTTATGTATGGCATGTGTTTCTGCCTGTCCGGAGCAGGCACGCATTCTGCCTCCACCTTTACAGGAAAAGATGGAACAGATGCTGGGAGCATTGAAATCTGTGCGCAGAGAAAATGAGTATTTCTTATAAAGGGAATGCTTGTTTTCCGGAACAGGAAAGAAAACAGCGCATAACTTCCAGGTTGGTGCGGTAGGACTGGCAAGAAGTCTGGAACAGTGTTCGGAGCAGTTTGAGGCATTTTGGGAATGTGTGGCGCAGACAGCAATGGAGCTGTTTGGAAAATAAATGGGGCATAGTTGTGAAAGAAGAATGGTATCGTGTTAAGAGCTATTTTTATGGATTATTATGGGACGGTTGCGCATGAAAATGGCCAGTTGCGATGGAGGTTGTAAAAAGGTTTATAAGAACAGCAGCGCCCAGTCACAAGAGGACGTATTTTGTTACTGGTGGAAAACTTTTGAAGAAAAACTGATGTATGCGAATGGAGAAAACTTGCTGCAGTTTCTGTTAATTCAGGACCAAAAGTGACCGGAATTTGTTTTACACGAAAAAGAAATGTTAACTAATATCATAGTAAAGGATTTGAAGACATGACGTTAAAGTTAGGTTGTGGTAAGACAAACTATGAGTTTATGCGGGACCAGATGCAGTTAAAATTTCTTGAGTATGACCAGACACACATGGTTGAAAAGTTCTGTCTGAAACATGATGAAGAATATTTGTATATTAAATTTGTTGGAAGGATATACCGTATTAAACGAAAAAGCGGGAAAGCAGAGTGGTCAGAGGATGACTTTAAAAATTGTACGGTTGCTGGGTACAATGAAGCAATGTCGATTTTCGATATTTTGTGTTATTCCAAAGATGGATGTCACTTATCCGGTAAGTTCTGCAATATTCATCAGTTAAAAGGAACGGTTCAATCTTCCAGAACTGGCGGAACAATATTTTATCATCAAATTCGATATTTCGATGGGAAAACAGAAAAGCTCTGTCATGCTTGTGAAGTTCTGGAGGGAGAAAAGGAAACGATAGGGGATGTCTCCTACCGTTTATATCCATTTGAATTTTTGCCAATGATGCTGCAGTTTTGGAATTCAGATGAAGAATTCCCGGCAAATCTGAAAATTATGTGGGATGAAAATATTCTGGATTATGTACATTATGAAACAGCTCAGTTTATTGCCAGCCATGTATTACATCGAATAGAAGAAATTATGGATCAATGTTGAAGTTAAGTCCGTTTGTTGGATTCGGGATGATAAAGTACAGTGCATATACGAGACGTATGGATGCCTGTAGACAGGGGAATGGCAGAGAGTATTCTGGCTCCGTCCCCACGCATGTTGAGACTGTTTGTCTCTTGAGCAACCGAAAACGAAAACCTGATTCTTATGTGAGATTGAGTTTGGATATGGAAGATTACTACAGAATTAAAGATGCTGAGAAAGAGGGAAAGTAGATTATCATAATCGAATAGAATTACAGAGAGAGTTGCTGATGTGCGGAAGAATTGGCAACTCTTTTTCATGAAAGCAGTATTTCCAATAATGCTATTGGTGGTATGGGTCTGTGTGTTTGGCTTGTGCGTTACTTTTGTATGTCCATTGAGCAGGTAGAATGGCAGAAAATATGGATGTCATTGAAATGCCATATGGAGTACATAGACTATTTTTAGGGCATAAATACTTGATTTTGCTATATGTACCATAATGGTGACAAGATATTTTAAGGTGGTGCTTGATGTTGTTTCTGCTTTAGGTGATACTAAAATCACATCTGAGATGAGAAAAAATGAAAGGAGCAGATTTGATATGGTCGAATTTGGCGAACAACTAAGAAAAGCGAGAGAAGAAAAAGGAATGACACAACAGTCTCTTGCAGAACAATTATATGTAACGAGGCAGTCAGTTTCCAGGTGGGAATGTGGAGATAGATATCCCGATTTAATAACAACGAAGAAAATATCTCAAATCTTAGAAGTAAGTCTTGATGACCTATTATCTGGAAAGGAAATGACAAAATTAGTAGAAAGAAATCCCGTTATTGAAAGCAAATTAGCAAATAATGTAATGATTGCTTTATATGCATTCATAGCATTTTCATTTGCGGTAACAGTAGTGGATATTATTATTAGATTTCCACTGCAATCAGGAGCAATTGATTATAGTGATATTCAGGTTATTGTAATTAATGTTTTGGGCCTTATTATTCAAATAGCGTTTTTTGTTTACGGACTAATTAATGCTATAAGAGGAACATTGTCACCAAAGAGAATGGGAATTGTAATTTCAGCCTATTTTATAGCTATGTGCATAACTGAATCTGATAATATTTCAAGAGATGCAACCTGGCAATTAATTTCACTTACCGTGATGTTAATCATTCCGAGAGTGTTAGGCGCTGTGACATCATTTTTGTATTTTGTATGTGCGAAAAATAATAAGGAATTGCCTATATTGGTTTCGATTGCATCTTTATGGGGAATAGTTCGGATTGCAATAACAAATTATGAAATGATTCGTTATGCAGGTCAGTATGTGTCAATGAATACAACTCTGGGATTGTTATTAAAGATTTGTATTTACATATTGATACTGTATCAGACTTATGTTTTATATAAAAAGCGAAAGAATGCTATAGAAATAAGCGAGTAACAAATATGAATTGTCTCGCAGATGGGTTTTCACCTGGAATTTTCCGTGTGTTATGTTTTATCATAGGTCTCTATTTATATTCGAGAACTGTTTTTAACATTATATGCCAATTCTACTACAGTTCGGTTGTTATTTAGGATCATGTTATGTAGAATAAAAGCACTGAAAGCGAGGTGAAAATGATGTTTGAAATTGACAAAAAGAAATTCGGTGCTTTTGTGTCAGAACTTCGTAGAGAAAAAGGATTTACGCAAAAAGAACTGGCGGAAAAACTTTTTATATCGGATAAAGCTATTAGCAAATGGGAAACGGGGGTTAGTATTCCTGATACGTCATTACTCGTTCCACTTGCAGATTTGTTTGGAGTGACTGTCACAGAACTTCTTATGTGCAAAAGAATGATACAAGAAGCACCTCTGGATGCAAATCAAGTAGAGGCAGTTGTTCAAACTGCTTTATCCTACACAGAAGACAAAACTACAAGAGCATATCAGACGAAAACCAAATGGCCGATTATTTATTTTTGTTCTGTAATAATAGGAAGTGTGGGTGCAATACTAAACTATCAGCAACAGGCGCTAAGTGAAACATTAATTACCGTCATTGTACTTGGCATTATTTTTGGAGCATATTTTTGCTTTATGGTGAAAACAAAATTGCCGGTTTATTATGACGATAATAGGTGTGGATTGTATTATGATGGGCCTGTTCGTATGAACTTTTCGGGAATTGCTTTTAATAATTCAAACTGGCCTTATATTGTGCGAGTGGTTCGCATTTGGTCATGCTTGACCATTGTTCTTTCCCCGGTCATTAACCTTGGAATGAGTTTTCTAAACGCTGATTTTGGGACGAAAATTGCTCGTTATGTTTTTCTGTTATTTGGGGTTGGAGGATTGTTTATATCAATATATATAGTTGGTAAAAAATACGAATAAGGAAGAACCACGAGTATCGTTCCGGTCCCGCAGTACGAGTACATAAATATTATTACACTTTTTATGACACAAGAAATGATCGTAGAAGCATACAGCATATAATAGAGGTGTTTTAATGATTTTAAGTGTGAGTAGGCGAACTGATATTCCGAATTATTATTCCGAATGGTTTGTAAATAGAATTAAAGAGGGATTTTTATATGTTAGAAACCCTATGAATATCCATCAGATAAGTAAGATTGATTTGTCCCCTCGCTTAGTGGATTGTATTGTGTTTTGGACAAAAAATCCTTTGCCAATGTTGGACAAATTAAACGATTTGCAAGGCTATAATTATTATTTTCAGTTTACTTTAACAGGTTATGGTAAAGACATAGAACCAAATTTACCAGATAAAAGAAAAGTATTGATAGATGCTTTTAGGAACTTATCTTTAAAAATCGGAAAGGATAAAATTATCTGGAGATATGATCCGATTGTATTTACAGAACAATATACAGAAGAGTATCATGTTAAGGCTATTCGAACGATTGCAAAATCATTGTGTGGATATACAGATAAAGTTGTGATAAGTTTTGTTGACTTATACGCAAAAACAAAGAAGAATATGCAAGGAATTAATATGATTAATTTAGAGAAGCATAGAATAGAGGAATTTGCATCAAAATTATCGCAGATTGCAAGAGAAAATAAAATGAAAATCGCAACCTGTGCAGAAAATATCGATTTGTCTGCATGTGGAATTGAACACAATAGTTGTATAGATCAGCAGTTGGTAGAGCAAATAATTGGTTGTAAGATAAAAGCGCAAAAAGATAAAAATCAGAGAGGTGAATGTGGATGTATTGAAAGCGTAGATATAGGTTCATATAATACATGTGTGAATGGCTGCAGATATTGTTATGCTAATTACTCTGATAATAAAGTTAAGGATAATTGGAAGCTGCATGATCCTAAATCGCCTATACTGTGTGGTGAAATATCAGATAAAGATATAATAACAGAACGTAAATTGAAATCTCTTAAAATTGAACAAATAAGTATATTTGATATTGCAAATGAATATGGGGATAATCTGTGTTAGCAGTTTGGTTGGACTGGTAGTACAGCCATATTCCCCCTCGGGGTAAAAGCAGTGGTGGGAATTGTATTTTGACTGACTTTTTAGCAAAAGGTTATATCTTACCATCTGCTTTCATGATATACTGAAAACAAGAAAGAATCGGAGGTTATGAAAATGGGAATTTGGATGAAGATACACTAACAGCAAGGCTTAGTGTTTGACAGCCTTGCTAATCCAGTACAGACAACGAGTATTGATTAGGAGGCACAGAATGTCATATTTTGTTTATCAGGCAAAAAGAATTTATTATTCAGAAGCAGGAAAGGGAAATCCGATTGTATTTTTGCATGGAAATACAGCATCATCCAGAATGTTTGAACCGATACTTTCGTTGTATGAAGAACATTTTAAAGTAATTCTTGTAGATTTTCTGGGACATGGCAGGTCAGACCGTCTGACTGAATTCCCAGCAGACTTGTGGCAGGAGGAGGCACGACAAACCATTGCTTTGCTGGAACATCTGAATTGCGGAAAGGTAAGCCTTGTAGGAAGCAGCGGCGGTGCATGGGCGGCAGTAAATGCAGGCTTGTTGCGTCCGGATTTGGTGGAAAAAGTAGTAGCAGACAGTTTTGATGGACGGACTTTGGGAGAAGATTTTGCACGGAAACTGATCAATGAGCGCGCAGGTGCAAAGCAGGATGAGCAGGCAGTCTGGTTTTATCAGTGGTGTCAGGGAGAAGACTGGGAACGGATCGTGGATATGGATACGAAGGCGCTTGTTCAATGTGCGGAAGAAAACTTGCCTTTATTTTTAAAGCCCATGTCAGAATTAAAGGTTCCTCTTTTACTCATGGGGAGTGTCGGGGACGAAATGGTGAGACCGGATATACTGAGTGAATATGAAGCCATATCCGGGAAAACAGGGGCAGAGATCTGCATGTTTTCGGGCGGTGGACATCCGGCCATTCTTTCTAATGCAGAGCAGGCAGCAAAAGCAATACGGAAATTTCTGAATCAAAATGATGCGAAAAACGATTGAAACATGACAGATAATTGTCGCATTTATTATGATACGATGAAAAGTAGAAAAGCTGTATTTTGAAATGGAGAAAGGGCATGGGCAATCAGGGGATATTGACAATATCAAATCGCTCATGCCTTTTCTGGCAGGAGGATTTGGGATGATGCAGAATGAGAAGAATAAAACCAGTGATTTGAAGAAGATACCGGGTGTGGGAGCAAATATGGAACAGCATCTGCAAAATATCGGAATCCACTGCATTGCAGACTTAAGGGGAAAAGATCCGAAAGAATTGTATCGTCTGGATTGTATAAAAAAGGGATTCCAGGATGACAGATGTGTGTTGTATGTATTTCGTTGTGCAGTATATTTTGCAGAACATGAGCGGCATGAGCCGGAGAAACTGAAATGGTGGTATTGGAAGGATAAGGATTATCCGGAAAGATGTGAAAATCAATGATTCGATATGTAGCGAAAGAAGATATTAACAAGGTACTTTCCATGATGGAGCAAGTGAGGGA
The DNA here is from genome assembly GCF_964240875.1 of Ruminococcus sp. 5_1_39BFAA. Taxonomy (NCBI): domain Bacteria; kingdom Bacillati; phylum Bacillota; class Clostridia; order Eubacteriales; family Oscillospiraceae; genus Ruminococcus; species Ruminococcus sp. 5_1_39BFAA. The sequence continues at coordinate 6,217 of NZ_CAXSVO010000031.1, read as the reverse complement.
AGCATTCCCCGGATATCAAGAGGCAGAATTTCTGGAAGCACTTTATAAGGCCATAGACTGTAAGGAGGCGTTATTGGAGGAAAAGGAGGGCAGACTGGCGGGAATGCTTACTTTTTCTTATCAGGAAAAAGAGCTTACGTTCCTGGCAGTCATGCCGGAATTCCGAAAACAGGGCGTGGGAAAACGACTAATTAAACGGATGGCAGAATGCTTTGAGGATGGGGAAGTGGTTCATGTGATTACATTCCGGGAAGGAGACCGGAAAGGAATGGCTGCACGTTACTGTTATCATTCGTGCGGATTTGTGGATGATGAAGAACTGGTAGTATTTGATTATCCATGCCAAAAAATGGTTCTGAAAGTAGAGCACGTAAAAGGCTAAACAGGGTCGGGGGAGAGACATTTTGAAGGATTTTACAAGATCAGATTTATTGTTTTCTTTGTGTGGATTAAATTGCGGGTTATGTCCTATGCACTTGGACGGGCATTGCCCTGGGTGCGGCGGTGAAGGAAACTTTATGAAGTTGTGGTGACGAATCATCTGTTGGAAGAAGTCGGGCAATATGTATCTGAAAAGTTATAGATGCAGGTATCCGGTCAGTGATGCCGACCTATCATAATCCAGCAGGATGGAAAGCTTGTATTATGAACATGAACGATGAGATGATTCTGCCGCAGGAATGTCTGTAAAAGGGAGAAATATGAATATTATATTAAAAAAAGTGGAGGAAACTCAAAAAGAGATTTTATACAGGCTTCTGCAATATTCCTTATTTGAGGAAAGCCTGAATGACCAAAATGATATGAATGAAGATGCGCTATTTGAATATCCGTGGTTTGAAAACTATTTCACAGAAAAGGACAGAGAAGCCTGCTTTATAAAGGAGCAGGGGAGTGAAAGGCTGCTGGGATTTGTCATGATCAATACCTACATGCAAAAGGGCAGCTCCGGTCACAGTATTGCAGAGTTTATGGTACTTCCGAAGTTTAGAAGGAAGAAAATCGGAAAGGAGGCAGCAATTATGTGCTTTGAAAAATATCCGGGAAATTGGGAGGTTTCTCCATTCTGTGGAAGTGAGCAGGCATATTTATTCTGGAAAAATGTGATTGATGAGTATACGGGGGAAAATAATGAGTACGAAGATGGGATTTTTTTCTTTTCCAGATATTAAAACAGGGAAAAGTTATTTACCGGATAGCGAGATGGAGGAACTCTTTTGGAAAAATGGACGGATAAATGGAAAACAGGGTTTTGTTCCGTGGTATCTGAGAAAATAGATACCACGGGACGAAACCCTGTATTTTTTGGCAAAAGCTGGTTATCGTGAGTTTTTTGCTTTGTAATCTTCGCCCCAATCCCACATGGCATCCAGAATAGGCTTGAGACTGTAACCAAGCTCTGTCAGTGTATATTCTACATGGGGAGGAACTTCCGGGTAAACGGTACGGATTACCAAACCACTTTCTTCCATTTGGCGAAGCTGTGCAGTCAGAACTTTCTGCGTTACATGTCCGATAGATTTTTTTAATTCTCCGAAGCGTTTGGTTCCGGGTAATAAATCACGCAGAATCAGCACTTTCCATTTATCACTGATTAAGGTTAAAGTTGTCTCTACCGGACAATCCGGTAATGCCTTTGCTGGTTTACCGGCAATTTCTTTTGTGGTTTCCATGTAATGAACTCCTTTCATAGTATCTTATAGGTAACTATAGCACAATATTGTGCTTACTTTACGAAATGGCTGTACGGTTTTATTATAGGATCATCAGGAAGGAAAAGCAAGCAATTCCGAACAGAAAAGAGGAAAGCGACAGACCGGTAAAAGCATGGTTTCCTGCTGGTAACTATACCACAATATTGTGCGTACTTCTCAGAAAAAAGAAGGATTGCTACAATAGAATCAACAAAAGCGAAAGGCTATAAACAAATTTGGAGGTAAGTACAATGAAGAAAGTAATCGAATTTTTAAGTGAGAATCCTGTTCAGTATCTGGCAACCGTAGGACGTGATGGAAAAGCAAAGTGCCGCCCGTTCATGTTCTCAGGGGAAATGGACGGTAAGCTGTGGTTCTGCACCAACAACACAAAGGATGTTTACAAGGATATGCTGGAGAATCCTGAAATTGAGATTTCCGTTTCCAGTCCGTCCTATGCGTGGATTCGTTTGCATGGCAAGGTTGTGTTTGAAAACAACATGGCAGCAAAGGAAATGTGCATCGCAAACCCGATCGTCAAGGGACAGTATCAGACCGCAGATAACCCGGTTTTTGAGGTATTTTATCTTGAAAATCCTCATGGTGTGATTGCGGATTTTTCCGGCAATCCGCCTTATGAATTTTAAGAAAATGCTGACTTATTCAGCAAAAAAAGAGAAGCAATCTTCGGGGCAAGGTGTAATCCCTGACCGGCAGTAAAGTCTGCGAACCGCTGATCAGCGGCTGATGTGGTGAAATTCCACTACCGACGGTAAAAGTCCGGATGGAAGAAGATATGACAGGAGAAGCCCCGCAGGAAGAAAAGACCTGCAGGGCTCTTCTCTTAATCCAAATCATATCTCAAACAGGAGAATTATGAATAAAACAATTTCATTACCAGTAAAAAAACAGAATACGGCACCTGCAGTAAGAAAAGTCACTATGGTAGCCATGCTTGCCGCAATATCATATATTATGGCTTTTGCGGAATTTCCGGTTCCGCTTTCGCCGTCTTTCGCACGAATGGATTTATCTGATTTTCCCGCTCTGATCGGGGCCTTTGCGTTTGGCCCATCTATCGGAGTGATGATTGAACTTGTTAAAAACGGCCTTCAGTTGTTATCAACTTCTACAGGAGGCGTGGGAGAGCTTGCTAATTTTCTGATGGGTTCCTCTTATGTCCTGACTGCGGGCCTTATCTATAAATGGCATAAAACAAAGAAAACAGCAGTGATTTCCTGCATTGCCGGGAGCGTAGTCATGGGGATTACAGCAGCGGTCACAAATTATTTTATCCTGCTTCCCATGTTTGAAATGTTTATGCCAATGGATCAGCTCATTGAATCATTCGGAGTGTTTATTCCGTTTATCAATACGAAACTGGATGTGGTATTATATAATGCTTTTCCATTTAACCTGTTAAAAGGACTGGTGATCGGAGCGTTTACTATGATGGTCTATAAGCGCCTGACACCTGTGCTGAAAGGAAATCGTTGAAAGGGGTGTTTCGAATGCAGACAAAAGATTATTTGAGATTACTGGTGGAGCAGATACATTCTGCTGTGATTGCAACGATCAGCGCTGACGGACATCCGCAGACCCGTGTGATTGATATGATGCTGTGGGATGACAGGGGTGTCTACTTCCTGACAGCAAAAGGAAAGGCGTTTTATGAACAGTTGATGAAGCAGAAATATATTTCCCTGTCTGCCACAAAGGATAAATATTCTATTTCATTGCGGGGAGAGATTGCCAACATCGGAAGTGAAAAGCTGGATGAGATTTTTGAAAAGAATCCTTATATGAAGCAGATCTATCCGGAAGATACCCGCAGTGCGCTGGAGGTTTTTGCGGTTTATGAAGCGGAAGGGGAGTTCTTTGATATCAGTGATCCTTCCCATGTGACACGGGACAGTTTTGTGATTGGAAATATCCAGAAGAAACAGGAAGGCTATTTTGTGAGTGAAGGATGTATCGGCTGTAAGCTATGTTACTCTGTCTGTCCGCAGAAATGTATTGATATTTCCCAAAAACCAGTTGTGATCGAACAGAATCACTGCCTGCACTGCGGGCGTTGTGCGGAAATCTGTCCGAAACAGGTAATTGAAAAGAGGTGAGAAGGGATGAACCAGCAGGAGCGGAGAATCTATTTAATCCAGGAACTGTTAAAAGAAAATAAGGCATACAGTGAAATGAAGATTCCTGAAAAGTCAGGGGAACAAAAACAGCTTTTGCGCGGGCTTATGAATATCCGGATGCCCGGATTGGCAGGAGAAGAATTTTTAAAAATACAGGATGAGTATCTGCAGGAAGAAATAAGACGGAAAGGAATCACGGAAATAGACAGCCTTGTTCCGGTTCGGGATGGAATCTATCTCTGGCAGGGAGATATTACCACGCTGCGGTGTGATGTCATTGTCAACGCCGCCAACAGTCAGATGCTGGGCTGCTTCTGCCCGAACCATGGCTGTATCGACAATGCTATCCATACCTTTTCCGGCATACAGCTTCGGGCGGTCTGCGCGGAACTGATGGAGAAGCAGAGTCGTGAAGAAAAAACCGGGGAAGCTAAAATCACACCGGCATTTAATCTGCCATGTAAATATGTTCTTCACACCGTTGGACCGATCATCAGAGGAAAACTTACCGAAAAGGATAAAAGGCTGCTGGCTTCCTGCTATCGTTCCTGTCTGGAGCTTTCAGAAAAAAATCATATAAAAAGCATTGCCTTCTGCTGTATTTCAACAGGAGAATTTCATTTTCCCAATGATAAGGCAGCAGAAATTGCAGTCCGGACAGTGAAAGAATATAAGAGACAGACCAAGAGTGGAATTGAGGTGATATTTAATGTTTTCAAAGATTTGGACAAAGAAATCTACGGAAAGCTACTCACAGCAGATTGAACAATTACGGGCAGAATTTCAGCAGGCGGACGCAGTGCTGATCGGAGCGGGTTCCGGTCTTTCCGCATCGGCGGGATTTACTTATAGTGGGGAGCGCTTTCAAAAATATTTTAAAGATTTTGCAAAAAAGTATGGGATCCGTGATATGTATTCCGGCGGATTTTACCCGTATTCGTCTCTCGAGGAATATTGGGCATGGTGGAGCCGTCATATTTATTATAACCGCTATGTAGACATTCCAAAGCCAACCTATCAGAAATTGCTGGAGATCGTGAAAGACAAAGACTATTTCGTACTCACAACGAATGTGGATCACTGCTTTCAGAAAGCAGGATTTGACAAAAAGAGGTTATTTTATACCCAGGGAGATTATGGCCTGTGGCAATGCTCCGATCCATGCCACCCAAAAACATATGATAATGAAGAGATTGTCCTGCAAATGCTAAAGGAACAAAACGATATGCGGATTCTGAATGAATTGGTTCCGCATTGCCCTGTCTGTGGAAAACCAATGACCATGAATTTGCGTTGTGATAATACCTTCGTGCAGGATGAAGGCTGGTATGCTGCACAGGACAGATATTCGGATTTTTTGCTCCGGCATAAAGGATTAAGGGTACTTTATCTTGAATTAGGGGTTGGAGGCAACACCCCGGTTATTATTAAATACCCCTTTTGGAAAATGACAGCAGGGAATCCAAAGGCCAGTTATGTTTGCATTAACTATCAGGAAGCATATGCGCCGCGCGAAATCCGGGATTCCGCACTTTGTATTGAAAATGATATTGGAAAAGTGTTAAATGATGTTGCTTGATTCTTCGGTCTAAGATTTTCTTTCTTTTATCCTTTGCAGTACGGAGGCTGCACATCCAGTCCATTAAGATAGTTGGTTCCCCATTGACACATAGCGTCTAAAATGGGAATGATGCTCTGTCCAAATATGGTAAGTCGGGGCAATAAATATATACTATTCAATTTAAGGCTCTGGAAGCTTTGTAAAATAAGGAAAGTTAGTTGGAAAGACAGAAAAATTCAGTTTGTCAAAGAGTAATTATATAGCCGAGTGATTTAACTATCACCCGGCTTTTATTGCAAATGATTTTGGTATAGAAACAAAGTATTAAAGGTGTCGAAAAATTATTCCAGCCATGTATCGCATTGCTGTAATACATATTGATGGCAACATATCCGAATAAGGTAAAAGTTACACAGTTGGCACGCAATGCCTGGACTCCGACTTTAATTACATTATGGTTGTTTTGGGGGAAAGCGCTGATCAATTGTGGTGCAAAAATAAAAAGCAAAATAATGTTGCCCATATCCTTGATAGATAAATTGAGCGTTGTAAACGAGTATATAATTTTGCACCATAGTTATAGCCAGCCACGGGTTGAAATCCTTTCATATATCCAAAAACAACATATGTACCCAGAGTCATTATTCTTGTGACAATCCCCATTGCCGCTACCGCATCATCCCCGGATATATTGGCAACCATCATATTGGTTAATGCTATTGAGCAACTGGTTAATAGCGGACTTGGCACTAGTACAGCATTGCATTAATAATTAAGCAATATCAAACCGTCAAAGGTATACCTTTATAAGTCCATTTAAAGGG
>NZ_CAXSVO010000030.1:0-44881 GCF_964240875.1 Ruminococcus sp. 5_1_39BFAA | reverse complement strand
AGAAGGATTCGAACCTTCGAAGGCGTTGCCAACAGATTTACAGTCTGCCCCCTTTGGCCACTCGGGAATCCATCCATGGACCGTGTTTTATTATATAGGAGGATTGGGGGAAATGCAAGGGGTTTTTTGAAAAAAACGGGGGGAAAAATGTGGGTGAGGAATGGGAGGGGGACCCGCTCGGAGTTGCGAAGGCCGCTCTCCCCCCTCGCGCTCCCCCGTCCGGCCCCGCTTTTTGCTGCCGATTCGGCTTTTGCTGCCGGTCCCGCTTTTTGCTGCCGGTCCGGCTTTTGGTTTCCTGTCCGGCACTGCTTTTGTACAGGGGGCGGGAAGGAGTGGGGAGAGATGTAAATGAAGGGGTGTGAAAAATATCTTTGAAAATTGGGCAGAAGTTATAAAAATCGGCATTTTTTGGGTAAAGAGGTAGACGAAATTGTGGAAATCTGGTAAACTAGGGGATAGTGGGATGTGGAATTGATTCATATCCTAAGATAGGAGGAATTTATCATGTTAGTAAGTGCTACAGAAATGCTGAAAAAAGCAAAAGCCGGCCACTATGCAGTCGGACAGTTCAACATTAACAATCTTGAGTGGACAAAGGCGATCCTGCTTACCGCACAGGAGCTGAACTCCCCGGTTATCCTGGGTGTTTCCGAAGGTGCTGGAAAATATATGGCAGGCTACAAGACTGTTGTAGGTATGGTAAACGGAATGCTGGAAGAGCTGAAGATCACAGTTCCGGTTGCTCTGCATCTGGATCACGGCAGCTATGAAGGATGCCTGAAATGTGTAGAGGCAGGCTTCTCATCCATCATGTTCGACGGTTCTCATTATCCGATCGAAGAGAACGTTGCAAAGACAGAAGAGCTTGTAAAGATCACCAGAGAGCACGGCATGTCCTTAGAGGCAGAGGTTGGTTCCATCGGTGGTGAGGAAGACGGCGTTATCGGTATGGGCGAGTGCGCAGATCCGAAGGAATGTAAGATGATCGCTGACCTTGGTATCGACTTCCTGGCAGCAGGTATCGGTAACATCCATGGCAAATATCCGGCTAACTGGCAGGGATTAAGCTTTGAGACTCTGGATGCTATCCAGCAGCTTACAGGCGAGATGCCGTTAGTTCTTCACGGCGGTACAGGTATTCCTACCGATATGATCAAGAAAGCTATCGACCTTGGCGTTTCCAAGATCAACGTAAACACAGAGTGCCAGCTTTCCTTTGCAGCAGCTACCCGCAAATATATCGAGGAAGGCAAAGATCAGCAGGGTAAAGGCTACGACCCACGTAAGCTTCTTGCACCTGGCTTCGATGCGATCAAAGCTACTGTTAAAGAAAAAATGGAAATCTTCGGCTCTGTTGGCAAAGCGTGAGCATAATTTGTTTTCAATAGAAATGTGGGAGGAGCGGCATCATGCCGCTCCTTATTTTGTGGAAAAACACTCCATTTTGTTATGCGCGGAGAAAAGCAAGATGGCTGCAGGCGCAAAGCGGGCGGTATGTTCTGCAGATATGTACAGAAAACATGAAATTTGAACATGTTTCTTGATTTTTTTATATGGCGCTTTTGGTGGCAAATGGGTAAAATAAAACCAACGTGAAAGCGAAATCTCATAAAAAAGGAGAGAAAAAAATTATGAAATTAAGAAAATCTGTAGCATTAGGACTTGCAGCCGTTATGGCAGCATCTATGGTTCCGGCAGTTCCGGCAATGGCTGATGAAGCAGGAAAAGTATATTATCTGAACTTCAAACCAGAAGCAGATGAAGCATGGCAGAATCTGGCAGCAGCTTATACTGAGGAGACAGGCGTTGAGGTTACCGTTGTAACAGCAGCATCAGGACAGTACGAGACAACTCTTCAGTCTGAGATGGCTAAGAGCGATGCTCCTACACTTTTCCAGGTAAACGGACCGGTTGGACTGAACAACTGGAAAGATTACTGCTATGATCTGTCAGGCTCCGATATCTATTCTCAGCTTACCTCTGACGCATATACCGTAAAAGATGGCGACTCTGTTGCAGGTATCGCATACGTAATCGAGTCCTATGGTCTGATCGTGAACAAAACACTTCTGGAAAAAGCAGGATACACTCTTGACGATATCAAGAGCTTTGACGACTTAAAGAAGGTTGCTGATGACATCCAGGCAAGAAAAGACGAGCTTGGCGTAAAAGGCGCTTTCACATCTGCAGGTATGGACGGCTCCTCTGACTGGAGATTCAAAACCCACCTTGCAAACCTTCCGATCTACTATGAGTATCAGGAAGACGGCATCACAGATACAGACGCAATCAAAGGTACATACCTTGACAACTACAAAAACGTATTTGATCTGTACATCACCGACTCTACCTGCGAGGGTGCAGAGCTTTCCGCTAAGACAGCAGATGACTCCCGTAATGAGTTTGTAAACGGAGAGGCAGTATTCTATCAGAATGGTTCCTGGGAGTACACCGAACTGGCTAAGACCTATGGCGATGACGAGATGGCTATGATCCCGATCTACTTTGGTGTAGACGATGAGAACGAGGGACTTGCAACTGGTACAGAGAACTTCTGGTGCGTAAACAAGGATGCAGCAGAGGAAGATATCCAGGCTACTCTGGACTTCATGAACTGGTGCGTAACTTCCGAGACCGGAACAAAAGCTATGGCTGATGACATGGGCTTCACCATTCCTTTCAAGACAGCACAGGAATCCAACAACGTATTTGTAAAACAGGATCAGGAATATACTGAGTCCGGATTAACACCGGTATCCTGGAACTTTACAACAATGCCTTCTGAAGAGTGGAAAAACGTTTTAGGAACTGCTCTTACCGGATATGCAGCAGAAACTGGAAGCTGGGATGACGTTGTAACAGCATTCGTTGATAACTGGGCAACTGAGAAAGCGCTGGCTGAATAATCGGAAGCAATATAAGGGAAAGCGTTAAAGTTATATGGGGAGGCATAGATTCTGCCTCCCCAGCTTTATGAAAGGAAGAGAAAAATGGTAGGAAGAACAATCAAAAAATGGTGGCCGATTTTTATACTGCCCACATTGGCTGCATTTATCATCGGCTTTTTGTGGCCCTTCATATGGGGCATTTACCTTTCTTTTTGTAAGTTTACGACCGTAAAGGATGTCACCTTTGTCGGTTTTTCAAACTACTCGAAAATTCTGCTGGATTCCAGCTTCAGTCATTCCTTCTGGCTGACAGTTATCTTTGCGTTTGTATCCAGCATTCTGATCAATGTGTGCGCATTCTGCATCGCACTGGCTTTGACAAAAGGATTCAAAGGAACCAATGTTTTCCGTACGATCTTCTTTATGCCGAACCTGATCGGAGGTATTGTTCTTGGTTATATCTGGCAGACGCTGTTAAACGGTCTTCTGGCAAAAATGGGACAGCCGCTGCTGGCACTTTCGGCTACAAATGGTTTCTGGGGAATGGTTATCCTGTTGATGTGGCAGCAGATCGGTTATATGATGATCATTTACATTGCGGGATTAAACAACGTATCTCCGGATCTGATCGAGGCTGCTCAGATCGATGGAGCCAGCGCCAGACAGATCCTTTTTAAGATCAAGATTCCGATGATCATGCCTTCTGTCACGATCTGTACTTTCCTGACCCTGACAAACGGCTTCAAGATGTTTGACCAGAACCTCTCCCTGACAGGCGGAGATCCGGGAAAACAGTCACAGTTGCTTGCTTTGAATATCTATGATACGTTCTATGCAAGAAGCGGTGCCCAGTGGAAGGGTATCGGACAGGCAAAGGCTGTGGTATTCTTTATCATCGTTGTGGCAATTGCTTTGATCCAGCTTCGGGCAACATCTTCTAAGGAGGTGCAGCAGTAATGACTGAGACTAAGAAAAAAACAGGCATCGCAGCAACCGTTATCCTGACGATCCTGAGTATTATCTGGATCTATCCGGTTGTGATGATCTTATTTAACTCCCTGAAGGTAGAGACTGCCATTACCACTTCCGGTGTATTCTCACTTCCTACAAAGGAAACCTGGAATGGACTGGCAAACTTTGTTGCCAGCGTGACGCAGATGAATTTCCTGCAGTCTTTCTGGTACAGCCTTGTGATTTCCGTAATGTCGGTAATCCTGATCCTGCTGTGCTGCTCCATGTGTGCCTGGTACATTGTGCGTGTAAACGGTACGCTTTCCAAAGCTTTTTACTTTTTATGCGTGTTCAGTATGGTTGTTCCTTTCCAGATGGTTATGTTCACACTGGCAAAAACAGCAGATACGCTGAAGCTGAACAATCCTTATAATATCTGTATCATTTATCTTGGATTTGGAGCAGGACTTGCCGTATTTATGTTTACCGGCTTTGTGAAAGGCATTCCGCTGGAGATTGAAGAAGCAGCATTGATCGATGGATGTAATCCGCTGCAGGTATACACGCAGATCCTGGTTCCGATCCTGAAGCCAACCATTATCTCCACTGCTATCCTGGAGCTTATGTGGGTTTGGAACGATTACCTTCTGCCTACACTTGTTCTGGATATCAAGAAATACCGTACCATTCCTATGGCAGTACAGTATTTCCGCGGAAGCTTTGGCCATGTACAGATGGGACCTATGATGGCCAGCATTATGATCGATATCATACCGATCATTATCGTTTACCTCGTTTGCCAGAAATACATCATCGAAGGTGTAGTTGCCGGAGCTGTAAAGGGTTAAAGAAAGACCTTTTCAACAGGGCAAGAGAATGATAAAATAGAGATAGTCCGGTGCAGTACGGTAGGGACTGTCTTTATTCCCGCGAGCAACGAGCCAAGCGGTCGTGGTTACACGAACATTTGGCGACTGCCGCGAGGATCAAATACCCCGCTGCTCTGCAGCGGGGTATTTGATTGTATTCAGGAAAATTTATAATAAATGAGAAACGGACGGGGTGTTCACATGTATCAGGTATTGGTGGTTGACGACGAAAAAATCGAGCGTGAGGGAATAAAGTTTCTTCTTTCCGAAGAAAAAGGAGAATGGGAAATCCATGAGGCGTGCAATGGAAAGCAGGCATTGAGTGTGTTGAGAAGTCAGAAAATTGATCTTCTTCTGACAGATATCAAGATGCCCCATATGGACGGTCTGGAGCTTTCCCAGAAGGCGAGAGAGGAAAATGAGAATCTGCAGATCATAATCTTCAGTGGTTACAGCGATTTTTCCTTTGCCCAGGAAGCCATCCGATACGGAGTGACAGACTATGTGTTAAAGCCTGTGGACCCGGAGCGGTTCCATGAAACCATAACGAAAGTGGGACAGGAGATCATGCAGAGAAAAAGCAAGAGACTAAGAGAAGAAAAAGAAAAGAACTTTCTGCAGCAGTATTTTTTGCAGAGCTATATCTATTCCCGCAAGGAAGAAATTCTGGAAAAGGCCGGGGAACTTGTGGACCTGAAACAATGGGATGAATGGCATTGTGCGATTCTGGTGGAAACAGACCAGTCCTTTTTCGATGTTGCGCCGGATAGTCTGGCGAATGAAATACAGGAGGAGCTTCGTCGAAAGTTCTTTTATCTGAATCTGAATACGAGGCAGTCGCTGCTTTTATTTTACGATGTATACTGCGATTATGAGCTGGTTGCAAAGCAGATTTATCTGCTTCTGAAACGTGCGTACCATGTGCGTTTTCATCTGTCTGTGAGCCGAAAATTTGAGGATCACACTTCCCTTCCGGAGATCCTTGGTCAGTTGGAGCAGGCGATGGAGGAAAAGTTCTACCATCCTGACATTCATGTGTTTACCAGCGAGGATGACGAGGAGCGTCCTGTGAATGCAGAAACTCAGGACTCTCATTTTATGCAGAAAATTTCTGAGGACATCAGCCGCAAAGACGTAGAGCAGCTCTGGAAGCACTTTAACTGCCTTGCGGAAAAATATAAGAAAAATACCCAGTTTTCCGCCATGTATGTAAAATTTGTATTTTCCAATGTGATCCAGGAGCTCTTCCAGGAAAACCAGTTTTCTGAGGAACGGCGTCTTGACAAGGAAATCGACCGCCTCTATAGCTGCAATGATATTGGTCAGATTCTGGAGATCACAACAGAAAACATCAAGGAATACCAGGCCTTTATCGAGAAATCCATGAGCGGCTCCAGGGATGAGGTGGCTGCTGTAAAAAGCTATATTTACCAGCATTACAGTGAGGACCTGAGCCTGGAAACACTGGCGGAAAAGGTGTATCTTTCCTCCGGGTATTTAAGTTTTATTTTCAAAAAAGAGACAGGAATGAACCTGAACCGTTTTATCCGGGTCGTGCGTATGCAGAATGCAAAGGAACTGCTGTGCTCCACTAATATGAAAGTGGCGCAGGTGAGCGAAAAGGTAGGAATCCCGAATGTATCTTATTTCTGCAGGAGCTTCCGGGAATATTATGGATGCAGTCCGGAATCCTACCGGAAAGGAACCGGGGACGATGAAGAAACTGCCGGCAGCAATAAGGAATAGAATAAAGAATATGAAATACCGCCACAAGCTGACATTTCTTCTTGTGGCGGCAAGCCTGGTACCCATGATCGTTCTGGTACTGTACAGTCACAGCCGGATGAGCAGCCTGATCCGCGAAAATGAGATAGAGGATATGCACTCGATCCTGGAACAGACCCGGGAGGGAATTGACAGCCAGATCGAGGTGTTTACAAGTCTTCTTAATTACCTGACCTATTCGCCGGATATTGAGGAGATCATCGAGGACATGGGCATGGATAATTATCTGGCATACGAGAAATATACGGAGGTGGCTGATCCGCTGCTTTCTGTGCCGAAATCCTACCACGATGCAATTTTACAGATACAGCTTTTTGCGGACAGTATCAAGGTGCGCCACGAGTACACCCTGGTGCCGCTTTCTGAGGTGGAAAAAGAGTGGTGGAATCCACTTCTTTCCGAGGATGTGCGGGTTCAGTGGCTGGTAAATGTGGAAAAACCGGAAATCGCCGCAGTTCGAAAAATTTACCGTGATCAGGAGCTGGAAGCGGTCTTATGTGTTACCCTTGACTATGAGAAAATGCTTCAGCCCTTTGACAATATCATTACCAATGAATGCGGAGGGCTGATCGTGGATTCGGAGGAACACACTCTGTTCCACAGGGAAAATATGGCGGCATCCCAGGTAGCAGTTCATGAGCCGGCTGGAGAGATGCTCACATCGATCCGGGATAATTATGTCTATGTGAGCAGCCAGAGCAATGAATGCGGCTGGATTTTTTATCTGTACAAGACACAGGCGGAGATTGACAGCTCTGTTTCCAAACTGCTGCTCAGTGAGATTCCTCTGATCGTATTGTGCGCAGGGATTATTTTAGCATTGGGACTGTCTTTTTCCAGGATTTTTACGAGAAAGATCGAGGAACTGACGGAAAATATGAACCAGGTAAACCAGGGAAGCCGTGAGGTTACGGTTTACAGTGATTCAGAGGATGAGATCGGTCTTCTCATCCGAAGCTTCCGCAGCATGATGGCGGAAATAGACCGCCTGATCCATGAAGTTTACGAAAACAAAATTGCGCTGAAGGAGTTTGAGCTGAAAGCCTTGACAGCGCAGATCAACCCTCATTTCCTGTACAATTCCCTGTCGATCATCAACTGGATGGCTCTGAGCGGCGGTCAAAAGGATATCAGCAAGGTAACGCTGGCGCTGTCTACCTTTTACCGTACAGCGCTGAGTAAAGGGCAGGACATTGTGACAGTGGAAAACTGTATCCAAAATATCCAGGCGTATCTGGAAATACAGCTTGTGATGCACGATAATGATTTCCGGATAGAATGGGACATTGACCCGGATGTGAAAGGGGAAATGGCGCCCAAGCTGATCTTGCAGCCAGTGGTGGAAAATGCCCTGGAACATGGCCTGGACATGAAGGAGGATGGAGAAAAGGTCCTGAAGCTTTCCTTTGTACAGGATGGTCCTGATGTGCTGATCGCTGTTGAGGATAACGGTCTGGGCATGAAGCCGGAGGAGGCAAAGTCGCTTGTGACTTATCAGGCAGAAGGATACGGGCTTAAGAACGTGAACGACCGGATCTGCCTGCTTTATGGCGAACAGTACAGGATACGGATCTACAGTGAACCTGGCAAAGGTACTCGTGTGGAAATGAGGATTCCGAAGGGAGACAAGAAGGTTGAAAAATAGAAAGGAATTTTTACTGGGAATCCTGGCCTTGGGAGCTTTGCTGACCAGCAGTGGCTGTGAAAAGCAGCGCGGTATTGAGCCGGTGAAGCAGGAAGAGTCTGTTGCACAGGAGACGAGTACAGACTGGGAGGAGGCTGCTTCAACTCCTTATGGAAAATACCCGGAGCTTGTTACTTACACACTTGGGCAGATGAACGGGGTCAACAATTCCAACCTGCCTGCAGGAAATACCTATGAGGATAACGCATACACCCGCTACCTGCGGGAGATGCTGAACATTCAGAATAGAAATACGTATATGGAACGGGAGGACCGGTATGATGAGTACGTCAATGTTCTGGTAAAGGATCGTACCATGCCGGATATCCTGGTGATCAATGACAGGGAAACCTTGAATGAGCTGGTGGAGAATGATATGGTGGAGGATCTGACCCAGGTCTATGAAGCCTGTACATCGGACAGAATCAAGGAAATGTACGACAGCTACGGAGATGCGCTTTTGGGAGCCGGTACATTTGACGGGAAGCTGATGGCACTGCCGGAGACGGTGATCGACCATGGTCCATGGCTTTTGTGGCTTAGAAAGGATTGGATGGAAGAGCTGAATCTGGAAGAGCCCACATCTTTGGAGGACGCATTTGATATTATAGAGGCTTTTCAGGAAAACAGGATGGGTGCTGCGGAAGGAGAGGAGCCGGTAGGACTGGTCTGCGATACCAGTTTTGTGGGGACTGTAAGCTCAAACTACTCGGTGCTGCCTATTTTTGACAGCTTTCACGCCTCGCCTCAGAGATGGCTGCAGGATGAGAACGGAGATTTTGTTTACGGTTCCCTGACCCAAGAGACAAAAAGTGCAGTTGCCTGTCTGCGGGAGCTTTATGAGAGAGGGATCATTGACCAGAATTTCGCACTGCGGGCCCAGAATAACCTGAGAGACCTGGTGGTGGAAGGAAAGTGCGGCGCTTTCTTTGGATTGTGGTGGA
Source organism: Ruminococcus sp. 5_1_39BFAA (assembly GCF_964240875.1). Lineage (NCBI taxonomy): Bacteria > Bacillati > Bacillota > Clostridia > Eubacteriales > Oscillospiraceae > Ruminococcus > Ruminococcus sp. 5_1_39BFAA. The sequence goes on along the minus strand of NZ_CAXSVO010000030.1, from coordinate 35,760 downwards.
CGCCGAACAATCCGCTGATGGATGAACATGAAAACAATCCGGACTCTGATTGGGAGCCTTATTATCTTACGGAAAGCCAGGATGAGGCGTATACGTCCTTTCGGGACAATAAATATGTAGTTGTGCGGAAAGGATATGAGCATCCGGAAATCGTGATGAAGATTGTCAGTGTGCTGTTTGACTATACGCGTTATGAAGCGGAGGATGCCGATGAGGTGAACAGCTATTTTGCCCTGAATGTAGACCCAACTGCGAGACCCCTCTATATCAATGTGGACTATTATGAGGCCACATATCAGGCTACTGAAAACATTACAAAAGTGATGCAAGGGGAATTGGGAGAAGAAAGCTTAAGTGCCATCGAGCGGTCTTATTACGATGCCTGTATGAATTATGTAGAGCAGGATGATCCAAGTGTGGAGGACTGGGCAGCTTATAAATCCAGGATTTCCGCTGTGGGTCTTCTGGTGGATGCAGACTACAGGCCGCCTATACGGAAATATCTTGCAGAGTCGGATGGAGAACCGTCTAATATCCTTCAGGATCTGGAGAAGGATGCGTTTATCCGGATGATCATGGGAAAAGAGTCTATGGACTATTTTGAGACTTTTGTGGAAGAATGGTATGAGCATGGAGGCCGGGAGCTTACCGAGCAGATACAGAAAGAAAATGAAACCTGACAGCCGGGTCGGGCAGACATGGCTGAATAGCTAAAAAGAGAAACGGAGGAGTAAGATGTCTGAGGTAGTTGAAAGAATCAGAAGAGAATTTACGAAAAACGATGATGAAAGGGATGCGCTGATGTCCACTCCCGAGGATGTGGAGAGATGGGATAATATTGTCTATGGTAAGATCGACAGAAAAATCCAGGTACTGGATGTGTACCGCCCGAGGCAGGCAGAGGATGAGGACCTTCCGGTGATCATCAGCGTCCATGGAGGCGGCTGGGTGTACGGCGACAAAGATCGGTATCAGTATTATTGCATGAGTCTGGCACAGAGAGGCTTTGCTGTAGTGAACTTTACCTATCGTCTGGCGCCGGAGCACAAATTCCCGGCACCTTTGGAGGATCTGAACCTTGTGTGCAAGTGGGTGATGAAAAGAGCCAACCGGTATCATTTTGATACGGAACGCATCTTTGCTGTGGGAGATTCCGCGGGCGCTCATCTTCTGGGGCTTTACGCAGGCATCTGCACGAATCCGGATTACGCGGCTAAATACGATTTTCAGGTGCCGGAGGGCTTTGCGCTCACTGCCATTGCTTTAAACTGCGGCGTGTACGCCTTCGGCGGCAAGGATGCCTCCTCTCAGGGCGACCTGGAGCTGATGAAAGAGGTTCTGCCGGAGCAGGGATCAGAAGAGGAACTGGAAAAGATAAATGTGCTGAGCACCATTACGGATGTATATACGCCTGTGTTCTGCATGACCTCTGTGAGGGATTTCCAGAAGTTCCAGGCACCCGCACTGGTTGCGAAGCTTACGGAAAACCAGGTTCCCTTTGTGTACCGGGTGTTTGGCGATAAGGTAAATGGTCTGAAGCACTGCTTCCATTTGGATGTAAAAACAGTGGATGCGGCACAGTGCAATGACGCGGAATGTGATTTCTTCAGAGAATTTTGTTTTTAAAAATAAGAAACTTCAGAGGATGCTGCCCAGAAAAAGATGATATGGCGCAGAAAAAGAAAATCACAAGGTGGTAAAATCGTTTATAATTTCACGAAGGTGATAATAATTATACTGGGACAAGCGGTTGCTCGCTATTATACACCTGGAGGTTTTTAAATGTTTCATATCTTAATTTGTGATGATAGAATGCAGGATTTAGAGACGCTGCGTGCGGGAGCACAGCAGTGGCTTGAAAGTAATGCAGGAATTACAGGAACAATTGATGCAATGCGTAATCCGGAGGATGTGCGGGATTGTATTATAAAGAAGAATAAAAGATTTGATCTGTATCTGCTTGATGTTATGATGCGCGGTATAGATGGAATCCAACTTGGCAGGCTGATCCGGAGAAACGATTTTAACGCGTCTATTATTTATGTGACCTCATCAGGGGAATTTGCACTGGAAGCATACGAAAACCATGCGATCCGCTATCTGGTTAAACCGGTAGATAAAAAAGAACTGTTTTCTGCTCTGAGCTTTGCCTATGCACTGTTCAGCATGCGGCCAAGGCATACACTGCTGATCAATGGGGTGGACTCTATTACCAGTATTATCATGGAAGAGATCATGTTTATAGAAAATAATCTGAGGATCATGACCTATACCATGATTGACGGAAATGAAGTGATAAGCGTCCGGCGGGGAGGTTCTTTTGAGGAAGCTGTTGGACCGGTTGTCCAGGATGCAGGATTCATTCAGCCGCATAAATCCTTTTTTGTCAATATGAGATATATCCGTACACTGCAGTCAGATATGCTGATCATGGAAAATGGAAAGGAAATCCCCATTGCCCGCAGGAGACTGGTGGAAATACAGGATAAATATATACGGTTCATCTCAAAGGAGGGCAGGAGATTATGATAAGCCCATTGTTTCTGTTCCTTCAGTATCGTATATCGATGGCGTTTCTGATGGCATTTCAGTTGTTGTTTTTGCCTCTTCGCTATAAGAAATATATTTCTGGAATTATTGCAGTGGGATGTATGTGTTTGACAGGAGGGCTGGACTATCTGTATTTCATAGCAGGATGGGGGACAGCGGATATACTGCCTGTGACTATTGCGCAGATCATTATCGTACAGGCAACAGCTTATCTGCTTTCCCAGTACAGGGATTTTCGTGCTTTGTTTACAGGGATATCTTCGGCCACCTTTGTGTTGCCTGGAAATATTGTTTCCACGGCATGTTTTGCGCATAAGCAGGTAATCTGGGCGGCTCTGCTGACGCAGGCTGTAATACATCTGATTCTGCTGGTGCTTCTTGTTATTGTGCTTCGGTGGCACTATCTTCTTGAAATGGAGACAAATGCCAAGGAATGGAAATGGCTTTGTATCATTCCTACATTGTTCTATGCTGTGACCTATACCATGGCGTGCTGGCCCAACAGTATCTACGAGAGAAAGGAGAACTGGACAGCAGCCTTTTTGTTTTTGATCCTGATGGGAGTGGTTTATATCATGCTCATCAAGGCGTTGGCTCAGCATCATCTTGATAATGACCTGGAGAGAAACAATGAATTTTTGGAAACGTATGCCAGAGGGCTCCGAAGAGAAGCGGATATGCTGCGGGAATCTGAGGAAAACCTGAAGGTGATGCGGCATGACAGCCGGCATGTGTATCAAATGATCGGCGCCTATCTGGAAGAGGGAAAGACGGAGCAGATCAAAGAGCTTTTGGAGCAGATGGACGCCAAGCTTGAAACACTTACGATAAAGCGGTTTTGCGAAAACATTGCTATAAACGGAGTTATATCCGGGTGTGAGGCAAAAGCAAAAAGTGAAAATGTTGCCTTTGCGTGTGAGGCGGATGTCCCCAGTCATTTGAATGGGGTAAATGAGTTTGAATTGGCTACGGTTATTTCAAACCTTTTGGAGAATGCCGTGTATGCGGCGGCAGCAGTAGAAAATCCGGAAAACAGGAATGTGACCATTCAGATATTTCCGGTCAAAGAACAATTGATTTTGGAAATCACAAATACTTTTACGGGAGCATGTACATTTTCTCCATCCACAGGATTACCGTTATCTACAAAAGGCGGGAATCACGGTTATGGACTGCGAAGCGTAAAGGCATATGCGAACAAAAACCACGCAGTGTTCCGGTATTCTGTAGAAGACGGACGTTTCTGCGTGAGACTTCTGACAAATATATAGATCAGGCTGCAGCTTTGCTTTTCAAACAGCATCCTGACTTTGATGAAAACAGACTGGGAAGGAAAAAACATGGCTACAATTCTTATTACTGGAAACACCAGATTGTTTACCCTGGAAGCATATACGGAGTTGGCTGCTCAATACAGATTGGTTATTGCGGGGGAAGTGCCTTTTTCTATTCGGGAAAAAAACATTCGCCTGTATTCTACTATGCCCAGGGAAGAAAAATTCAGCCAGTTGTTTGATGTGTACAGCTTTCAGGCTGTATACTATGTTACCGGTTATGCGGATGGCGGAGAGGGTATGTTTGGGGAGATGGAACAGCTTGAGCAGACCTTTCTGGAATGCGGCCGCTCCAGGGTGGAAAAGCTGATCCTTCTTTCTACGGTGGACAGCAGAAACTATCTGGAACATTACGGGCGCAGCGGTGAGATCATTAAGAAAGATTATCCCTTTGGCAGGGCGTTCGGAGCGGCGAAAATCGAAGAGACTGCTCGGTATTTTGCAGAGAAAACAAGGGTTCCTATGGTGATTTTATGGCTTCCTTATGTGGCTGACCGGATCAATGACACAAACTTTTTGGGAAGGATTTTCCTGAAAATGCGGGAGGAGAAAAAGGTCCTCCTGCCATATCATAAAGAGGACCGCGTGGATTTTATATCCATGCCGGATCTTGTCAGCCTCCTGTTTCGGATCACGGAGGAGACAGAGGATGAAGGGGGCGACTACTATGTATCCAGCGGATATGAGTACCAATACGGTGATCTGGAGGAGCTTTTGAAGCTCTGTGTTCCGGATCTGCAGGTAATTTATGAAAATTATCCAAATACTTCCAAAATTCCCCGGTATCCGGTGGAACTGCGGAAAAAATACGGATTTGTTCCGGTGGATAATGTAATGGAAAATATCGGTTCCTATTATAGAAGGTTTACCAGAGAAATCTATCAGGGCAAAGGAAAAATCACAGGCAAGGCAGTAGCTTTCCTGAAAAAGGCAGGAGGATCGGTATTTAAGTATCTGGAGATTCTTGTACTGTTTGTCCTGGCAGAGCTTCTGAGCCGGTATACTTCCAATTCTGTGTATTTTAAGTTTGTGGATGTAAGGCTGTTTTACATTGTAATAGTAGGAACCACCTATGGAATGAGGATGGGAATTTTAGGTGCGCTTCTGGAATGTATAGTATTGATCCGGCAGTATGCCAATATCGGCATGAACGGTGTCCTTTTGTTTTACAATATTGAAAACTGGATTCCGTTCGTAGTTTATCTGATGGCAGGTTCGATTACCGGATATATTAAAAATAAAAAGACTGATGAACTGGAATTTTCCCGTGTGGAATACAATCTGCTCAGAAATAAATATCTGTTTCTGAATGATGTATATCACGGAGCGATGCAGAATAAAGGCGAGTATAAGCGCCAGATCCTGGGATATAAGGACAGCTTCGGAAAAATATTTGATGCAGTACAGAAGCTGGATAATGAACTGCCGGAGAGTATTTTTCTGGAAGGTCTTCAGATCATGGAGGATATTCTGGAGAATCATTCGATTGCAATCTATACCTTGGATTCATGGCAGAGATTCGGACGTTTGGCTGTATGCTCCAACAGTCAGTTGACAAAGCTGACAAAATCCATACGAATGGAAGATTACCAGGAATTGTATAATACAGTGAAAAGGCGGGAGGTCTGGAAGAACAGTGAGATGGCAGATGGAATGCCGATGTACGCGTGCGGGGTATTTAAGGACGATGCATTGGCACTTCTGATCACGATCCAGGAGGCAAGTACGGAACAGTATGGTACACATTATATGAACATTTTCCGTATTTTGTGCGGTCTGGTGCAGACTTCTTTTTTGCGTGCTGTGGAGTACGAATCCCTGACAGAAGAAAAAACCTTTTATCCTGGGACCAATGTGGTGTATCCGGACCGGCTTAACAAGCTGGTGAGGGTTCAGCAGGATATGAAGGATGCCGGCGTGGCAGATTATGTGCTGGTGAAATTTGAAAGCAAGGATAAAGCATTTGTGAGCGAAAGCCTTTCCGGTATGATACGTGCTACAGATACCCTTGGAGCTGACGGATCCGGCTCCCTGTACTTGCTTCTTCTGCAGATGAACCGTCAGAATTTTCCGGTTGTGGGAGACAAGCTGAAAAAGAAAAGGCTCAGCTATCAGTTGGTAGAGAAGGTGGGTTAGCCGTGGCAGTTTTATTTTTACTGATACATATCATAATTTGCCTGCTGGTGTATATCCTGATGCGGCTTGATATTTTAAAGAGCAGCCGGATGGCAGTAGTTTTGGCGTGGCTGGTTCCGATCTGGGGACTTGGCTGCGTTCTTGTACTGGAAATCCGTTCAAGAGGAAAACAGGAGATCCGGGAAGAAGTGGGAATAGAAAAGCTGAAGATAAACGATGAGATCCATCGAAGCATTTTGATGGAGGAGGAAACCGGGGAGGACCGGATCGTTCCGATCGAGGAGGCTCTGCTGATCAATGATTCTGCCATCAGAAGGGAGCTGATGATGGAGATCATGTATTCCAACCCGGATAACTATGTTGCGCAGCTTCAGGAAGCAAGAATGAATGATGACACAGAGGTGGTTCATTATGCAGTCACCGCTCTGGTGGAGTTGCAGAAGGAGTATGACCTGCAGTTTCAGGAGATGGAAAAAAAGCTTTCGGATGTGCCGGATGATGAGCATATTTTAAATGATTATATTGAATAGGTGGAGAAATATATTGCAAGCGGCCTGCTGGAAGGAAGCGCTGAAAAAGTACAGCTTAGCAATTACGCCAGACTTCTGGAGCAAAAGTTGGAGAAAGACGATAAAAATCTGGGACTTTACTGTAAAAAGATTGAAGCCAATCTGAGGGTTGAAGAGTATGAGAGTGCGTACCAGGATATTCAGAAGGTTCTGGACAAATGGCCCAGTGACGAAAGCGGGTATTTATTCCTGATACAGTATTATTCTGCTGTCAAGAGCCGGAAGGGAATTGACTCGGTTCTTGATATGATTGCAAGGAGAAATATTTATTTGTCCCCAAAGGGACGGAGTACGGTAGAGTTTTGGAAAGTATAGAAAAGGGGAGACGGATTTGAAAAAGAGACGGATAAGAAGAAAAAACTCTTTTCAATATAAGCGGCTTTTGAGTGTGATTTTGATCTTTGTTGCTCTGGCGCTTATTATGGTGCTCCAGCAGCGGAATGTGCGGTATAAAACCAGCGAGCGCGTGCTGCAGCTTCTGGATATGGAGAAGCCGACTGCAAAGGCCGTACAGAAGCCGGAATGTCTGGTTGTTTGGGAAAACGATGCAGTTGGAAAACAGGGAAAAGACATGATGGATGCTGTTCTGGAGCAGATGAGGATTCCGTATGAGAGCTGTGAAGCAGCGGATTTTGAACCGGAAGCGCTGAGTAAATATGTTTCCGTTGTGTTTTCTATTACCAATATGAACAGCCTGGGAGAAGGGATTCTGGATGTTGTGTCATGGGTAAAGGAAGGCGGAAGCCTCATGCTTTTATACATGCCTAACGTTAGTGGGAATTTTAATACGGTAAAAGAAAGGCTTGGAATCTCTTCAATCGGCAATGAGAATGTGTTGGTGGAAGGCATGCATTTTACACGGCCCTTTATGCTGGGCGGAGAGTTACAGGATTTTAAGGTCACAGATCCCTGGGATTCCTCACTGGCAGTAACGTTAAGCGAGGATGCAGAAGTGTATCTGGAATCAACCGATGACAATCCTACACCGCTGATCTGGCGCTATGAGCTTGAAAGAGGAAGTGTAGTGGTGAGTAACCTGGGCTTCCTGGAAAAGGCATACAGAGGCTTCTATTCCTCTGCGTACAGTCTGTTAGGCAATGCCTGCGCTTATCCGGTAATTAACGGATCAACCTTTTATATAGACGATTTTCCATCCCCGGTTCCAGGGGGTTACAGTGACAAGATCAGAGAAGATTTTGGAATGGACATCGGAACCTTCTATACCCAGGTATGGTGGAATGATGTGTATAATCTGGCGAATCAGTATGGTGTGCGCTATACGGGAATGGTGATCGAGGAGTATTCCGACCAGGTGGCTGGGCCATTTGAGCGAAACACCGATACCAGGCGGTATCAGTATTTTGGAAATATGCTTCTGGAGCAGGGTGGAGAGATCGGTTTTCACGGATATAATCATATGCCTCTGTGCCTGGGAAATTTTGATTATTTAGGAATGTATGATTTTTATGTACAATGGGAGAGCTATGAGGACATGAAAGCCGGGCTTTCGGAGCTGAATGAATTTTGTGAAGGATTGTTTCCAAAGGAAAAATTTCAGGTCTATGTGCCGCCGTCAAATATTCTTTCCGAAGAAGGGCGTACCATGCTGCTGGAGGATTTTCCGCAGATCAGGGCAATCGCAAGTGTTTATATTCCTGGTGAGCTTGCTTATGACCAGGAGTTCCAGGTGTCGGAGGACGGCATGATTGAAACGCCCCGTGTGATTTCAGGATACATATTGGATGATTTTGAGCGGCTTTTGGCGCTGTCAGAGCTGAATTTTCATTTTGTGAATACGCATTTCCAGCATCCGGATGATGTGCTGGATGTGGACAGGGGAGCCGAACTGGGCTGGAAGGAATTGTCCAGCAGATTGTCCAATTATACGGAGTGGCTGTACACAGCAGCACCGGATATCCGGAACCTCACAGGAATTGAGCTGGCTGCGGCAGTTCAGAGATATGACTATCTGGATGTGCAGAGGACAGTGACGGGGTCTGAGATGTCACTTGAACTTGGAGGATTTCAGGATGAGGCGTGGCTGTTTGTCAGAATAAACAATGCAGAGATAGAGAATGTGACAGGCGGTGAAGTAAGCAAGATTTTGGATGGACTCTATCTGCTGAAGGCAGAGAAATCTCATGTGGAGATCAGCTTCAGGTAAATATGGAGGAGTTGAAATGAAAAAACAGAAAAAAAAGAGATATTTGCCGGTCCTTGCTGTTTTCGGCGTATTTGTTTTGCTTTCCATCGCATTGTTGGGCAGGAATAACTGGGTTATGAGCGAAAAGATAGAGAGGAAGATACAGATCGCAGATGCAGACGCATTTTCCGTGGAAGATACAGAAACGGAAACGGAGCAGGGCCAGGATGCCGGGCAAAAAGAGGAGTGCCTTTATCTGTGGGACAGCGGCGATCCCAATTCGGAAATTTTGCATGAACAGATGCCACAGATTCTGCATGATATGAAAATCCCTTTTAAAGAAGTGGATGTACAGACTGAGGCACTGCCGGATTGGAATGATTTTGAAAAGGTGGTGCTGGGACTGACTGAATATACCACGTTAGGCAATCAGATTCTGGAGCTTACGGACTGGGTTTCAGAGGGCGGATCTGTCTTGATCGCAATGATACCCGCTATGGATATGGAAGCCTCCTGGCTGATGCAAAGGGCAGGAGCGGAATACATTGGTTCCAGTTTGTATCAGACACCGGGGCTGAGACTGGTAGATGAGCGGCTTCTGCATGGAGATCTGGATGAGTACATGTTGGAGGAACCCTTTGAATCCAGTTTGTCTGTGGCTCTGGAGCCGGACTGCCAGGTACATATGGTGTCTGCGGATGATAACCAGGTTCCGCTTCTCTGGGAAAGGAAGGTAGATGATGGGCGGATCGTTGTGGTGAATCTGGGTATTTATGATAAGGCATACAGAGGATTTTACAGTGCCGCCTACAGCATGTTGGGTGATGTGTGTGCATGGCCGGTGATCAACGCGGCTACCTTTTATCTGGATGATTTTCCATCTCCTGTTCCCAGCGGTGAAAGCTCCTATATTAATGCAGACTATAATATGGATATCAAAACCTTTTATATGCAGATATGGTGGAAGGATATCTGTGAGCTGGCTGAAAAATACGGAATCCGTTATACGGGTATGGTGATCGAGGAATATTCGGATCAGGTGGAAGGGCCGTTTACTTCCACAAGCGGCGTAACACTGTTCCAGTATTTTGGAAATACCCTGCTTGGAAATGGCGGGGAGATCGGTTTCCATGGATATAACCATATGCCGCTTTGTCTTTCCGGCTTTGACTATATGGGACAGTTTGACTCCTACTATCCGTTTGAAAGCTACGGCGATATGCGTGACAGTGTGGCAGAGCTGGCATCGTTTTGCAAGCGTCTGTTTCCCAAGGAGGAGTTTCAGGTATACGTCCCGCCGTCCAACATCCTGTCAGAGGAAGGGCGTTCCATGCTGATCAGTGAGTTTCCTCAGATCAAGGCTATTGCCAGTACATATCTTCCGGGAAATGTTGCGTATGATCAGGAGTTTGAGGTGTCAGAGGAAGGTATCATCGAGACGCCGCGAACTATTTCCGGTTATCTGCTGGATGAGTATGAGCGGATGACGGCGACCTCTGAGCTGAACCTGCATTTTGTAAGTTCTCATTTCCAGCATCCCGATGACGTGCTGGATGTGGACCGTGGTGCAGAGCTTGGCTGGGAAACCTTGTTTGGGCGCCTCTCGGACTATGTGGACTGGGTATATGAGGCGGCTCCCGGAATCCGTTCTCTCACAGGATCGGAGACAGCAGGAGCAGTACAGCGGTTTTATTATGTGGAACCGGAGAGGAAGGAAACAGAGGAAGGGCTGGAGATCAGCCTGAAGCGTTTTTCCGATGAAGCCTGGCTGATGGTACGGTTTAACGACTGGGAACCTCAGGAGGAGATAGAAGGAGGAGAATTGACTCATCTGCAGGATAATCTGTATCTTTTACATGCAGAAGACAGCAAAGTTGTGATTAAAAAGAAGGTGTAAACAGTATGAGAATCTGCGTAATTTTGGAAGGTTGCTATCCCTATGTAACAGGCGGCGTATCCACATGGATCCATCAATATATGCAGGCTATGCCGCAGCATGAGTTTGTAGTATGGGCAGTAGGAGCTTCATCAGAGGACAGAGGTAAATTTAAATACAATCTTCCGGAAAATGTTGTGGAGGTAAGGGAGATCTTTCTGAATGATGCGCTGACCATGGGATTTTCCAAACAAAAGTATAAATTCAATGAGAAAGAGATGCAGGAGCTGCGGGAATTTATCAACTGCCGCAGACCGAATTGGGAAGTTTTATTCCACATGTATCATGACCAGAAGATATCTCCGCTGGCATTTTTGACCAGCGAGGAATTCCTGGAAATCCTGATGAAGATCTGTCATGAAGAATACCCGTACACGGCATTTTCCGATCTCTTTCACACCGTGCGCTCCATGCTGCTGCCGGTGCTGTACATAATGCAGGAGGATGTCCCTAAGGCAGACATTTATCACTCAATCGCTACAGGCTACAGCGGGATTCTGGCACGGCTTGGAAGCTATCTCTATAAAGTGCCCTATATGATCACGGAGCATGGCATCTATACCCGTGAGCGCGAGGAGGAGATTATCCGTGCAAAATGGGTAGTTCCTGCCTTTAAAAGGTTCTGGGTGCGTTTCTTTTATATGCTGTCCGCGGGTGCATATGACGGGGCGACTATGGTAACCAGTCTTTTTGAGAGGGCTATGGAGACGCAGATCGAGATGGGGTGTGCCCGTGAGAAGTGCAGGTTTATTGGAAACGGTGTCCATTTTAATCGTTTTGTGGATATTCCCCCGAAAAAAGAGAATGGATATGTGGATATCGGAGCTGTTTTAAGAATCGCGCCGATCAAGGATGTAAAAACTATGATTTACGCCTTTGCGGAGCTGAAAACAAGGGTTCCCAATGCACGGCTTTATATTGCAGGTCCGGAGGATGATGAGGAATATGCAAAGGAGTGTTATGCTCTGGCAGAGCAGCTAAAGGTAAATGATCTGATCTTTACAGGTACAGTTAATGTTTTGGAATATATGCAGAATTTTGATTTTACCATACTGACCAGCATTTCAGAAGGGCAGCCGCTGGCTGTGCTGGAATCCTTTGCAGCCGGGCGTCCCTGTGTGACCACAGACGTAGGCTGCTGCAAGGAATTGATCGCAGGTATGACAGGTGATGATCTTGGAATCGCCGGTTATTGCGTTCCGCCTATGCACAGAACGGCTATCTGTGATGCAATGGAGCTGATGTGCACAAGGCCGGAGGAAAGATACCAGATGGGGATTGTGGCAAAAAAAAGGGTGGAACGTTATTTTCGCCACGAGTACATGATAAAAAATTACTTGGATGCATATGACGAGGTATTCAGAAGATGGCAGGCATAGGATTCAGTTTAAAGCGTCTATTTAAAAAGAAAGGTTTTTTTGCTCTGTGCAGGGCTTACGGGTATGCGGGGATCATCTGTGCAGGACCTATGATCCTGGGCGTCATTCTGTTGGTGGGAATGGCGCTGGTGGCAAGGATCGCAGGTATGTCCCAGCACGATCGGGAGCTTATGAACTGTATGCTTACATACAGCCTGCTGGTCTCCCTAAGTATTACCAGTTGGTTTAATATGGCGACAACCCGTTATGTAGCTGACATGCTGTATGAAGAAAAACTGTCCAGGATCATGCCATCTTTTTACGGCAGTTGTTCGATCATGCTGGTTATAGGCGGAGTCGCTTATGCGGTTTTCCTGTTTTTTTCCGGGGTACCCCTTTCCTATCAGCTTGTGTGCCTCTGGTTTTCACTTGTGCTTATCGTGGTATGGATGGAAATGGTTTATCTGACTGCGCTGAAGGATTATAAGGCAATTGTGCTTGCCTTCTGCGTTTCTCTGATGTTTGGATTCTTTCTGGCTTTGGTTCTGGTTATCATTGGATGGGTCAGTGTGGTCAGTCTGATGCTCTGCGTGATCGTGGCATATGGGATCATGATGGTGTGGTACTATAAGCTGCTGCTGGATTATTTCCCAAAAAGCGATGGCAGCAAATTCTTTTTCCTCCGGTGGTTTGACCGCTACCGGTCCTTGGCTTTTACTGGCGGGTTTGTAAATATAGGGTTGTTTGCCCATTTGATTATCATGTATTTTGGACCTCTTCGGGTTCAAGTAGAAGGATTGTTTTATGGAGCGCCGGCCTATGATGTCCCCGCCTTATTTGCGTTTTTATCTATTCTTGTTACGACGATTAATTTTGTTACCTCTGTGGAGGTGGCATTTTATCCAAAATACAGAACATATTACAGCTTGTTTAATGACAACGGCTCCATCAGGGATATTGAACAGGCAGAGGAGGAGATGCTGGAGGTGCTGAAGAAGGAGCTGACCTTCAGCGGACATAAGCAGTTGATCTCCACCGTAATCTTTGTGGTGTTCGGAAGCTTTGCGCTGGATTGGCTTCCGGTAGGCATGAATGACCTGTCTACATCCATTTACCGGTTCCTGTGTGCAGGCTACGGAATTTATGCCATCAGCAATTCCATTATGCTGATTCTGCTCTATTTTGAGGATTATACAGGAGCCTGGCTGGGCACCTTTGCCTATGCGTTGGTCAGTGTGGTGTGTACCATACTGCAGATCCTTTTTGGGGATACTAATTATTTCGGACTTGGCTTTCTGGCAGGCGGACTTGCATTTTATGTGATCGTCTGGCTCAGGCTGGAGTGGTATACCAGGCGTCTTCCCTATTTCTTGCTGTGCAGACAGGCGGTTGTGGCAAATCAGGAGACGGGAGTGTTCGCAGCACTTTGTGACCGCCTTGAGGCTCGTGAACAAAAGCGTTTGGAGGCGAATAAGAATTGAAAATGAACATGGAAATACGAGTATTGACCATATTTTGTATGACTTTTTTTCTTTTGGCATGCACGGGCTGTAAAAGTCCCGGGGAAAGTGCGGCGGCAGAGGTATCGGAAGAAATTGAGGTAAAGCGTGAGGGAGATTATGCGGCAAAGGAAACGTTGGAAGAAGCGCCCCTCACGGATAATAAAGCTTTATATGCTGAGGATGACGAAACCTCTGTGGTGACAATGTATCTGACTGTAAGCTCCGGAAATGAAGGCGACAATACGAACCATACATGGACAGAGATCAACTCCCATTCAAACTACGATTATGAGGAGATGGGGGTCCCACGTTACAATGTGGACGCTATTCTCCAAGTGGGCGATGAAAACGGTCCGGTGGAAGGGGAATTTGGCTATGGAGAGACAGTGCCCAATGCGGCAGTCCAGGTGCGGGGACAGACATCCTCCAGATCACAGCAGAAAAACTATAAGATCCGCATCAAGGAAGGAAAGGGAAGCTGGAGAGAGCAGAGAACCATTGCGCTGAACAAGCATGTGGGTGAGCCCAGCAGATTCCGGAATAAGCTGGCGTATGACCTGATGAAAGAAATCCCTCAGATGATGAGCGCCCGGACCCAGTTCGTGCATCTGTATGTAAAGGACGAGACAGAAGGGGGCAGCGGAGAATTTGAGGATTACGGACTGTACACCCAGGTAGAGCAGATGAATAAAACTTATCTGAAAAACCATGGTTTGGATAACAAAGGGCAGATGTATAAGGTCAACTTTTTCGAGTGGTACTTATATGACGATGTTATGAAGCTGTCAACAGACTCGGATTATAATGAGAAGGCGTTTGAGCGGTATATTGAGATCAAGGGAAGCGATGACCACACAAAGCTCCATGAGCTTTTGGAGGAGGTAAATGATTACACCATACCTATTGATGAAATTGTGGAAAAGCACTTTGACCTGGATAATGTCTTCTATTGGATGGGCTTTCAGATATTGATCGGAAATATGGACGTAGGCGCCCGAAATCTTTACCTTTACAGTCCGCTCAATTCGGAAAAATGGTACTTTATCTCCTGGGATAATGATAGCTCGTTTGCCAGGAAATATAAAGAGCTTAAAAATTACTCGGATGGTGAGTCCTGGGAACAGGGAATCTCCATGTTTTCCAACCTTATTATTTTTAACAGAATGCTGAAGGTGGAAAAATATCGAAAGGGGTTGGACGATGCCATTCAGGATCTGCGAACGAATTATCTGACAGAGGAAAAGGTGAGGGCGAAGATAGAGAGCTACCGGGCGGTTGTAAAGCCCTATGTGTACAGTGAGCCGGATTTAGAGTATGCAAAAGTAGATGAGGAAGAATATGATCTCGTTACCGATGCGATGTCGAAAGAACTTGAAACCAATTACCAGTATTATCTGGAAAGCCTAAATAAACCCTGGCCGTTTTATGTAGGACTTCCGGAGAAACGCAATGGGAAGCTTGAGTTTGTGTGGGATGCTTCGTATGATTATAATAATGAAGAGATTACTTACAGCTTCGTTCTTGCCACAGACTATGAATTCACCAATGTGATTGCCAGTGAAGACGGGCTTCGGCTGACGGGAACAACCACGGATATCCTTCCGCCGGGGCAGTATTTCATACGGGTCAGAGCAAGGGATGAATCAGGCTATGAGCAGGATTGTTATGATTATTACTCTACGGATTACGGAAAAACTTACGGCTGCAGAAGCTTTTTAGTGACAGAGGATGGAACCATAGCTGAGAATTTGAATGAGGAATAGAGAATCTGATGTGACGGAAAACAGCGAGACAGACGAAGAGACAGAAGCTCTTCAGGAATAAGGAAAGGTAAGTGAGGTCGATGATGAAAGGCGGCAGGAGAAAGAAAGCCGGATGGATCATGTTCGTTCTGGCAGTATCTTTGCTGGCAGGCTGCGGAGACAGTGACGGCTCCGGGACAGGTACACTTGTGAGTCCGGATGAAACATATGAAAAGGCTTCGGCTCAGGATTATACGCTGAGAGACAAGGATTCTCTCTACAAAGAGGAATATGACAGTGAGGTTACAACCATGTACCTTACTGTGGGGCAGGGAAATGCGGATGACGGAACAAATCATACCTGGAAGGAAGTCAATGCGTATTCTGTTGATTATTATGAAGAAAACAATATACAGCCGTATATGTGTGAAGCGGTACTGCAGGCGGGAGACGAAGAGGGGCCGCTGAAGGGAGAGTTCGGCTACGGTGAGCTGGCCGCCAATGCCACTGTGCGGCTTCGGGGAAGCGGAGCATCGGCCCGGCAGCAGAAAAGCTATCGGATTGACATTAAAGATGGAAAGGGAAAATGGGAGGGACAAAAAACTGTGATCCTGAACAAAGACTTTTCCGATCCAACTCGCTTTCACAATAAGCTTGCATATTCCCTTATGCAGGATGTGGATCAGATCATCAGTGTGCGTACCAGCTTTGTCCATCTGTATGTAAAGGACAAGACAGAGGGAGAGAATGGGCTGTTTCAGGATTACGGGTTGTATACCCAGGTGGAGCAGATCAACAAGACGTATCTGAAAAACCATGATTTTGACAATGGCGGGCAGTTGTATAAAGCAGAGGATTTTGACTGGGGACGGCATGAGGACAGTATTGTGCTGGCTACGGACAGTAACTTTGATGCACAGCTTTTTGAACAGTATCTGGAAATCAAGGGCAGTGATGATCACACAAAGCTGATCGATCTGCTGACTGCTGTAAATGACGATACCATACCCATCGGTGAGGTGATCGACAAGTATTTTGACCAGGATAATCTTTACTATTGGATGGCATTCCAGATACTTACTGGAAATAAAGAGGATGGAACCGGAAATTATTATCTGTACAGTCCGAGTATGATGGAAAAATGGTACATAATTTCCTGGGACAATGACGGCGCTTTCTCGGAAGCCTATAAGAGAATGCAGGATGAAAGCTACGAAAGCTCATGGAATGCAGGCATTTTTACTTATACGGATGCAGCGCTTTTCAGCCGTCTTCTGAAGGATAAGGAATGCAGAAACATGCTGGATCAGGCCGTGGAGGATCTGAAACAGGATTATCTTACTGCGGATCGTATCAACGAAAAAGCCCAGGCATATAAGGCTCTGGTGAAGCCGTATTTGTACAGCCTTCCGGATCGGATGTATGCAAGGGTATCGGAAGCGGATTATGAACTTTTGGCGGACGGGCTTGCAGGTGAGGTAGAAGATAATTACCGGGCATATAAAGAAAGCCTGGGGCAGCCATGGCCATTCCATATTCTGGAACCCCAGATCCGGGGAAGCCAGTTGAACCTGCGGTGGGAAGCTTCCTGGGTGTTCGGGGGAGATGTCACATATACGGTAGAGTTGTCCGATACCTATTCTTTTGCGGATCCGCTTGTGAGTGAGACAAATGTGAGCGAAACCTCACTGGCAGTCGATTCTCTTGCGCCCGGACAGTATTTTGTGCGGGTACGGGCGGATTCCGGCAGCGGTTACTCACAGGATGCTTATGAATATTACCGTACAGAACAGGGAACCACCGTTTACAGCGTTCAGTGCTTTTATGTGCTGGAGGACGGAAGCATTGCGGTATCTTATTATTATGAGGACGAATGATTATGGAAGGATTTTATCGAAAACCCCAGCAGTACCGCAATGAGTGGAAGTATTTTATTTCCCTGTGGGAAGCCAGGCTTCTGAGGGAGAGACTGTTACCCTTTATGGAAACAGATCCCTATGCGGTGGATGGAAAATACATGATACGGAGTCTGTATTTTGACGACTACTGGAATTCCGCCTACGAGGAAAAGATGATGGGCGTAGGGGACAGGCAGAAGTGGAGGATACGTATTTATAATTATAATGACTCACGGATCAAGCTTGAGCGAAAGATGAAGCAGCAAAGCTATATTCACAAGGATTCCGCAAGCATTACGCGGGAAGAGTTTGACAGGATTATGGAAGGGGATTACAGCTTTTTGCTTCATCATCGGCATCCTCTTTGTCAGGAATTTTATTACGAGTGTATGGTAAACCTGTACAGACCCAAGGTGATCGTGGATTATGAGCGTGAGCCGTTGATCTTGAAGGAAGGAGATGTGAGGATCACTTTTGACAGCGATGTCAGGGCGGCAATCTCCAGCTTTGATATTTTTGATCCGGACCTTCCTACCCTTGACGTTCTGGAGCCGGATAAACTGGTGCTGGAAGTAAAATTTACGGAGTTTCTGCCCGGTCTGATCCATAAGCTTCTGCCTTTAAACGGGCTGGAGTTTCTGGCAGTATCCAAGTATACGTTATGCTATGAGCGGGCGCATCACCTGACAGATGTAATGGCAGGAATATCAAAACAAACAGGAGGAATGAAGAGATGAATTTGCAGGATTATTTTAAAAAGTCTGTGTGGGAGTCCTTTGCCGGCAGTCAGGGCCTGACCAGTGATTTTGTGGTCACCGTTATTATTTCCATGGTGCTGTCCGTTGTGCTGGGTATCCTGATCTACAAGGTGTACGGGCATTATTTCGGGGGTGTGGTTTTTTCAAACTCCTTTGCGGTTACGCTGGTGGGTATGACGGTGCTGACAAGTATGCTGACATTGGCGATCAGCAGCAATGTTATTATCTCCCTTGGTATGGTAGGTGCGCTGTCCATCGTCAGATATCGTACTGCGATCAAAGATCCCATGGATCTTTTGTATCTTTTCTGGGCTATCTCAGAGGGAATCACCATTGGAGCTGGTCTTTATGTGCTGGCAGTGATCACGTTCTTTGTAATGATGATCGTCATCCATATATTTTATAATAAGAAAAAAAGAGGAGCGATCTATATTCTGGTGGCGCATTATGATTCAGAGACTGCGGGGGATCAGATCATCCGAAGCCTTGGCAAGATGAAGCATCAGCTTAAATCAAAAACCATCCGGAACAACGTGACGGAGCTGACCATGGAGGTGCTTTGCCGCAGCAACAATACGCTGTTTTTGGAGAATATGAAGGCAATTGAAGGGGTAAGGGATGTTACCCTGATTCAGTACAATGGAGAGTATCATGGATAAAAGAATCAGTTCGAAAATTCCGTACGTGCTGATCGTGGTGCTGGGTTTGGCAATCGCAGGTCTGCTGTTATACATTCTGCCTTACCGGTACAATCTGAACCGGACAGTGGCCTATGAGGAGTCGAACGAATTACTGGAAAATCCCCTGATCGGTTTTGCTGCTCCGGCAGAAAATGAGGAGGAAGGGGAAAAGAATAATCTGGTTTACATCGGACTCACCTGGGCTGAATGGGAGCCAAAACAGGATACTTATGATATCGAGGCGCTGGAGGAAAAGTTTCATATAGAAAAGTGGAAAAAAGAGAATAAGCATGCAGTTCTTCGTTTTATCTGTGATATTCCTGGTGAGGAGAAGCATAAGGATATACCGGACTGGCTTTATCAGAAAACAAAGGACGGTTCATATTATGAGATGGCGTACGGTGCAGGCTATTCTCCGGATTACAGCAACCGCTTCTTCCAGGAGCGCCATGCCAAGGCGATCAAAGTGCTGGCGGAATATTGCAACAAGGATGAATTTGTAGCGTATGTAGAGCTTGGAAGCCTGGGGCATTGGGGAGAGTGGCATACCAATACGGACGAAGGTGTACAGGATCTGCCGGATGCAGATACCTGCTGGCAGTATGTTTTGGATTATTCCGACAACTTTCATAACGTTCAGCTCCTGATGCGGAGAAACTATGTGATGGTTTCGGACGGCGGTCTGGGCTTGTACAATGATATGACAGGACATAAAGAGGATACGGAGGAATGGCTGGACTGGATCAACAACGGGGGCAGCTATGAGACAAGCGGCGAGGAGCTGGAGTATGTGCCCATTGAGAACTTCTGGGAAACCGGACCGGTAGGCGGAGAGATGACCAGCGAGTATTCAATGGAGGAGCTTTTGGATGACCGCTTCCAGGAAACATTGAGTCTGATACAGAAAACACATATGACATTCATAGGTCCCAACTGTCCGCAGGGCGAAGAGCGGGAAAGCAGCGCAGCATTATCCCTGCTTGACAGGCTTGGATACCGGTTCTATATTTCAGAGCTGCGCACGCAGTTTTCTTTTGCAGACAACCAGCTTGACGTTTTTCTGACCTGGGAGAACACGGGGCTGGCGCCCATTTACTGGGATTGGCCTGTGACGATGTATGTATATAATAAATCCGGGGAGCTGAAGTACTGGGAAAGCATTGATTTTTCACTGTCTGAGCTTATGCCGGGAGAAGAACTTGTGACAGAATCCCATATCCCTTTTACGGATCTGTTCCGTCAGGGCTTTCAGATTGGAATCGGGATTACCAGTCCTAATGAAAAGGAACATATCCAGCTAGCTATGGATGTGGAGAAAACAGGAAATGTTCAAATTATCTATACTTATGATGAGTAAAAGAAAGGGTGGTCGTTATGCCGAAAAATGATATGTTCAGAGTGGCACTGTTTGGCGGATACAATAAAGAGGATGTCATGGAGTATATCAGATCTCTGGAAAATGATATCGAGTCGATCAAGGTGCTCCATCAGAAAGAAAAAAATGATCTGATCCGCAGCATGGAGCAAAATGCCGAGACAGCGCAGGTGGATGAAGGCGAGCTTCAGCGCCTGAAAAGCGAGTTGGAGCAAAAGGAAGAGGAGCTGCGTCAAAAAGACAGTGAGCTTGTGCAAAAGGCAGAAGAAGTACGTCAAAAAGACAGTGAGCTGGAGCAAAAGGCGGAAGAATTACGTCAGAAAGACAGTGAGCTGGAGCAAAAAGATGAAGAATTACGTCAAAGAGACAGTGAGCTGGAGAATATCCAGAAGGAACTCGGGGAGAAGGAAGAGGAATTAGGAAATGTACAGAAGAATCTGGATCAGAGTTCAGAAAAACTGAAGGATATTCAGGAGAAGAAGACGAAAGAACCGGAAAAAGAGCAGCCTGTGAGAGCTGACAGAGATGAGCTTGAGCTGGAAGCAATCTCCAAGGTTCTGGAGGATGCAAGGAAAAATGCAGCAATGATAGAAGAAGATGCTCGTAAAAAGGCTGAGAAGATTCTGGAAAAGGCCCAAGAGGACATTAAAAACTATGAAAAAGAAGTAGCCGAAAGAATGAATGCTGAGCTGGAGAGCAAAGGAATACAGCTTTTTGCGGCTAAACATAAGATCACCCATTATATGAAAGAGGTGAAAAGAATTGAGGAAAGTCTGTACCACGTTTACACGGACATGAATTGTATGGTGGATACCATGCCGGTTCGTCTGGACGATTATTGGGCAGGCGAGCATTATAAACTGCTGGCAAAGGGAGAAATAAAAGAGGAAGAATTGGAAAATCTTGAAAAGGATGCTCCGGAAAGGAAAGACGGCGAAGAATAAGCCGTGAGGAAGACAGCGATATGACGATCAGGGAATGTTATGATCAGATGGGAGCCGATTACGAAGGTGTGGCAGGACGGCTCAGAACAGAGGAACGGATCCGGAAATTTTTGCTTAGAGTGCCGGATGATAAAAGCTATGAATTATTATGCCAGTCCATATCGGACCGGAATATGGAGGAGGCATTTCGTGCCGCCCACACAATGAAAGGAATATGCCAGAATCTTTCTTTAAGCAGGCTGGGTACATCATCAAGCCTTTTGGCAGAAATGCTCAGGAACCGTCAGGAGTACGGAGAGGATATCGAGCCAGTGCTGGCCCAGGTAAAGGAAGACTACAGGCAGACGGTGGAGTGTATCAAAAAACTTGAGGGTTAAGGGATATGAAAGCAAAACAATATGAAATGCTGCGGGGGGATCTAAGCGCAAACAGCTTTGATATTGTCAAGGTGGATGAGGAAGAACTGGAAAGGGAAGAAACCAACATCCGGAACCAGGAAATCATCAATTCACTGGGTGAGACGAATTTTGCTATTTATGTGGTTGATTTCCAAAGCGGAGGAGTCAGCATTGTACAGACCACAGAGCTGGTCAAAAGCGTGGTACAGACAAAGAGTTTTTTATGGGATAATATTTTTCAGGAAAAGGGGATCAGTTACATAGCACCGGAAGACCAGAGGGAATTTTATAATAAATTTTCTCTGGATGCAATGAGGAGTGCATGGAAGAACCAGGAAAAGAAGAGGAATCTGGTGTGCAGGGCGCTGCTGCGGGGTAAATGGAGATACATATCCATAACTGCTTTTTTCAAAGAAAACAAGAGGCAGGGCGGATATGCGATCCTGACCTTTCAGGATGTGGATGAACAGACAAAGAAGGATATGGAACGCAGTTGGAATGACAGGCGGATGGCAGCCATTATCCGGACAAGATACAGCATGCTAAGCATTGTAGACCTGGAAACCGGAATGTGCGAGAGAATTTATCTTAGAGAGAACAATCCGGGCAGACGAGTGGAAGGAGATTACAGATACTATATTCAGAGAGCGCTGGACCAGTATGTTGCAGAAGAAGATAAAGAGCGCTTCCAGGATATGTTTTTGCTTGAGAACCTTCGGAAAAGGGCGGAAAGCGTAGACAGCTTTAAAGAAGAGATATGTGAATTCCGGTACCTGACCTCCCCTGTAACATGGGTGGAGGAGCAGGTGCTTTATATAAAACAGGGAAATAAAACGGTTATAAACATACTGGGGTATGATATCACGGATAAAAAACAGAAGGAAGAGCATGTGCGCAGGGACGTTCTGGAAAAAGCCTCAATCATCAACAGCTTGAGCAGTATGTTTTTTGCTACGTACTATATAAATCTTGAGAAGGATACCTTCCGCTCTGTGACGCAGAAGACAGAAGTGGGCAATGTTTTAAAGGATGAGAAAAATTGTATGCAGGCATTTCGGATGTATGCGGAGCACTTTGTACACCCGGATGACAGGGAGGAATATCTGGAATGGGTGGACAGCGAGAAACTGCGGGATACGCTGAGTCCGGAACATCCCCTGATTGCTTTTGAATATCGTAAGGTACCGGATCAAAATAACCAGAGAGCATGGATCCGTGCCACTATGATATTAGCTGAGACTACCAGTGACGGCAGGCCGAAGCAGGTGTTGTATGTGGCACAGGATGTAACGGAAAGCAAATTAAAGGAAGAAAAGGAGCAGCAGGCACTGAAGGAGGCCTGCGAGGTGGCAAACCGCGCTAATGCGTCAAAAAGTGAGTTTATGTCAAGGATGAGCCATGATATCCGGACTCCTATGAATGCCATTATCGGAATGACGGCAATCGCAGCCAAGTATCTGGACGATCGGGAGAGGGTGGCAGACTGCCTGAGCAAGATCACGGTTTCCAGTAAGCATCTTTTAGCGCTTGTCAATGAAGTGCTGGATATGAGTAAGATAGAGTCCGGAAAAATAGAGCTGGCAGAGGAGGAAATCAATTTATCTGACCTGATCGAAAATCTTGTGACTATGATCCGGCCCTCCATACAGGAGAAAAATCACAATTTTAATGTGCGGATCGCCAATGTGGAGCATGAGGATGTGATCGGGGATTCTATGCGGATACAGCAGATTTTTATGAACATATTGGGAAACGCGGTGAAATACACACCCCCGGGCGGAAGCATTGAGATGGAAATTCACGAGAAACCCTGCAATACATACGGTTATGGATGTTACGAATTTATTTTCCGGGACAATGGAATCGGAATGAGCAGGGAGTTTCAGGAAAAGATGTTTGAACCCTTCAGTCGCGCAGAGAATTATCTGGTCAGTAAGATTGAGGGAACCGGTTTGGGGCTGGCAATTGCAAGAAATATCGCGCGAGGGATGAATGGAGATATCACAGTTGAGAGTGAACTTGGAAAAGGTTCACAGTTTGTGGTTATGCTGTCCTTCCGGCTTTCGGAAACAACAGCGCCCAATATGGAAAGATTTGTGAACCTGCCTGTTCTGGTGGCGGATGACGATAGAACGGCAAGTGAGATGACGTGTCTCATTCTGGAGAATATTGGAATGAAGGGCGAATATGTTCTGAACGGAAAAGATGCTGTGAAGCGGGTATGGGAACAGCATGAAAACGGACAGGATTATTTTGCCGTAATCCTGGACTGGAAAATGCCGGGTATGGATGGCATTGAGACAGCACGGGCAATACGCAGGAAAGTGGGTCCGGATGTACCGATCATTATCCTGTCAGCCTATGACTGGAGCAATGTTGAGGAAGAAGCGCGTCATGCCGGGGTGAGCGGATTCATTTCGAAACCATTATTCAAGTCCCGTCTTGTATACCTGTTTCATCAGATCGCAGAATGTGGGCAGGAACAGGAGAATCTGAAAATGAATCTGGTTCCCGGAGCATCACTGGTTGGAAAACGGATACTGCTGGCAGAGGATAACGAACTGAATCGGGAAATAGCGGAAGAGATCATCGGTGAAACCGGAGTTACGGTGGAAAGCGTGGAGGATGGAAAAAAAGCATTGGAATGTTTTGAAAAAATGCCTGAAAATTATTACGACATGATACTTATGGACATTCAAATGCCGGTTATGAACGGATATGAAGCGACCGCTGCAATACGGCGGCTTCCACGTAAGGATGCGATCAGCATCCCGATCATTGCCATGACTGCAAATGCTTTTGCGGAAGACCGGCAGCAGAGTAAGAGCGCAGGTATGAATGAACATCTTGCGAAACCTCTGGATGTGGAGCGGCTGATGGAATGTCTGGAAAAGTGGCTGGGAGGTGAAGAAGATGCAGGCTGAACATCAAAATAATCGGAAAATACTCTGGGAGATTATTTTTGCAGGCGTCCTCGTTGCTTTCATCGTGATAGCATTTGTCATTTTTACAAAAAAGAATAATCAGCGTATTGTTGAGCAGAATGCCAACTATGTCCAGGATTCCACCATGCAGGTAGCAGAACGGATCGACGATGTACTGACTGCGGCAAGAGATACGATCGGAATCATGGCGTATCTGTATGGAGAATCATTGGAAGAGCCGGAGGTTGACAGACAACAGCTAAAGGAAATGCAGGATAATTCCCTTTTTGATTATATTGAATTTCAGGATGAAGACGGAACGAATACCACTGCCGGAGGAGAAAGCTCCGATGTGTCAAATCTGATCTTCAGTGCACCGCTGCGGTGCAAGGGGGAAATTTTCGGCGTATTAAGCGGAATGTATTGCAAAGAAAGACTGAAGGAGATTCTTTCCACGGAGTTTTTCGGCACCCAGGCAAAAAATTACCTGTGCAGAAGCGATGGAACGGTTATCGTGTTCAGCGGTGCTGACAGTGCGCCGGAGAATATGCTGGAATCATTTCCGGAGACGATGAAGGTCTCCGAAGAACAGTATGCAGAAATAAAGAAGACCTTTGAGGAGCATGGCTCCTACGGATATGAGTATGTGGGCACACAGGGCACCGGAAATGCTTACCTTACGGGTATTCCCAACTGTGATCTGATACTGTTGCAGACATTTCCGTCTGCAGTTACCGATGCTATGCTTGACAGGGCAAACGGTGCCGGGATAGAGCTTGAAGTGGAACTGACCGTGGCATTTGGAATCTATATTGCATGCCTGCTTCTGGCAAGATGGAATCAGAAGAAAAAGCTGGTATCGGAAAAACAGGAAATGTCCCAGATTGTAAGCGGAGTGACACAGCTATTTGACCGCTTTGTGGTTGTAGACCTGGAAAAAGATACCTACGCATATCTGAAAAGCAAAGAAGAAGAGCTTGACCAGAAGGGAAGGTATTCAGAACTGGTGGATTACTTGACCGATAGGTATGTGAAGGATGAAGATGGTGTGGATATGACATATGCCATTACCAGGGAGTACATCCAGACCCATCTGAACGCGGATACCCAATATCTGCAGTATGAATACCGCATACAGCGGAACGGGCAGAAGTGGGAAAATATGTCTATTTTGTGCCTGAGGAGAGAGGATGACATTCCCAAGCATATTTTGCTTGCAATTCAGGATGTGACAGCACTAAAGGAGAATGAGCTCCGAAACAGGATTGCCCTGAAAGATGCTTTCGAGGCAGCAGATGAGGCAAACCATGCAAAAAGCGACTTTCTTTCCCATATGTCCCATGACATCCGCACGCCTATGAATGCCATCATGGGTATGACAGCAGTTGCAGCCATGAATATTGATGACAAAGAACGTCTGATGGACTGCCTGAACAAGATCACGCTTTCCAGCCGCCATTTACTGGCGCTGATAAACGACGTACTGGATATGTCAAAGATTGAAAGCGGAAGAGTTTCCCTGTCTGTGGAGGAATTTGAGATGTCGCAGGCTGTGGAGAGTCTGCTGGCGATCATACATCCCCAGATCCAGGCAAAAAAACAGCAGCTTAAAGTCAGCGTTGCCCATATCACTCACGAAGGGGTGATCGGAGATCCGCTGCGGCTGCAGCAGGTATTTGTAAATATCATGGGAAATTCTGTGAAATTTACACCGGAGGGAGGAACGATTTCCTTTTCCATTCATGAAAAACCATCCCACATACCGGGAAGCGGATGCTACGAATTCATTTTTGAAGATACCGGCATTGGTATGGATAAGGAATTTTTGAACAGGATCTTTGAACCTTTTTCCCGTGCAGAAAACAGTAAGAAAACCACTGAGGGAACAGGACTTGGCATGTCCATTGCCAGAAATATTGTCCGCATGATGAACGGAGACATCCAGATTGAAAGTGAACCGGGAGTAGGCTCAAGGTTTACGGTAATGGTATATCTGAAGCTCCAGGATGTTCAGGAGGAGAATACGGAATGCCTGAAGGAGCTGCATGTGCTGGTAGCAGATGATGAGGAGGACGCGTGCCACAACACCTGTGAGATCCTGAACAGCATCGGTATGTATGCGGAGGGCGTATTTAGCGGAGATGCGGCTATCGAGAGACTGGAGAATGCTCATGAGAATGCCGATGAATTTGCTGTACTCTAACAGAATAGATGTCAAAACCATCAGAAACGAAGAGACGAACTGAGGAAGACCGGGAAATGGTGGGAAACCCCGAAAAATCAAGGGATTCAGCGAGTTTATGAAATGAGGTGGGACGAGGTTTGACACGTATTCTGAGAAAAACGCTGATTTTTAAGAACAAAAAAGAAAGTTATCCATAAAAGAGCCAGAAAGTCAGTGTTTATGCGACTTTCCGGCTCTTTCTTTGAGCTGTATTGAATAAAGTAAGGTGATTTGATCGCCAGGAACTCTTTAACATGTCCGCTGTAACAGGGAAATGTTTGCGACGTTATAACAGCGCGTTATAACGTTATTTTTAATTTGGCAAATAGTTCACGAAAGCCGCATAAAATGGGCGTTTCTTAGCGTTACATATTGCGTTATAAAGTTGAGACAGAAACCGCAAAAAGAATGAAAATGCAATAAAAACGTTACATGTTCAAAGGGACAAAATCTGCACATGCTCAAAAAGCTGTCCCATTGGCGTGTTTATGCGGTTTTTAGCCTTTTTTTTGCGGAAAAACCAAGGGTGCACCAAAGGGACAAAAAAAGGGCAATAAGTTACCCAAAAAAGGGAAAAAATTAAGCAATTTCAGATGTCGCTGTGTCCCCTGAATTTGATAATTTTGTGAGACGCTTCTTCCGGTTTATTTTTATTTTTATAATGTCCAAAATTTCTTCTTGATCGTTTGAATCGAGCTCTCTGAAGAGTTCTAATAAATTATTTTCATATTCAGATAATATCACATCTGAGATATCCCCTCTGTGATTTTCTCCGGTTAAAATCCAATCTGTGGATACTTGGAGCGCTTTGGATAAAGCAACTAATGAATTAGCTGACGGTGTTTTATTTCCATTTTCAAAATCACTTAGATTTCCATTAGAAATACCGCATAATTCTTTAATTTGAACCTGCGTAAGCTTAAGCTCTTTGCGTCGTTCTTTTATTCTATGTCCAATCATGTTACACATAAAAACCTCCGAATTTTTAAAATATCACTTTCGTGATAAAATGTGTTGACTAAATATCCTTGTTGTGATATTATGATTTCAGGGTAACAAATTAACCAAAAACACTATAACACAAACACATCAAGAAAACATCCAATTTTTTCTAAATCCCCACGTTCGTGGGAATCAGCCCTGATCTGAAAGGGAGAACAGTCTTATTAAATGAAGTGCAAATATAGAAAGGAGAATGGCATGAAAAACGGTAAGAGACCAACATTGCAGCAGAAGCTGATTATGAAGTCACATGGACTGCAGCCGGATAACTGGCTGGTGATTAAGAATACCACAGAGTACATGGAAGTGGTCAGTCGGATGTCTCTGAAGAAGATCGGAGGCAAGCCAAAGATCCGCAGGCTCTCAAAAGCAGGTGAATGAAATGAAACGAAGTGAATACATATCCGCGTTCCTGGACTTCATGAGGGAGGCACAGATCGAGTACGACGTGGCAAGAATGAAGCAGTCAGAAGCAGACAGCGAGACGCAGGACATTCTGCACCGTCTGGAGCTACACGACGATTCCTACCACGACATGGCGAGGTTATCAAAGACACTGAAGGAAGTCAGACAGAACCGGAGGGCTGCGAAAGATGCGATCAGTGAATTGGATCCGATTTGTGGATGGGCGAAAGAAAACGCTAGAGTACTGAAATCGCTGGAGCAGCTGCTGGGGAATGTAAGGAAGGCAGAGAAGGCAACACAGAACCGATACTATTCGGACCGAACAGATGCAGTGGAAAGGAGTATAAGGAATAAATAATTGAAAATTAAATATTCGAGTAAAGGAGAGTGCGATAAATGAAGCTTGAAATAGCGTTAAATGAAAAAGAGATAGGCGCAATTAATTTGGCTGCAATGATGAGCCATAATGCTGCGGAGAAATATTTAGAATCACATTCGGACGAAGATGTTTCTGAACATGATGCATATTGTAATTATATTGATATGGAAGAAGTGCTTAATAAAATCTATTATGCTTATCGCAACCGACTGGATCTTAAAACAGAAATGGAGCAAGAAGTAAAACATGATGTCCCCAAAAAGAAAAAAGCTAGGACAATGAGTAGAAGCAGTTACATGAGTTTGTGGCGTATGTATGAAATGATGAAAGATATGTTCTTATCACTGATTAAACAGGCGGAGGATGACAGTGAAGAATCTTATGAGAAGATGATATCCTGGATCCGTCATATCCCGGAAAACTTACCTTTCAGCTTTACCAATGATGAACAGGGATGCTTTAATTTTGCAGTTATGCAGAGCGTCCCGGTAGAGGATGAGGACGCTCTGGAATGATAACAATCAATTACAATCAGAGTTTCGCCTTGGTTTAGCATAGAAATCTTG
The DNA here is from genome assembly GCF_964240875.1 of Ruminococcus sp. 5_1_39BFAA. Taxonomy (NCBI): domain Bacteria; kingdom Bacillati; phylum Bacillota; class Clostridia; order Eubacteriales; family Oscillospiraceae; genus Ruminococcus; species Ruminococcus sp. 5_1_39BFAA. The sequence continues at coordinate 6,937 of NZ_CAXSVO010000030.1, read as the reverse complement.
GCGGACACAAGCTGTATTGATTTGGTTTTCTTTTGGAAATGCCTGTAAAAGATGAATCAGTAGAGTGAGGGGAATGCGGTCGTAGTCAAATACCAATTCATTTCCCTTGAAAATAAAAAGGGAAATAGAATGAGAAGGATCACAGCCTGCATCACAGATATAGTAACCTGGATCGGACAGTACATAAGGGAAATCGTCAACACTATGCTGAATGTTGTTAAGAATGGATTCATCCATGTTGAAAAGGGCTAATGGAACATATCTCATACCAGTTACAATATACAATCTGCTTCTATTGGAAAGAACGACAGGGATATCCTTTATTTCATTGTATTTGTCCATAAAAGTCTGTGCATATTCAGGAGTCAGGTCATCTTGAAACCATTCATATAAAAGTGGATAAATTACTTTGAAATCATAGATGACATCCATACAAGGATGTTTAAGGTTTGCAATAGATCGGATCGTTGATGCATGCGGATGAGTTGTATCGTATTTACTTCGTGGCATTTTGGGAACCTCCTTTTTAAGGAGTATAACATAAAAAGATTATTAATAAAAGAGGGTGATAATATGGCGGGACAGGGGAATAGGAAGCTGACTCCGCTGGGGAAGGAAATTAGGAAGAAGCTGATTGATAAGGACATGAGCCAGGTGGAGCTGGCGGAGAAACTAGGGACGACGACGTTCTACTTGAGCAGGATCATGCATGGGGTTCGGAGCGGGAACAAGTACCTTGGACCTATTTGTATCATACTGGATATTAATCCAGAACTATATCAGGAACAGGCTTAGGAGGGGAAGATATGGAAGAATATATCACCCTGGAAGAAGCGGCGAAATTGGAAGGTCTGAGCTACGAAACTGCAAAAAAAAGAGCTCAGCGTGGAAAATTAGAGACTCGTAACGAGCCAAGAGGGAATGGGGGAAAGAATATTACACTTGTAAAAGTAAATTCCCTTTCCAAGCAGGCCCGCAATGCCTACCGGGAGCAGGAGAGGCTGAAGGCCCTTGCAGCTGACAGTAGCGACATCCAGGAAGAACAGAAGACAGATCAGCCCTGGTATGTGGACACAGACATTGACTGGTATATGAGCCAGTACAAAGAGAAATATTACCAGGCGGTAGAGCTTGGTAACGTGGTACGCCAGTACCTGCGGGAGACCGTCGGAAGATACGGTGATATCACAGAGTTTGCCGAGGAATACGCACAGAAGCACTTGGGGAAGAAATACCGAACACTGTACCGGATGATCAAGGCGTACAACGAAGCACTCTACTGGCAGGAAAAAAAAGAGAAGGAAGAGGGCTGCTCCTACGAGTATTTTCGCGTTCTCTGCCTTTGCAGGAAGCCGAAGGATGTAGGAAAGTTCCCGTCTATGTCAGCGGAAGTCCAGCAGACCATTAAGAACATATGGTTTGATAAGGATTTTGCCGGAAACAGGGGGACGAAACAGATGCTGTATGAGCAGCTGGAAGTGATCTGCGAGCAGAAGCACTGGAAGAAGATGCCATCCTACCAGACGGTGGCAAGGTTTATCAACTTCCTCATGCAGGATGAAGGAATGAAGAACGCCCACTTCCTGGTAGCAAATGGCATAAGGGAATATAAGAATAAAGTTATGTGCAAGCGTCGCAGAGATACGACCGGCTTACAGGTGATGGAGATGATTCAGGGTGATGAGCATACCTTGGACTGCTGGGTTACATACAAGGCACCAAACGGAAATATCGTTCCGATCAGACCCAAACTGGTCTGCTGGATCGATACCCGTTCCCGTATGATTCTGGGAGATGTGATGTGTAAAGATGCGAACAGCCAGACGCTGAAGGCCAGCCTGCTGAAGCTGATCTACCACGATGCGGGAAGTGTTCCCAGATATTTGTACATTGACAATGGAAAAGACTATACGTCAGAGGAAATGACTGGCTATGAACGTAAATACAGGCATAATCAGGAAGAAAAAGATAAATATTTTTCAATAGCCTTTGATGACATGGCGCGAGGCTTCTACAGATCTATTGGCATAGAAGATGTACGTATCTCAATGCCATATGAACCCTGGACCAAGGGGCAGATTGAGAGATTTTTTGGAACTGTTTGCAGGAAGTTTACCAAGTGGGTGACAAGTTACACCGGAACCCTTACTGGATCCTTCACAGCAAACAAGGTGAACAAGGACATTAAAGAGATGGCCAGACAGGGCAAGCTGATGACACTGGAAGAATTTTACGAAAAGTGGACGCAGTGGAAATTTGAAAAATATGCAAAGTATGTGCATTCCGAGCTGCGGAAATTTGGCGAGGAGTATACAAGACCGGGCGATCTGTTTGAGAAGGGTGACCGCTACGAGATGGCACCGCCGCCGAAGAGTCAGGCTACCATCCTCATGATGAAGTCAGAGGATGCAAGGGTAAGGAACACAGGTATTGAAAGATTTGGATACTATTACAATGATCAAGACCTGATGGCGCACATAGGTGAAAAGGTAAATGTGAAGTATGATCCGGACGATGTATCCGTGATCTATGTCTATGACAGGAAGGGACGTCCGATCTGCGCAGCTGAGAGCTATGAACTTCTCCAGTTTGGCAAGGTATCTGACGAGACGCTGAAGGAGCACCGCAGACAGCAGAACGCACAGATCAGGCGAGACCGTAAGATTGCAGAGGAAGCAAGCATTCCGTTCGAGGAACTGAATGACAGACAGCAGAATGCGGATAAGGTGATCGGTGCCCTCACCATGAAGATGGAGGGCTCTGCGAAGAAGTCCAGCAAGGTCACTCAGATGCCCCAGAGCAAAACCTGGAGGCAGACCGGGAAACAGATGCGGCAGGAAATGCAGAACCGCCAGGAGCGCCAGAACTGTGAATATATGAATGCCCAGGCACAGAAAGCACTGGATCGTCTGAGACAGACACAGGAGGCTTAAATGAAAGAGATGTTTTATTCCGGTATCTGCCTACTGATCCGGACCGTCACATGGGGGATTATGCTGCTTGCAGTGATCGCAGTGGCAGTCCCGGTGATGCTCCTGGAGATACTGGTGGACGCAATGAAAGTGAATGAATGATCAGGATAAATGTCAAAACGGATGAAAGGGAAGGTAACATTATGAATGAAACTGTCAAAAACGAAACTGCAGCACTCACTGACCTGGCGGTAAAAGTAAATGAGCGCCTTAGGGTGCTTTGCATCAACAAGCAGATGATCGGAGTGCAGTATAAATGCAGCCGCTCCATGATCAGCCAGTACTTATCCGGCAAATACAGAAGCAATCCGGAGACTGTGGAACGCATCCTGAATATGTTCCTGGCGGACACAGAGGAGCAGTACAAGGACGCTTTAGAGAATGACCCGCAGGCGAAAAAGAAACTGGAAAAAATGAGGGTAAAAGCGGAGCTTGAAAGGAAAGAACAGGAAGAAGCCCCGGAGAAACATTTTCCGAAAAAGAAGCGGATCCTGGAATCCAGTGACTATCTTGGTGTTTTGTCCGTGTGCCAGTCCTGCCAGGATGACCGGGGGCTGGGAATCATTATCGGACGCAGTGGATACGGCAAGACATACGCTTTGAAGGAATATTCCAAGATGCCGAGGGTTGCTTACATGGAATGCGACGACACTATGAGCACCAAGGATCTGGTGACAGCTCTGGAGCTGGGACTGGGATTGCCGAGATCCACCAGCGGATCCATCTGGAGCCGCGTGAACCGGATCCGTGACTTTTTGAACGCAAATGAAGGATATCTGATCATCGTGGATGAGGCAGACAAGCTGATCAACAAGTACACAGCCGCAAAGATGGAAATTCTCCGTGGTATCTTCGACCAGTCGAGCGTCGGAATCGTGATCGCAGGGGAGCCGAAACTGGAAAGCGATATCAAGACCGTCCTGGAGCGTTTCGCGAACCGGATCGACTTTTGCTACAAGCTCCACGGACTGAACAAGGCAGAGCTGAAGTCCTACCTGGAAGACTGGGATATCAAGGAAGATGCAGCGGAAGAGCTGGCTGTCAGAGCCTTCTCTGCAAGGACAGGCTGCTTCCGTCTCCTGGACCGTACCATCAACAACGTACTCCGCGTCATGAAAGCTCATGGGGAGTACACGGTCACACTGAAGATGGTACAGGAAGCATCCGGCATGATGATGCTGTAAGGAGGGCAGGAGGATGAAAAGATTAACCTATAAGATCGAAGCAACCGAAAACGGATATACAGAGAGCTTGAGCTTCCTGGGAATGACAGTCTCCAAGACCTGGAAGAGAACAGATACCGGAATGAGATGCGAGGAAATTGACCTCTGCGAGCAGTTGGAGAAAGCCGGAATCGATAACGAGGACTTCCTGGATGGGATTTATGAATACCTGGACGAGTCGAACCTGGGAATGGATCTGTCAGACTTGCTGAGATAGGGAGGAAAAATCATGGAGAATATTACAATCAGCATCAGAGGAAAGAACGCAGGCGTGCAGGCGTCAGCGATCGTGAGAGCGTTCTACAAGACAATGGCGAGGATGGAAGACGGCGGCTGCCATGTGCAGCTTGCCACCAGTCACATCGACGAAGGAGCCGCCACCACAGGCGAGATCAGCGTTCCGGATTTCATTTCCGAACAGGAAGGCAGAAGACGATTCGCAGGAAGGAGATAACATGGCAGGAAAGAGGATCCCGAAGCATAAAGTGACCATCCGGACCCTGTGGGGGATCGCAAAGTCCCCGGAGCTTCAGCTGGGAAGCGAAGAGCTCCACCTGGTCGTACAGGCACAGACCGGCAAGGATTCCCTGAAGGAGCTGACAGAACCGGAACGCAGGCGTGTGGCTTACGTCCTGGGACAGATGAAGGAGTCAGCATCCGGGAAGAGGAAGAGGCCAGTCGGCATGACCGGAAACGCAACGGACAACCAGAGACGCAAGATCTACATGCTGACCAAGGAACTGGGCTGGGACGACAACCCGAAGCGGCTCTCCGGGTTTATCCGCCGGATGTTCAAGGTGGAGAGGGTCGAGTGGCTGAATTATGAACAGTGCAGCAACCTGATCGAGGCACTGAAGAAGATGATCGAGAGACAGGAGGCGGCGGGAAGTGAATGATTTTCGTGTTACGATTCGGGCGAAGAACGGCAAGATCGGCATAGATGCCGAGGGTGAAGTGATCGTCCTGGAAGACCTTGCTACCACCTGCGGGATCATACAGATCCTGGCGGGCGAGATGGCTCTGAAACAGGGCAGAAGCCTAGACGACGTGAAGGACGCCATGCTGGACATCCATCTGGCAGCTATGCAGAAGCTGATGGACGACCAGGCAGAGAGGGAACTGTGGGATGAATAGGTTTCTGAGGGCAAAAGGAAGGAGAGACAATGGCAAAGAAGAAATACAAGCCAATGACCAAGCGGGAAAAGGAAGAGATGAAACAGATCCGGAAGGAACTGAGAGAGAAAGGCGTAATCCCGCCGGTCAAGAAACGCCTGAACCGCAAGGACTACATAGAAAATACCAAAAACAAGTGGAATGAGCCGGAAGAGGGAAACTCCTGGATCTATCTTACCAGGGCAGTCTCCTGGGTGATGGGACGGGTTGACCATAAGGGTAATGTCCATCCGGAAGCGATCGGGGCGGCTAAGGTGTTGCAAGTAGCTATGAAGATGCAGGAGTTCACAGCGAAGCTCAAGGAAGAAGGGCGGGATCGGTACACCACCGGTGAGCTGTATGAGTATCTGAAGGAAACGCTGGAAGAGTAGCCAGCAGAAAGGAGCACAAACATGATGCAGAAGAAAATGTCTACCCACGGGGCAGTCAACATCCCGGTACAGATGCGCCGGAGCATGGGGCTCCAGCCCAAGGATGTGATTGAACTGGAGGAGAAAGATGGGGCGTTGATCCTGCGTCCCAGGGAGATCCGGTGCGCGTTCTGCGGAACGGATGAGGATGTCCTGAAGCTGAAAGGAAAGGGGATCTGCGTCTCCTGCCTTGAAAAGGCACAGGAGCAGAAAGGAGAAGGCAATGAAGATTGATCTGAAAACACAGACTAGCGGACAGCTGGTGGATGCCTTGGTACAGCTGGACAAGCTCCGCCTCCAGACCGCCAGGAGCATTGATATGTACAAAGCGGAACTTCAGGCCAGGGGCGTGAGTATCATGGACGACCGCAACCAGCAGTACATCCGCTTCTATGGTGACGGAGGCAGTGCTTCCATCACAGACAAGCAGAAGCTGGATCTCACCAACCCGGACCGCTTGCAGAAGTGGCTTCCGGAAGGCGTATACAAGAAGAATGTGTCAGAGACCACGGAAACCAAGTACAAGCTGACTGCTGGGTTTGAGACCATGCTGAAGTCGGTTGCGACCGGGGACTACACCTTCGAGATGTCCCTGGAGGATATGATGGACCAGCTGCACATCATCCCGGATGAGAAACAGCGGAAGCTTCTGCTGAAGAAGCTGACCGGGGAGTTCGAGAAAGACCGGAAGACCCTGAATGCCGTGTTCAAGACCGAGGATTCCTGGGAAGAAGAACTCTACTACATCCACCGGATCAAGAGAGGCGAGCTGATCCGGAAGTACCTGCCGGACGATATGCTGGACATCACCATCACAGAGCTGAAGAAGTGTATCACGGTAGACAGTTCCCTGGCCATCGGGCTGGACTATAAGGCGGAGGACTAGGACATGATAGAACCAAGTACAATAAACATCCTGATCGTATGTGTCACGCTTGTGACACTGGTATGGATGGGCGGAAAGAAAGGATGATTAAAATGGCAGCAAAGAAAAAGTTATTTTTGATCGCCGGACACGGCGAGGGAGACCCGGGAGCGTGCAGCATCTGGGGACAGGAAGCAAATTACACCAGGGAGCTGGCTGTTGGACAGCGAATTGAGAGAGACGCAAACGGCAAATTATTTTTCCGCTTTTCAAATAATCGACCGCGCAGTCTGG
>NZ_CAXSVO010000029.1:0-47886 GCF_964240875.1 Ruminococcus sp. 5_1_39BFAA | reverse complement strand
GGATAATGACAGTATACAGAGCAACCTGACGACAGGCAACAAAATCTAAAAAATGCTATTTTAAAGGAGCATCAACATCTAATACCTTTGGAGAAGAATCAAGGACTTTATTCTCTAAAACAACAAAAAACAACTCTGATATAAACTCAATATCTTCCATTCGAACACTTTTCAATCGAGAAAGTTTATCATTCCAGAAGGCATCTTTTACTAATTTCTTGATCGTTTTCAGCAATATGCTATCATTATATTTTGCATTACGCAACAGACAAGAAAGCTCTGGACTACATCACGAATCCAGATAAAACAGATGAAAAACTTCTGGTTTCCAGTTTTGGCTGTTCTCCGGAAACTGCAGATCTTGAATTTTCTATGACAAGAGAAATGGCAAAAAAGAATGGAATGGACAAAGGTGATAACCTGGCATTTCATCTGATCCAGTCATTTAAACCTGGAGAAGTTGATGCCGAAACTGCCCATCGCTTAGGACAGCAATTTGCAGATGAAGTACTGAAAGGGAAATATGAATGCGTGATCAGTACCCATATTGACAAAAATCATATCCATAACCACATCATCTTTAATGCAGCAAGTTTTGTTGATCATCACAAATATATTTCCAATAAGCGGAGCTACCATAAAATCTGCCGGATCAGTAATCGCATTTGCTATGAAAATGGACTTGCCACCAGTATGCCAACCGGAGAAAAAGGTAAAAGCTATAAAGAGAACATGGAATATCATCGTGGCACCAGTTGGAAAGCCAAACTACGTGTTGCAGTTGATAAGGCAATCTGGACTTCCATCAACTATGAGGAATTTCTACAAAAAATGCAGTTAGCCGGATATGAAGTCCGCCAAGGAAAACACCTGTCCTTCCGTGCACCGGAGCAGAAGAATTTCCTTTTAGTTCCTGCACTTTCCGAATCCCTTTTAACAGGGAATTTCCATTTCTAACAACCCCAAGAGAATCCTGCATAGCCTGATTTATTTCCTGCATTTCTTCCTACATCTACAAGATAATCTGCTACATGAGAAATAAATTCTATATTATGTTCAATAATTAATACAGGTATATGTATTAAGTTAAAAGAATAAACCCGTAAACAGCAGATCCCCTGCAAAGCTTGAAAACTCTGCAGGGGAACACATAAATTTTATTTTCCCTATGTAATCATCTCCGGTTTCATCTTTCAAAAACAGGTATATCCGAAACATCCCGCTTTTCATTACGGATATAATCCTGATTATACGGGAATCTGGCAACCTTTGCGCGAACCTTCATCTGGCGGGTTCCCGGCGTTCCCCAGAGTATTTCAAGCTCCGTCCCTTCTTTGGCATATTCTGCGGAAATAAAGGCCAAAGAAATCATGCTGTTATAGGTATAAGAGATGATTTTTCCGCTTGTGATCCCGATCTCCTTATCTGCAGCCAGCACCTTATCCGCCCGGTACTCAAAACCAAACTCTCTGACACAGAAATAGTATTCAAGAGCGCATGGTTTGGTAATATCCTCGCAGGGTTCCTCCCCAGGGCTGAGCATGGTTGCAAAGACTTCTGCCACATCCTTGGCGTTCCATTCCAGGGTTACGCATTTTTTTTGTGGCTTTTTCGACATTTCAAGGAGGGCTTCTTTTCCAATGAAGTCATGATTATATTTAATCAGGAAATCCCATCCCACATCATAGGGAGTAACAAAGCGAGCCTGAAGATCATCCCCCACACTTCCGAGAAGCCTTCGATTGAGATTGAACATGGATAACTGAGGCACTGTGCGCATATATTCTGTCATTTTCTCGCTGGTTTCCAGCCACGGAAGCGGATAGTGAAGATTGATATTCGGGAATCCGGCCTCCGTATGGTTAAACATGTTATAAGCCTGGAGCCCAAGCTTTCTTGCTCCCAGCTTTTCACCTGCCGCCCATACCAGATTATAGATCTCCGCATAATCCGCCATATCTCCGTGAATTTCATAAGCAAGGTTGCCGGACATGCCAAGCCGGATGATGCGTACCTGTTTTCCGTTTACCTCCTGGATTCTATGTCTGCCGAATTTGATGTCGTGAAGATTGGCCTGGAATGCGTTTTCCAGAATCTCTAAGGACTTTTCACCGTCAATCTGGATAAAATATTCCTTTCCGCTCATGTTTTCGCCATGCACATCCAGATCTGATGTATTGACATAATAAGAGATCACCGGATCAAGCCAGTAGGTTCTGTAACGATCTTCTCCGATACGGATTACAACGCCGTCTGTCAGAATCTGACCTTTCTCATTGCACATTACGGCATGGCGTATGCCGTTCATTCCCAGCGTGGTAAAATCATTTGTACAGACCTGTCCCATTAATTTAACGGCATCCGGTCCGTATACATCATAAATGGGGGATGTCATAAGTGCCGTTCCAATCCATGCGCTGGTCTGATATGCCTTGATCTCATCCTCCACGCCCGTATAAGCATATGCCGTAATAAAAGATCCCTGTGGGAACAATAAGGTGGCGCCTTCCAGCGCCGGATTCATCATTTCTGCCATTTTTTCGTCCTCCTACTGTTTTTAATTATCTGTAGATGTTCTTGTTCCGATTAAATGATTTTCCATATCTTCAAACATTTCTCTTACCGTGATGGGCTTTTGCCCTGTCAGCTTTTCAAAATCATCTGTAAATGTACTCATTTGATTCAGACGGATTGCCCTGCCAAAGGACACCATTCCATCTGAGCAAAATGGAAAGTTCTTCGCCGTGTCCGCCCACATTTCCTCCGTTGTCCTTGGAACGCCGATGGAGTCAAAGAACTCATACATCTCATCATCGTTGATATATTGATATTCCGTCTTTTTACCCGTAACCTCCGAGGCGATTGCCATGTACTGTGCAATTGTCAGAAGCTCAGCTCCATTTATATCAACAATTCGATCCTCCCAATCAGACATTGCCGCACAGGCTGCCGCAAGCGCACAGTCATCCCTCGAAACAAATGCCATTTTCCCATCCCCCATGTTATTACGGATGATGCCGTTTGTATTTTCAATTGCTTCCACAAATGTGGAGACCATTGCTTCCGCATATTGGGAATCCCGAAGAATCAAATAATGGATGGGCTGTTTTTTGATATACCCTTCGGTCCATACATGATCGTTTACTTCGTAAGCATTGATATCCTCATGTCCGGCTCCTACAATCGATGTATAAACCAGTTTGTTTACACCTGCCGCCACAGCCGCATCAATTGCAATTTTATGTGCCGCTCTTCTTTTCGGTCCAACGAATGGCATGGAGATCAGAATAACTGTATCCGCATCTTTAAATGCTTCCGTCAGTTTTTCCGCATTGTTAAAATCGGCAATTCTGGTTTCAATGCCCATTGCCTGGTATTTTTCAAGACCATTTTTTGTTGGAGCCGTAAAAATCAAAGCTTCATGAGGATATTTTTCCAGCAATACACGGGCTGATCTGCTTCCAAAATTTCCGTCTACTCCATTTAACAATATCTTTTTCATAAAAAATAATCCTTTCAACTATATAGTTATAATATTAAAAAATCGATACCCCTTTATAGGATGCTCCCTCCGCTCTTTTTATTGCCTCCTTCCTTTTGTCTGAATTATATTATATCCTCTCTAACTGTCGGCGCCTGAACAGTATTTCCTATATATTTATAGTAAAGCAGTTGCCATCTCCCGTCATCAGTTATATAATTCATTTATACCGTCTTTTTTCGTCAAAAATAACCAAAGGAGTATTTTGCAATGAAATCTATGAGCATTTCTGTCATCCTTGACTGGATTCCTGATAAATACAGGATTTTTTATAAATCTACGGGCTTAGATCAATTATTCCGGCATGCCCGCATGTTTGATGATTCCATGGAAATAATCGATAATGATTTTCTGTATTTAACACAAGAGAGCTCTTTCCTTGATAGGGAATGGGATATACGTAAGCCCCGGTTCCTGATTTTCTGTACCAAAACCGGATCAAAGGAGGGACAGATAAACCCTTCCTGGATGGAGCATGCCGCCATCTTATATACGGACGAGCCTTTTCATAAGGTATTCCGTGAGTTTCTGGATATTTTTGATAAGTACTATGCCTGGTATGAGCAATGCCTAAAGATAATTATCGAAAACAAAGATGTTTCAGATCTGCTTGATTATGCGGCCACCTTTCTTTGCAACCCGATTGCCCTTTTTGATCCAACCGGAAAGCTGCTGCATTATACCGGGAAATTTCAGGAAAAAATCGAGGGAACTCTCTGGGACGAGGTTATCAATTTCGGCTTTACACCGACAGAATCCATATATCCTGACGAACATCAGAGAATTATGCAGGAAATTCACAGCGGAAACCGCTTAATCTCCAGCGTCTTTCGTCAGGATCCATCCCATCACTCTCTGACCGCTCCGCTTTATTTTGAGGGAAAAAACTTTGGAGCATTCGGTACGACAGATGTGAACGGTCCCTTTACGGAAGCACAAAAGGCTTTGTTATTAGAAGTCGTTCATTTTACAGAGCTTGCTATGAATCACCAGATTCAGCCTTTTCTTTTGCAGGATGAAGAAAACTATTATGTTATACGGCTTTTACAGGGATATCCGGCAGATGAGCTTTCTACCTCTTATTATCTCCAAGCCAGAAATTATACGAACGAGGATATTTGGTATCTTTATCAATTTTCCCTTCCGGAATCTGACGTCTCGGATACCCGTCAGTCTGCCTATATTCATCAGATAAAAAACATTCTGCCTCATGGAGTTGTCCTCTATTTTGAACATTCTATTGTTGCGGTTTGCCGCAGGCGGGATTTTGATCCTGATTATGAAAAATCATACGCCGCACTGGAGGATTTGCTAAAACGGCTTTCCCTTAAGGTCTATATAAGCACCCGTTTTTTTAGATTCACGGAGCTTTCCGTGGCATATGGACAATGCAGGCTTATGAAATCTTACCCTTTGGAGCCTCAAAAACATATTCAAAGGTTTGATGAAGCCTTTCCGCATGTTTTATATGGTGTCCTTAAGGAAAAAAACTCCTTGCCGGGCTTCTGCCACCCAGCTGTTTTATCCCTGTGGCAAAGCCATATGGAGCAGGATCTCACACTCATTCATAATTTAAAATGCTATCTTATCAACGGAAGAAATATAGCGGAGACTGCCCGGACGCTTCATCTTCATAGAAACACCTTGATCTACCGGCTACGAAAAATCGAAGACCTGCTCCATATTTCACTGGATTACCTGGATGAAAATATGCTTCTCTATTTATTAATATCCTGCTTCATCTGCGAAACACTCTAATTTGGACATCCTCCTATGCTTGAAATTTGGCTTGCGACAGCAATTTCATTGCAACATAGGAAGATTTTCATTTATTTTGTGATTCTTACTTTTGATTGTTTCCAAACTGAGGGAGTAACAGCCCACAGAGGAACATAATTACCATACATATGGATGCAAGCATAAACAACAAACTATAATTTTCTCCCGCAATCGGTGTTAAGATATAAGTTGGAATCAAAACAGCTCCAAGAAGCTGTAATGTAGAGATGACACCCGCCGCACTTCCTGCATATTTAGTTCCAAGTCCTTCTAACAAAACCGGTGCGGAAAGGAAAATAGGCATTGACGCTCCAAGCATAATTCCAGTATAAAGAACCAGTATGTGTAAAACGAATATGGACGGAAATCTCCAACACATAATAGTTCCGGCAAAACTCAACACGGCAGCTCCTGATACAAACACTTTAACATTTTTGATTTTAGAGAATACAATGGGACCTGTAATAGAACCAATACAATTTCCCAATGTCAACATAGATGCAATCGTACCACATACTTTCAAATCTATTCCATACATGGTCTGCAATGCTACCGGCATAAAAGTGGATAAAGTTACCGTACTGCCAAGAACCATCATAATGCAAATAGAAACCAGCCATATACCTTTATTAGAAAGTACTACCTTAAGAGAATCCCCAATGGAAGGTTGATTTTCCTGATCTATCTTCTCCCTTTCTTCCATTGTATCCTCTGGCCTATCTTTCACAAAAAGCAACCATAAAACAAATACACTAATACAGAATATTGCTGATACAATAAAAGCAGATGTCCTGCTATCAAACAAAACTGCCGTCGTTGCTGTCGCAAAGGCTCCCGGAAGTTGTCCGCAAAATGCAAATATGCCCATCAAAATCCCTAGCTTTTCCTGCTCAAACCAACTTGCAGTAATCTTGGATGCATTAATATTGACAAACATATTGGAGAAACCGGTTAATGCCATGCAAAGAAAAAATGGCATATAGCTATTTGCAAAAACTCTCCCAATCATTCCTATTCCAGCTATAACAAATGAAATATTAATGACTTTCTTTGAACCAACCTTGTCAGAAATCATTCCTCCTACAAAACTCAAGAAAATTGCTACAATCATAGGCGCCGTAAATAAGGATGAAAACTGCGATGTTGTAAGTCCAAAAGATTGTATTAGTTCCGGGGCAAACACGGATAACTGGTATTGTGCATAACTTCCCGGCATATATGCAAGACACATAATCGTAAATACCAGCCATTTTCTATTTTTTTTACTCATGGAAACTCCCTTCATTCTTCAAAGCCATACGGACAAGAACTAATATCATAATTTTTATTCTCAACCAGATCATTTAATGGAAATTTTGCAATTACTGCACGGATATCCTTTATACGCTTTCCATAATCGCCCCATTTTACAATCACTTCTTCGCCCTCTTTGGCATATTCCATATCTATGGTACATTCAGAAATCATTTTATGATAATGGGAACTATATACCGCACTACTGGATAAACCAATAACCTTGCCATCCCTTGTGGTAACATAGTCCTGATGTCCTCCACACATGCCCGGAACGCAACAAGGATACTCCATCTGCTTATAAGGCTCCCCCTCTCCATACAAAGATGCCTGTACATCTAAAATATCTTCCGGATTCCAAATTAAAGATACAATCATCTTTTGGGGATTTGACATTTCTTTCTCAAAAGCTTTTCTTCCAATAAAGTCATGATCCAATTTTGCCATCCATTGCCAGCCAACCTCTACCGGCGTACGGAAACGTGCACGAAGATTCTCTGGTTCAACACTTCCAGTATATGAAATATTTGCAGGTGACATTTCTACAACCTTCGGATCTTTATAGGAAGCGCTCTCAAATGATACCGTAACTTGCGGATATCCTCCAAAAGCATGATTCACCGGATAACTCCGCCATCCAAGCCTCTTTAATCCCATAGGTTTTCCGATCTCATAAGCCGCATGATATACATTGGGACCATCTTCTTTTAAACCACGAATTTCATATGCAAGTGTTCCACTCATCCCAATCCTGTTTACTTCCACTTCAATATTCAGTCCCGGAATACTTACCTTACGAAATTGCAAAAATGCTAGATCATGAAGATTCGTATTCGTAAGTTTTTCTATAATTGTTAATGACTTTGGTCCTGAAAATTGAAAGACAAAGATATCACGCATGGTCATTTTCACATCATAAGCACCAGTCTCCAACAGTTTCATTGCTGCAAATGGAAGTGCAGCCGTAATCCGATATGTATTATCGTCGTCTTTCATACTAAGACAATGAGCTGCTATCAATCCTTCTTCATCAAGCATAACCAAATGTTTATTTTTTCCGTTTTTCCATTTGCTGATGTTATTCATACAAAGTTTTGATAAAAACGCCTGTGCATCTTTTCCTTGGAATGTAATTTCAGCCCCACTAATCCCTGCATGAATATAACATGTTTCTGCCCACGATTTACAAGTTTCATACCAAGGATCAGCCTCCCAAGTATAAAGATTCCCAATATTCTGAAAATAGGTTAAAACATCTTTATACTTTGGCTCATAATCTACTCTCGCTCCAATATAATTCTCCACTACACTTTCCTCCTTATTCCGCTAATACCCCAAATCATTCCCAGCTCTGTTCCCTCTTTTGCATAGTCCGGGTTGATAAAGCCCAGTGAAATCTTGCTGTTGTAATGATAAGAAATAATCCCACTTTTTTTAATCTTGCATCACAATTATTTACTCAAATTTTCTTAACCGTCGGCGCCTGAACAGTCACATTTGATATTTATATTCTAAAACGATTGATCATCTTTGTCATTGGTTATATGATTCAACTACTAATACCTTTTTCGTTATTTTTAACCCGATTAGATAATCTTATAAAAAAATACATTCATCCATTATTCTTGATTCACTTTAAAATACTACAAAGTTTTTATGACCTCTTCATAATTGATATATCGTTTATTCAATCAAATCTCTTTGAAACCTCAACAAAAATTTTATATATTTAACCAATGGCATATCCATACTAAATCGTGATCGACGTGAATCAGCACCGCCAGATTGATGCATGTCCCATTCGGTCTGCGATTGCTAATACCGTAAATCCCATATTAATCAATAACGATACATGGGAATGCCGTTACGGTATAATAACGACAAACGGAAAAAGCCTTTATTTTCAAGGGGTTTGAGCGTTTGCCGTCATTTATTCAATTCCTTTTCCAAGTTGAAATGCGACGAGAAAATCATCGAAAAAAGGAGGTTGTTTCATTAACGACAAAATTTAATAGTGCCAGCGGTCCGGTATTGCCGGATCGCTGATTGCCGTGGGCGTTTCACTTTTACAGGTGGGCGCCCTTTTTTATACCCATTTTCAAGAGAAAGGAGATTCACATGGAATTAAACGAAATGGAAAAACGGCTGCTGTTTCAGGTTGAGGGTGACTATCAATCCAAAGTCCTGAACGAGCTTTACATGACTGCCAGATACACAAAGAATCCCGAACAGCGAAGGGCAGCGGAAAACCTGATGGCAAAGCTGCGCATCCTGACGGATGCCGAGTGCATGGACATTGTGCGGGATATTCAGAAGAATTACCGTTTGCCCTACCCACCCCGGACGATTGGGGAAAAGATTGCCGAGGCCAGGCAGCAATCCGGCGCAGAGAAATTGAAGGGGCACGACATCATGGCGCTGGAACGCTTTGACCCGGAGGTACGTCACATGATCGTCTTTGATGTGCTGTCGTATGATTCCCCTGTCGGTGACAAGGGCGATAAGATGCGCCTGTTCCTTACGGATGCCGGCTATCAGAAATTCTTAGACAGCCAGGAACGAGGTGAGGTCAAACTGAAAAACCATGCAAAGGTCTCAGGCGGGCACCTCCACTATGACCGCAGGGACCGCGCCTTGTAACGGAAATAACCGGAGAAAGGAGGCTGTGAAATGGCTGTATTCCGGGTAGAAAAAACGAAGGACTTCACGATCATGTGTAACCACCATCTGCGCAATACGGAACTGTCCTTAAAGGCAAAGGGGCTTCTCTCCCTCATGCTGTCGCTGCCGGAAGATTGGGATTATACCACAAAGGGGCTCGCCCATATCTGTAAGGACGGTGTGGATTCAATCACCACCGCCCTGAAGGAACTGGAGCGGCACGGGTATCTCACCAGGCAGCGCCTCCGCTATGAGAACGGGCAGCTCGGAGATATTGAATATACCATCCATGAAAAGCCTGTAAACGCTGAAAAACAGACGTTTCCACCTAAACGGGAAAATCCAAGACAGGTAAATCCAGGACAGGCAAAACCTGAACAGGTGGAACCTGGACAGGAAAATCCCGCACAATTAAATACTAATCCACAAAGAACTAAAAAATCAAAAACGGATATATCAAGAACCCATCAATCAATCTATCCGGCAGAGCCGGAGGCGGCAGGCCGCCCGGATGGGATGGATCGGATTGGATTGATAGACGCATACAGCAAAATCATCAAAGAAAATATTGAGTATGACTGTATGGTCTCCCGGTATGGGAAAGAACGCTTAGACGAGACCGTGGAGCTTATGCTTGAAGTGGTTTTATCCAAACGCCCCTTTATCCGTATCGCCGGGGATGATTTTCCCAGGGAGGTGGTAAAGGGCCGTTTCCTGAAGATCAATTCCGGCCACCTGGAGTATGTCTTTGACTGTATTGACAAGAACACTACAAAAGTCGGGAATATCAAGGCATACCTGCTGGCGGCGCTGTATAATGCCCCAGCAACAATGGACAGTTATTACCGTGCCGAGGTCAACCATGACCTGTACGGCTGTTAGGCGCCTCTGGGCGTCTTTTTTCATCACGGAAAGGAGGCGGGGCACGATGAAAAGAAATACTGTGCCGGCACGATGCCCGGCGTAACCAAAGAACAGATTCAGGCGGCGCGGGAGGCGGACCTGTTCGCATACCTGCAGTTCCATGAGCCTGGGGTACTGAAACGGGACGGGCCCAATTACCGGCACAAGGAACATGACAGCCTGGTCTATGTAACCGGGAAAAGGTACTGGTACTGGAACAGCCGGGGCCGGAGTATCAACGCCCTGGATTATCTGATCCAGATTCGGGGCTATGGGCTGGTGGATGCGGTCCATACGCTGGTAGGCAGAGAAATCCAGCAGGCACCGGCCTATCGGAGTGCAACAGAAAAAGCCCATGTGCAGAAAGAACCGGAGAAGAAACCTTTTTCTCTCCCCTGGGCCAGACGGTGTGCTACCTCTGCTGTTTCCTATTTACAGCGGCGCGGGATCAGCTCTGATGTGATTGGCCGGTGTTTCCGGAAAGGGCTGTTCTATGAGGCACGGTATCATGGCGAGCCGGTCTGTGTGTTTGTGGGAAAGGATGAAGCCGGCAAAGCGAAGTTTGCCTGTATGCGGAGCATTACCGGCAATCTCAGAAAAGATGTTTACGGCAGCGACAAGGAATATAGCTTCTGCTATCCACCGAGGAATCCGGGCAGCCGCCATGTGGCGGTCTTTGAGGCACCCATTGACGCCCTTTCCCATGCCACGCTGCAGGAATTGAAAGGCTGGAAATGGGACGGCTACCGGCTGTCTTTGGGCGGCACTTCCCATGTGGCGCTGACTGCATTTTTGAAACGCCACCCGGAAATCCGGCGCATCAGCCTCTACATGGACAATGACCTTGGAGGCCTTAAAAATGCCAGGAGGATCAAGGCAATGCTCCATGAAGATCAGCGGTTCAAACATATCCGGGTGGGGATCAACCCGCCCCGTATAGGAAAAGACTACAACGAAATGCTGCTCCATGTTACGAAGAAAATGAAAGACCATCAACAACAATGCCGCCAGAAACAGGCGGCTATTTCAATTTGACAGGAGGATTTTAGAAATGATGAACACAGAGAACACCGCTTTACAGATGATTGCCGAAGCTGCCCGGTGTCCGGACTATGGCCCCGACATGGTTAAGGCGCTGATGAAAAAGCTGGATATGAACGAGAAAGGCTTTGCACTTCTGATGAACGTCGCCCCTTCCACGGTCCGGCTCTGGACCAGCGGTGCAGCGCAGCCATGCGGAACAGCAAAGCGGCTCATGCAGATTTACGAGACCGGGCCGGAGATCGTCGGCAAGATTGCCGGAGGGCAGCCGCCGGCAGATGGGAGGAATCTATAAATGGCACCGGTCACTATGAAAGATGATGCGCTTCCGCAGATTCACTTAGTCCGTGATACAGATTTAGGCGTATTTGCCTATGAACTCCATATCCTGGCCGGGAATTTCCTGCGGGAAAGTGAATTCAACCTGCGCTCACTGGCAACCAACACCGGGCCGGATTCTATCGCTATCATGGGAAAAAACCACATATGGCTTGCTGATGCCCTGTCTGCCTACTATCCCACAGGAGAGCTTTACCGGATGGCCGCCATGACGGAATACCCCGGCGCCAGGGCTTTCCTGTTCCACACAGAGCGTAAGGAGGACGGACGGCTGTACGGGGATGTCCTGATGACGGACCTTGACACGCTGCGGCAGGACATAGAACGGAATACCCTCTACCCTTACGGAGTCAACATGGAATACCGGGACGGCACGAAGGCGGAGGCAGGCATTGAAAAATGGGAGGCAATGGAACTATGCGAAAAGGACGCCCTGAAAACCTGGCGCTACCTCTATGCGCCGGAGCAGGTGACGGAATGGCAGCACCACTATTCCAACCTGTTCAGCCAGTGGAAGGCACAGGCATTTTCCTATATGCCCCAGGATTTGGAGGAACGTCTGAATGTGGAGTATATGGAGGAGGCGCAGAACCCGGACACAGATATGTACCGCATACCCCTGGGAACGGCGAAGCAGTTGCTTCTTGACGGGGCTTCGGTCTACCGCCTCCTTCCCGGAGGGGCGGAAAAGATTGCGCCTATTGCGGCTGTCCGGGCGGGCCTCTGGTATGAGCATTATCGGGAGTTTGCCGTTACCCCGGAGGACCTGGGCGCGCTTGACCGGCTGGTCCGCAGGGAGACAGACCGGCTCATGAGAATACGCCCGCAGCTTGATAAATCACAGGAACGCCGCCCTTCCCCGGAGCGGTGATTTTTTATGACAGACTGGAGGTGATATTGATTGGCGGATAACATACAGCATGAAGATTTCGGGGAAAAGATCGGCGGCGCGAAAAAAGACTTATGGAAGGACCGGGGGCTCTATGTGAACGACCTGGACGCCATGAATGAGCGCGAAGCCGAGAAATTTGTAAAAAAGGATAATATCTGGAAGAAACCGGATTATCAGGCCATGCTTGATGATGGGATTCCCCTTGGCGTGGTGTATTTCATCAAAAAGGCGAGGGACGGGCTGAACGCCTCCCCGCAGTATTACCGCAGGGATGATACGCCGGAGAAACGCCTTGCAAGGCAGAAAGAATATATCCAGACGGTACGGGAGCTGCAGGGCGCGGTTTCGGAAGTCCGCACCGTGGAGGACGCCATGCAGGTCTATGACCGTTTCTTTGTGGAAAACGGGTATCTGGAACAGGTGCAGGGCTGGGGCAGCGGAATCCATTACCAGGCAACGGAAAAGGGCCGTGAGAACCCGGCCATTACAAACAAGCTGTCCAATACCCTGATGGTCCGCTCGGCAGGATATTTTGAGCGGAACTTCACACAGAAAGCACAGAAGGAACAGTTTGGCGTTTCCAAAGACCAGAAGGTGCCGAAGGGCTATGCGATCCATTTCAACGACGGGAAGAATACTTATTCCAAAAATAATGACTGGAAACCTGATACCTGGTATGTGACGAAGGGCTATTCCATCTTACAGACAAATTTTGAAACGCGGGAGGCTGCCCTGAAATGGGTGCAGGAGCTGGCAAAAGGCCGCAGCAAAAGCGGAAAGACGCGGTTTGTGCCTCCACAGCTTATCGCTGTGCGGCGAACCGGGCCGGATTACAGAAACGGCGCAGAGATTACCGGTCAGCACTACCTTGATACTTTCGGATTTCGCGGCGGTGAGTTTGGGAACTGGATGAACCAGAATGACCGGCAGGCTTCCCTCAACATGGGGTTTGAAGCGCTCAAAGATTTGGCGGCAGCCCTGCAGGTCAGCGACAAAGATATTGCCTATCAGGGGACGCTTGCTATCGCTTTCGGCGCCAGGGGCAGCGGCAATGCGGCAGCCCACTATGAACCGCTTCGCAAGGTTATCAATCTCACGAAGATGCACGGGGCCGGCTCTTTGGCACATGAATGGTGGCACGGGTTGGACGATTACCTGGGTACGAAAATGGGCGCAAAGGGGATGCTCTCAGAACAGCCCCGCCTCTATGCGCAATTTCAGAAGTTAATTGAAGCCATGAAATATAAACCGGAGACACCGGAGCAGGCGGCGAAACGCACCGAAGCACAGACGGAGCGCACCCGGAAAAATGCGGCAAGCTGGCTGGATTCTGCGGTGCTCGGTTCTCTGAAACGGCATGGCAATGAGGAACAGATGGAAACTTACGCGGTTCTCAGGGAGGCGTTTCTGTCCGGCGAGGCCGGCTCCGTGGAACAGATCAGTGCCTTTAAGAAGTCTGTCACCGGGCGGGTGATCCCGAAAAGTGAGCGGGAACGGCTGGAAATATTCGAGCACATGCTGTCCGGGATGCAGGCACAGGAGGCCCCGCAGATCGGACGTGTGGAGACCGATTTTTACCGGAATTCTGTGCGCATGGGCAAGGAATGTGAAAAAGACGGCGGCTATTGGGACAGTAACGTGGAAATGACCGCCAGGGCCTTTGCCTGTTACATCAAGGATAAGCTGCCCTATCAATCGGATTATCTGGCGGGCCATGCGGATTGTGCCGTTACCTTTGTTTCCGATAAAGACGGAAAAATGGAAGTTTTGAAAGCCTATCCTGAAGGTGAGGAACGGCGGGCTATCAATGCGGTATTTGACGAGATCGTGGCAGACCTGAAACGGGAGCAGATACTTACCCATTCGGATGTGACGCTGCCCCTTCCGGCGCAGCCATTAGCAGAGAATGAGCAGATTTCCATATTTACGGCAGAGCGGCCTTCGGTCATGGCACAGCCCGCCACGCAGATGATCAACCGGGCGCTTTCTTACCTGCGAACCCCGGAGGTGACGCATACCGCAAATGAATGGCGCAAAACCGGCAACTGGCGGAATGACGAAGAAATCAGCAACCGCGTCTACCGCATGAGTTGTGGTATTTGGGAAGATACCAAATATGACCGGGAAACCAAACAGAGCGTACCGGTTGCCTGGTATGTGACCTGGGATGTCTATGTGAACTCCCCAAAGCAGGGCTATGGCGAAAAGATTGCCGGGCAGAATCAGAAACGCTACACGGACAAGGCCGCCGCTGAAAAGTATCTGGAAGGCCGGAAAAAAGCCTACTCCCATTTATTCACGGAAATTTCCCCGCAGATACCAAAACAGTATGAGCACCATTTCACTGTATATGGAGCACTCCTGCCGGGGTACACGGTGGAGGGTCAAGAACCGGTAAAAACAGACCGTACCGCCGCCGATGTTTCGGAGGGCGGTATTTCTATGCCTGAAAAACCGGAGAAACCTTCCGTGCTGGGAAAGCTGTCTGCGGCCAAAACGCAGGAGAAAACATCTGCTGCTCCCGGTGCGGCAAATAAAAAGAAGGAGGATATGCAGCTATGAAGGTGTTAATGGTAGAGCCGGGCAAATCGCCCTATGAGACTGAAATTGAGGGCGGGCTGGAATCCTTGCAGGCAGCCGTTGGCGGAGATATTCAGGCAACTTATCCCTTTGACGATCTGGTTGGGCTGATCTGCAATGATGAAGGCAAGCTCATAGGTCTGCCCTTAAACCGGGCACTTTATGATGATGAGGGCCATTTGTACGATATTGTTCCCGGCAATTTTTTGATCGTCGGTTTGGGCGAAGAAGATTTTACAGACCTTCCCGCTGACCTGATAGAGAAATACACGGAGCGATTCAAATACCCGGAGAAGTTCTTCCGGCTGGCGGGTGAGATCGTTGCGGTGAAGCAGCCCCTCCCACCGGAAGAAAAGCAGCAGTCGGCTTCTGTCATGGAGGAACCGGGCAGGGATGACATAAGGCTTGACGATACCACGGATTTGGCCTTTGACCTGGATGAATTTTTCAGGCAGAACAGCGGGGCCTATGCAGACCTGTACCCGGATTCCCATGCAGAGAAAGAGCGCATGGCGGACGAGCTGCTTTCAGGAGATACCGGAAAAATCCGAATGAGGCTGGCGGCATTTGAGCGCGAGGAACACATGGAGGGAGAAACAGCGCCGCTTTTAGCGCGTATTTCTTCCTATGAAAAAGAGTACGGGATCAGCACTTATTCTATTTATCAGCTTGGCTTATCGGACAATACAGATAACCTCCGTTTTATGTCTCTGGACTGGCTGGAAAGCAAAGGGTTTTCCGTGGATCGGGATCATTACCAGATGGTCTATGCAAGGCAGCGGGAACCGGGCGAAACACTGGAGGATATTTACAGGCGGTTCAATATCGACCACCCGGAAGATTTCAGGGGCCACTCCCTTTCCGTTTCCGATGTGGTGGTCCTGCATGAGAATGGCGCGGACGCCGCATATTACGTGGACAGTATCGGCTTCAAGGAGCTGCCGGGCTTCTTTGACGCAGGGGCACCGGAGGCCAGGCGGGATGTTTCGGTGCGGGAACAGCTTGACAATGCAAGGAAACAGGCAGCGCAGACAGAGCCGAAAGCGCCGGATAAAAGGCCCAGAGAGCCGGAAAGGAGCTGATAGCTTATGCTGATGGCAGTAGAAGGTCCCTATGCCCTGATGGTGCAGCCGGACGATATTTTAATCTCTCCCCGTGAGGTAGACGAGCATTTTGGAACGATGGTCTGCTTCCACTCCCGCTACGCACTGGGTGACAGCCACAATTACATGGATAAAGACGATTTCCTGCGGGAGATGTATTTAGATACCGTGGGACATGATGAAGCGGGCCTGAAACGCTATGAACACATGGTGAACATTGTGAGCAGCCGGTTCCGGCACGGGCCCAAGACGGAGGAACAGGCGGTTGATGACGCCATGCTGAAGGTGATCTCCGAAAAATACATTACGCTGCCCCTTTATCTGATGGATCACAGCGGCCTTGCCATGCAGACCACAAGTTTCAATGATCCCTGGGACAGCGGGCAGGTGGGATGGATTTATGTTTCCAAAGAGGATGCCCTAAAAGAGTTCGGCGGCGAAAAAATGACCGGCGCCCTTCGGAAAAAGGCGGAGGATCTGATGCGCAGCGAAGTGGCCGCTTATGATTCCTACCTGCGGGGCGAGTGCTACGGATTTGAGCTTTACAAAAACGGCGAACTCACGGATAGCTGCTGGGGCTTTATGGGCGACCTGGCCGATGTCTGTAAAGATATGGCTGAATATCTCCCGGAGGGCTGTAAGAATATGGTGGACCACCTGGAGGAACAGGATCACCCGGCGACCATCATCAAGACGCTTTTGAAACATGCGAAAATCCAGGTGAACCAGGCGGCAAAAGCCTTTGAACATACCCCGCGCCAGCAGGTGATCGGGGACGCTCGTTAAACAGTTATTTCCTATTTATTATTACAGATTCTATCAGGAAGGAGGATGCACATGCAGGAAGAATTGGAACAGCGGACCGTTTCGGTCTCCATCCAGGCGGCAAAGCTGTCCGGGCGGGTGCTGCGTTCTGCGATTGCCGCTGTGCTCAGGAAAATGGAGCAGGAACGCACTACCCCGAAAGTCGGCAGGAACAGCATGAAACGGCTGACCTATAAAGACCCTGGAGCCAATACCATTGAAGTGTCCGGCAGAATCCGCTCTTTTGAGCGGTACGCCAGGAAACACCAGGTCCGCTACCATATTGAAAAAGAGCTGGGGACCGATCCCCCGAAATGGACGGTCTATTTCAAAGCAAACCAGGCGGACGCACTGACAGCGGCTTTTAAGGAATTTACGAGGAAGGATCTTACCCGCAGCACCAGGCCGTCGCTTCTTTCCCAGCTTCATAAATTTAAGGAGCTGGCGCAGGCGCTTGGCCGTGACCGGGTAAAGAACAAGGAACACGGAGGGCCGGAACGATGAAGATAGATACCGATGCCCTGAAAAAGCAGGTGATCCTCCATCTGCCCTATCTTCTGTTCCTTCTGGTCTTTGCGAAGCTGGGCGAGGCGGTTCGCCTTGCCCCCGGAGCGGATGCCTCACAGAAATTATTAGGGCTTTCCGAAGGTTTCTCACTGGCTTTTCAGAGTATGTGGCCCGGTGCGGCGCTGGACTGGCTGGTGGGATTATGCGGTGCGGTGATTGTGCGGCTGGCAGTCTATCTTAAAGGAAAGGATGCCAAAAAGTACCGCAAAAATGTGGAATACGGGAGCGCCCGCTGGGGCAACAAAACAGATATTGCCCCTTTTATGGACCCGAAACCGGAAAACAACATTATCCTGACGCAGACCGAGGGGCTTATGATGTCCGGCAGGCCGAAGAATCCGGCCCATGCCCGCAATAAAAATGTGCTGGTAGTCGGTGGTTCCGGCTCTGGCAAGACGAGATTTTTTATCAAGCCCAATCTTATGCAGATGCACAGCTCCTATGTCGTCACCGATCCGAAAGGTACGGTCTTGATTGAGGTGGGAAAGCTGTTAAGCCGCGGCACACCGAAACTGGATAAGGACGGCAACCCGGTCCGGGGAAAGAATGGAAAAATCGTGTATGAGCCTTATAAGATCAAGGTATTCAATACGATCAACTTTTCAAAAAGTATGCACTATAACCCTTTTGCTTACATTCACAATGAGAAGGATATTCTGAAACTGGTAACGGTGCTGATCGCAAATACCAAAGGAGAAGGAAAATCCGGCGACGATTTCTGGGTCAAGGCCGAAACTTTGCTTTACACAGCATTGATCGGCTATATCTATTATGAGGCCCCCACAAACGAGCAGAATTTTTCCACTCTGGTAGAAATGATAAACGCTATGGAGGTCCGGGAGGATGACGAAAGTTTCAAAAATGCCGTTGACCTTCTCTTTGACGCACTGGAACAGAAAGACCCGGACCACTTCGCCTTACGCCAGTATAAAAAATACAAACTTGCGGCGGGTGTTATAAGCTTGAAGAGACTTCTTAATCATCATTTTTTAAGAAATTGGAGCTCCAAAATGATTAAAAAGTCTCTTGAGGCTTATTTTTTGCCAAAAAACAAAATTGTTCTTTTTTAAAAACATTCTGTGAGATAGCAACAATTATGCCTCTCCGGGCTGGATAAGTGTAAGGAATTTTTCAAACCGACACGAAAATCCAGAGAAATTTAAAAAAGTTACGATACTACCTTGTAAAACAGCGTCCGAAAGATGGGTTAAGTGAGAGGAACTTTTTTGAAGATCCTTACACGAACCTTGACAACGGGGCAGCCTGTCCATAGTGATACCAGATTTGAATATGCATTCAGCGTGTCTTTTCTGGCAAATACGTCCCGGAAACATCGGAACCCGGTACAGGAACAGATATGGAATGAAAACAGGCGATAAAAAATGAAGGAAGGAGGAAAACGGATGCAGGAGAAACTTACCGCATTGTATGAACGTCTCAGCCATGATGATGACCTTATGGGCGAGAGCAACAGTATATCGAACCAGAAGCAGATGCTTTCAGAATATGCAGAATCCCATGGACTTACCCCATATATCCATTTTACGGATGATGGCATATCCGGTACAAGATTTGACCGTCCGGGATTTGTCAGCATGATGGATGCCATCAAAGCCGGGCAGATCGGGACGGTGATTATAAAAGATATGAGCCGGTTGGGACGTGATTACCTGATGGTCGGTCAGATTCAGGAAATGCTGCGCCAGAAGCAGGTCAGACTGATTGCTATCAATGATGGTCATGACAGCCTGAATGGGGATGATGATTTTCTTCCTTTCCGAAACATTATGAATGAGTGGTATGCGAAAGACACGAGCAAAAAGATCCGGTCTACCTTTAAGGCAAAAGGCAATTCCGGGAAGCACGTTGCAAGCACCACACCATACGGATATCTGAAAGACCCGGAAAATAAGGAACACTGGATCGTGGATGAAGAGGCCGCACAGGTCGTCCGCAGGATCTTTCAGATGACGATGGATGGATATGGTCCTTACCAGATCGCAAAGAAGCTGAAGGAAGATCAGGTGGAAATCCCGGCAGTACACATGGCAAGACATGGGGCAGGATTATGGCAGGGAAGAGTGGACGAGATCAAAGATCCCTATGCGTGGGGTTCGTCAACGGTGGCAGGGATCCTGAAAAAGCGGGAATATCTTGGTCACACTGTTAATTTCAAGACCAGAAAGCATTTTAAGGACAAAAAGAGCCATTATGTGTCCGAAGATAACTGGACAGTATTTGAGGACACACAGGAAGCGATCATTGATCAGGAAACCTTTGATAATGTCCAGAGGATCCGGAAGAATGTCCGCAGATACCCGGACGGATGGGGAGAAGCACATCCACTGACAGGGCTGATGTATTGTGCGGATTGCGGGGCAAAAATGTATGTGCACCGGGTAAATAATGGGAAAAGAATCCCTCAATATACCTGTTCTGCATATAGCAAAGTTCCGGTTGGAACACTCTGCCCGACACAGCACAGGATCAATGCGGATATTGTGATGGAGCTGATAAAAGACCTGCTGAAAGCTATCGCAGAATATTCCCATTTGAACCGGGAAGAGTTCATTGAGACAGTGAAGACAACACAGAGTTCCCAGCAGTCCAGTGATATCGTGAGGCTGAAAAACAGGCTGGCAGAAGCGAAAAAGCGTCTGCAGGAACTGGAAAAACTGATCTGCCGGATATATGAAGATAATATCCTCGGTAAGCTACCGGATGAACGTTATGCAGTCCTTGATGGGCAGTATTCCAAAGAACAGAAAGAACTGACAGCGGAAATCACAGGACTGGAAGCAGAGGTAGCCGGATATGAAAATGGCAGACGGTCTGCGGAAAGATTTATTGCACTGGTGGACAAATACCAGAATTTTGATGAACTGACCACTTATATGCTAAATGAGTTCGTGGAAAAGATTCTGGTGCATGAGAGGGACAGGAAAGGAAGCCAGGAGACCACACAGGAGATTGAGATTTATTTTAACTTTGTGGGAAGGTATCTTCCACCGCATTTTGGGGAAGTCCAGCTGACACCGGAAGAGGAAGAAGAATTACGGAAGCGGGAAGCCAGAAAGGACAGGCTTCACCAGAATTATCTGAGGCGGAAGGCAAATGGCAAGCAAAAAGAATACGAAGACAAAGTAAAAGAAAAAAGGAAAGCCGAGATCGAGGCAAAGAAGGAAACAATCCGGCAGGAAGATATAGCGAAAGGCGTGTTTGTGCCAGTGTCGATGCTTCCGGCTGCAGAACCAAAGAAAGGGGTGGCAAATGCATGAAAGAATTAAAACCGATGATACATGATGAAAAGAACGGACTGGATTATATCCTTGTGGGAGATTATTATATCCCGCTAATCTGTGTGGCGGAAGAAACCAGAGATATTGGTTTCTATGGAAGCCTCCGCAGGAATTATCTGAAAGACTACAAGCAGGCTTTGTATTCCCAGCTTATGCTGACCGGGAAGCTCTGGACGTATCTTGCTGATTTTAATGAGATCTGTGCAGAACGCAGGGACAGCATGATGGATCAGATCATGGAAGCAGAGGGTGTTACAGAAGAATTAAAGGGAAAAGATCAGATGGAATGGCTCCGCAGGGTAAATAACATCCGCAACAGAGTGGATGAAGTAATCCTGACAGAACTCGTCTATGTATAGGGGGGATGCTTATGAGATACCGGATTGAATACGCAGATGGTCGTTGTTGTAATTTCGCCAACAGCCGGAAAGACCTTCTGGAATGGCTGAAACTTTTAAAGGATGAAGAGATCACAGATATTCGGAAAATCTACAAAAACGGTGTGACGGATTCTGTACTTGAGAAGTATCAGAATTATCTGGATAAAAATGCCGGATAGGAAGGAGAAACAGGATGAAAGCCATACGATTTATTTTAACAATAATATCGTTGCCTGTGATGGTTGCTCTGGTAATAATAAGACTATTTGTGGAGTTCCTATCTGGAATATCAGCAGTTATCTTCCGGGTAATTGCAGGGGTTTTTCTTCTGACCGCCCTGCTAAGCTATGGCTTTGGTCTGGAAAGTACCGGGGAACGCCTGAAAATGGTATTGGCTGGCTTCCTGTTTTATTTCCTGCCATGTACGGTTGAAATTGTGCTTGCGGGAATCGTCTTTTTAGAAGAATGGATTCGCTCTTTTACAAAGGAATAAGGCAGAAAGGGACACAATTATGAAAAGAGAATTGGTGGAAAGCTACTTCGACTGGAATGAGATCAGGCTGGAAGCATATTTACGGATTGACCCGCAGCTGATCGAACTGGAAGGGGAATGCGAGAAAACGATGGATGAATTGAAGCCATACATTGAGAAATATGGTCATGAATTCTGGACGATCATTGACCGGATCGTATCGGCAAGACATGCAGTAGAAGCCTATATCAGCCGGGAAATGTATATTCGGGGATTTCTGGATTATGAACGTCTGGTGTGTGAGATAGAAAGGGATGTATGAGGATGAAAGAGGAAGCATTAAATGAATTTGTGGACAATATCATTCAGGAACGGATGCAGAGTGCATTCAGCCAGATGAAAGCTGGGAAAGAACCGGATGACGAGGATGATGTGGAACGAAAATATGAGGAAGCAGTGGCATTGCTTCCAGAAGATAAACAACAGGCAGTCCGGGCATACTGTGATGCAATTTTTGACAGTGGAGCAGATGCCGAGCAGTTCTTTTATCGGTTGGGACTGAAGGATGGGATTCGATTACATAAAATTGTAAAAAGTATTATCAAGGAATTATATTAAAATGTTATTAAATTAATCAACATAATGCTGCTATAGCCAGAAAAATGAAAAAATAATATTTATATATTGACGAGCGTCTATGTATGTGATATTTTATACATAGGCGCCAATTAATATAAGGGGGATTAAATGATTAGAGAAGAAGTTGCAATTATCTGTAAAGCAATGTCAGATACAAATAGACTGAGAATTATAGAGATGCTAACACAAGGAGAAAAGTGTGGATGTCACCTTCTGGAAGAGTTGCAAGTAACACAGCCTACATTGTCTCATCATATGAAGGTGCTTTCAGACTGTGGTCTGGTTAGTTCCTATAAAGAAGGAAAGTGGCAACACTATTCTATTAACTGTGAGAAGTTCAAAGAGTATAAGGATTATATTGCAGCAATCACTTGTTGTGGAGCTATATCAAAAGATAATAATTCAGAAGGCAGTTGTGGAATAGAATAGAAAGTGAAATATAGTGAGATGTATAATATGCTGGTACAAATTGTGCCAGCAAAAAATAAAAGAATTATATAGATATACATCTATATAGATGGAGGCGAATGTATGTGGACATTTATACAAGACCAGATTCTTGGCATGAAATGGTTAAGTGTTTTAATTGGAAAATTATTGATTATATTAGGATTAGATACAACAGAAAAGCTTGGCGGAAGTATTCATTTTTTTATCTATGATGTAATAAAGATTGTGGTGTTGCTTTGTACATTGATATTTATCATCAGTTACATTCAAAGCTATTTTCCGCCGGAAAGAACAAAGAAGATACTTGGAAGATTCCATGGGATTGGGGCAAATATTATAGCTGCTCTTCTTGGAACAGTAACACCATTCTGCTCCTGTTCATCAATCCCGCTTTTTATAGGATTTACAAGTGCCGGACTACCGCTTGGAGTAACCTTTTCATTTTTAATTTCTTCACCAATGGTAGATTTAGGCTCGCTTGTACTTCTGATGAGTATCTTTGGTGCTAGAGTAGCAATTGTATATGTTGTTCTTGGTCTTGTGATAGCAGTAGCAGGTGGAACACTAATTGAAAAACTGCATCTTGAAAACCAGGTGGAAGAATTTATAAGAAATGCAAAACAGATTGATGTGCCACAGGAAGAACTTGCAGTAAAAGACCGTTTAAAATATTCTGCGGAACAAGTGGCAGGAACATTTAAAAAAGTATTCCCATATATCCTGATAGGTGTAGGTATCGGAGCCTTTATTCATAACTGGATTCCGGAAGATTTAATTGTGAGATTCCTTGGTAATGGAAATCCATTCGGAGTCATTATTGCAACAATCGCAGGAGTGCCTATGTATGCCGATATTTTTGGGTGTATTCCAATTGCAGAAGCACTCTTGGCAAAAGGGGCAAAACTTGGAGTTGTACTTTCCTTTATGATGGGTGTTACGACACTTAGCTTGCCATCCATGATTATGCTGAAAAAAGCCATAAAGCCAAAACTGCTTGGTATTTTTATTGCGATTTGTACCGTTGGAATCATTATTGTCGGGTATTTTTTCAATGCGATACAGTATCTACTTGTTTAGGAGAATGTGAATGAAAAAGAAAGTTGGATTCATTATAATACCGCTTATCCTCTTGGCTATTTTGGGGATATGGTTTCTGAAGAATGGAAAAGATACTGATACGAATGTGAAGAAGGATACACAGCAACCCCAGACAGAACAGAATGTAGTTACGGATAAGATTGAAAATGGGAATACAGACAAAGAAGAAGCAGATTTTTCACTAGAGGAAACAGGTTTGATTGATTATGAAGCATTGGCGGCATACGGATTACCAGTCATTGTGGATTATGGTTCCGATTCCTGTATTCCATGTAAACAGATGGCTCCTGTGTTGGAAAAAATGAATGAAGAGATGCAGGAAATAGCCTTTGTAAAATTCGTAGATGTTTGGAAGAATCCTGAAGCAGCAGAGAATGTTCCGATTCAAGTTATTCCTACACAGATACTTTTTCATGCGGATGGCACACCTTTTGTACCGAGTGATGAGTTGGCGCAGAAGATACAATTTGACATGTATAGTTCAAGAGATACCGGGGAGCATGTATTTACCGTGCATCAGGGCGGACTTACAGAGGAAGAAATGCGACTGATTCTTAACGAAATGGGGGTGAGTGATTGATAGATAATTTATTAAATAGTTTGTCTGTCACGATAAAGGATAATATCTGGATCTCACCACTATTTGCATTGATAGCAGGGATAATTACTTCTGTTACGCCATGTGCATTGTCAAATGTTCCGCTTATTATTGGATATGTGGGTGGTACTGGGCAGAAAGATACAAAAAAAGCATTTAAGCTATCGGTAACCTTTGCGGTAGGCACAGCGATAACCTTTACGACTCTGGGGATAATTGCCTCGTCAGCTGGGAAACTGATTGGAACATCAAGTTCATGGTGGTACATTATCTTAGGGATTCTTATGGTATTGATGGCATTGCAAACATGGGAAATCATCAATATTATTCCCTCTACCAATCTTCTTTCAAAAAATAGGAAGAGAGGATATGTAGGTGCACTGTTAGCTGGGATTTTTGGAGGTTTATTTTCATCTCCGTGCGCAACACCGGTACTTATTGTATTGCTTGGTATTCTGGCAAAAGGAAGTAATATGTTATTAGGAATTGTGCTAATGCTTTGTTATTCGCTTGGGCATAGCACATTGACAATTGTTGCAGGTACATCTCTTGGATTTGTACGGAAGATAAATGAAAGCGAAAAATATAATAGGTTTAGTATGATTTTAAAGATTGTGATGGGAATTGCAATTTTGGGGATTGCACTATATATGTTCTATTTAGGTTTTTAAGAAAGAAAGGAGATTAATGAACATGGGATTATTTGGATTTGGTAAGAAAAAGGAAGAAGTAAAGGGAGAATGCTGTTGTAGCTCTGCTCCTGTGGAGGAGTCCGCTAACGAATGTTGTTGTGGTTCAGCACCTATAGAAGAACCGGAATGTGGATGTAATGGTTCTGTCAGTGAGGATAAAACTTATATTGCAGAAGACGGCTGCTGTGCATGTGGAGGAAACGGGTGTCATATTAAGGTCTTAGGTGCCGGATGTAAGTCCTGTCACGAGCAGCATGAAAATGTAAAAAAAGCAGTTGCGAACATGAGTCTTGATGCAGAGGTTGAGTACATCACAGATATGGAAAAAGTAATGAGTTATGGTGTTATGAGTATGCCTGCTATTGTTGTGAATGAGCAGATAGTATCTATGGGTAAAGTACTAAAAGCAGCCCAGGTGGAGGAACTCTTAAAAAAGCTTGGATGCTAGAAAGAAGGTATTTATGAGTAAAGAATCAAAAACAGAGGGCATTAGTTCTTTTCAAAAATACTTAAGTGTATGGGTACTGTTATGTATGGCAGTGGGAATTCTGATTGGAAAGTTTCTTCCGGCAATTCCTACATTCTTGGATAAACTATCCATCGCAGGGATTTCCATTCCGATTGCCATTCTCATTTGGGTTATGATTTATCCCATGATGATGAAAGTAGATTTTCAGAGTGTAAAGCAGGTTGGAAAGAATCCAAAGGGTCTGTTTGTTACATGGATTGTGAATTGGCTGATTAAGCCATTTACCATGTATACAATTAGCAGTTCCTTTTTGTTTACTGTATTTAAGGCATTTATCACACCGGAACTTGCTACAGAATACTTAGCAGGAGCAGTGCTTCTTGGAGCAGCTCCTTGTACAGCAATGGTATTTGTGTGGAGCACCCTTACAAAAGGAAATCCGGCATATACCGTTGTGCAGGTAGCAACGAATGATTTGATTATTCTCGTAGCGTTTGTTCCTATTGTAAAGTTTTTACTTGGAGTTTCAAATGTAACAGTTCCATACAGCACGTTATTTATCAGTGTAGGACTTTTTGTTGTGATTCCTCTTGCAGGTGGTATTCTGACAAGGACACTTATGATAAAGAATAAAGGGCAGGAGTATTTTGAGGAAGTATTCATACGCAAGTTTGACAATGCCACCACAATAGGTTTATTGCTTACTCTTGTCCTTATTTTTGCATCCCAGACAGAGGTGATTTTAAGTAATCCATTACACATCATATTAATTGCGGTGCCGCTCACAATACAGACTGTTTTGATTTTTACCATTGCCTATGTTGCTGCCAAAGTTTTAAAATTGAGTCATGATATTGCAGCTCCGGCTGGAATGATTGGAGCATCCAATTTCTTCGAGTTGGCAGTTGCGGTAGCAATTGCTCTATTTGGAACTACAAGTCCTGCAGCACTTGCCACAACCGTAGGTGTTCTGACAGAGGTTCCGGTAATGCTTGCGCTTTGCTGGTTTGCAAATAAGACGAAGGGATGGTTTAAATAATGGAAAAGAAGAAAGTAGCATTTATCTGTGTTCATAATTCCTGCAGAAGTCAGATTGCGGAAGCACTTGGTAAACATCTGGCAGGAGATGTCTTTGAGAGTTATTCTGCCGGAACAGAAACAAAACCACAGATTAATCAAGACGCTGTCAGACTAATGAAGGATATTTATGGCATTGATATGGAAGCAGATGGTCAGCGTAGTAAACTTATTTCAGAGATTCCTGAGGTTGATATAGCAATTTCCATGGGATGTAATGTTGGTTGTCCTTTTATCGGGAGAGGATTTGATGACAACTGGGGGCTCGAGGATCCAACAGGAAAATCGGATGAAGAATTTAAAATTGTAATAAAAGAGATAGAAAAACGAGTGTTCGAATTGAAGGAGAGATTACTCATAGATTCATAAAAACAATTTTTTCTCTATAGAAAAAATTATAGTCTCTCGTTTGTGAAAAAAGAGAATATTAAAGAACCCAAAGGGCAACAACCGTAAAAAGTCGATGCCTTTTGTTTTGCTCATTAACCCCAGACAAATGATGCAAAGAAAAACTGAATATGACCGGTAAGGTCGAATATGAGAGCCGATGCAATTGGACTTTTTCCCCAAAAAGTGACAAAGTGTCGGCTCTTATTTTTTGAGAAAATCCGATTTGAGGATTTTTGAAAAACCGGGTGAAACGGAAATTCTGACAGATGGAACAGAGTCAGAAATTTCATTTTGTCCGGCGGGTGTACAGAGGGCGGAGCCCTTTGTGCAGGGAATGCAAAGGGGCGGCAGCTCCATGCTGGGGTTAAGGGGCAAAGCCCATTATCGGGTCAAGGGTGAAACGCCTTGCCCAGTGATTTGATGCCTGCGTCAAGTCGTACTGGGTATTATCTGGCGAATTGTGTTACCCAAAATCATTTTCGGGAATGACCGCCACATGAAAAAAAGCTTGTGAAACGCAAGAGGCAGATAATGGAAAGACCACAGAGAAGGGCAGAATGGGAAAAATGCAGGTATCTGTTCAGAACCAACCTCGAAAACACTGCGTGTTTCCTCGGTGAGGCGTATCCGCCAAATAGATTTCTACAAAAAAGAGCTCTTGAATGCAAGCATTCATTGCTCTTTTTTGACAAATCTGCTTGGCTCTGAACAGTTACAAAATGCAGAATGGATGAAAGGGGGAATCAGAAGAATGAGAGCCACAAGGCATAATGGCAGATCGGGAAAACATGGTGTTTATAATCCAAAGCATAATGACAGAAAATTCGATATAGCCAACAGCGAGCATATTGATGCGGAGAGGGAAAAACAGAATATCTATTGGGACTGTTACCGGGGATATGTCCAGAACCCTTCGGATAAGACACTTAGGAATTGGGGAGCGGTCGAGCCGGAGGCAAGTTTTCATGATATTGAGAAGATGTATTATGAAGATCATTACAGCGATTTTATAAAAGGGCAGAATGCCAGAAATGAGAAAAATCGCCACCCGGAAAGAAACCGGACAACGGAAGATTTGCTGAAAAATAAAATGACCTGTCCGGAAGAAACGATATTCCAGATAGGAAAGGAAGGGGAGCATATATCGGGAGAACAGCTTTTTCATATTGCGGATTCTTTTATGAAAAGGTTCGAGGGGATGTTTGGAGACCATGTGCACATTTTGGATTTTGCACTCCATATGGATGAGACTACTCCCCATATCCATGAACGTCACGTTTTTGACTGTGAGAATAAATATGGGGAACTGTGTCCGCAACAGGAAAAGGCATTGGAAGCACTTGGCATTCCTCTTCCCGATCCAGATAAGCCCAGAGGAAGAAACAACAACCGGAAGATGACTTTTGATCTGGTCTGTAGGAATCTTCTGTTTGATGTTTGCAGGCAGTATGGGCTGGAGATTGAGGAAGTGCCCGAATATGGCGGAAAGAAATATCTGGAAAAGCAGGAGTTTATCATACAGGCACAGAAAGAAAAGATTGCCCGGCAGGAACAGATGATAAAGGAACAGGAAGAAAGAATCATGGATAATGAAACCCTGATCGATGAAGTATCAGAGATCGCTTATGA
Organism: Ruminococcus sp. 5_1_39BFAA; assembly: GCF_964240875.1. Classification (NCBI taxonomy): domain Bacteria; kingdom Bacillati; phylum Bacillota; class Clostridia; order Eubacteriales; family Oscillospiraceae; genus Ruminococcus; species Ruminococcus sp. 5_1_39BFAA. Next base: position 19,190 of record NZ_CAXSVO010000029.1, on the reverse strand, counting down.
CAAGGCGGTGGAAGTCGTTACTGAAAAAGTAAGGGCGCAGACACAGGAAGAGGATATCAGGCTTCTGGATCAGCTTTGCAATAACATTGTCCAGAATCCAAATAATTCTGATAAGGCAAAAACAATTACCAAAAATGTGATTAAGATGGCGAAAGATAAATTACGGAATGCAGCAAATGCAGTTATTGAAAAAGTGCAGAAAACCCTTCAGGAGCCAGAGGTCAGGAAAGCGAATACGGAACAGGTCAAGAAGAAGGCAAGGACGAGCGTCCTTGAAAAACTGGCTGCCAATAAAAAGCGGGTCGCAGAAGAAAATGCTGCCAGAAAGAAAACAAAAACAAAATATCATGACAGGGATTCCCTGTAAGGAGCATTTTGATTTATTCAGTTTTGGATAAAAGTCAGGATGCTCTTTTTTGTTTTGAACCCGGTCATATCTGAACGGGTTGGAAAGGGAGTGGATAAAAAATGAATGTATTTGAAGAAGTAAAGCAGAATGTGACGGTCAGGCAGGCTGCGGAACTTTATGGATTTAAGCCCAACAGGAGCGGATTGATCCGGTGCATCTTTCATAATGACGGTACACCGAGCATGAAAGTTGACCGCAGATATTACTGTTTTGGGTGTGGGTGTACCGGGGATGTGATTGATTTTACAGCCCAGTTCTTCGGGCTAAAACCCAGAGAGGCTGCTTTGAAGCTGGCAGATGATTTTGGGATTTCCTATGGGAACAGGGCAAGGGATTCCCCCAAAATTGGGAAAAAGTCTCTGGTGAAAGAAAAAGGGAAGACACCAGAAACAGACTGGAAAACAGAATGTGCCAGACTTACAAAAGCATATCTGGATTACCGCACCCTGCTTCTGGAATGGAAAGAATGTTATGCACCAAAAACACCAGAGGAAGAATGGGACGGGCATTTTGTTACCGCATTGAGGGAGTTGGGTATCGTTGAATATTATCTGGATATTCTTCTGTTCGGTGATGAAGAGGATAAGAAAATGATCGTCAAGGAAAAAGGAAAGGAGGTGGAAAAGATTGAGCGAAAATGTAAAGGAGAAGGACGCTTTGCAGGTGATGGAGCAGATGGCGGATGTGGATGCCATAAGGGAGATTCGATCCCATCTGGCGGTGACAAATCAGGGAACCGTCAAAGGGACGATGCAGAATTATATGATCGTGCTCCGGGAAGACCCGCTCCTGAAAGGGAGTCTGAAATTTAATCTCCTGAACCAGAGGATCGATATCGTCAGGAAACTCTGGTGGAATGATGGGACCACCTCTATGACAGATGCTGCCAGGGATTTCTTTTATCTGTATTTTGAACAGTTTTATAGTCTGGGCAATGAGAAAAACATGGATAAAGCCCTGAGAGCGGAAGCAAACAGCAAACAGTATCATCCGATCTGCGAATACCTGAACCGCTTAGAGTGGGATGGCACAGAACGTATCCGTTATGTATTGAAGCGGTATATGGGGGCAGATGATTCGGATATGGTCTATGAATGCCTGAAGCATTTTATGATGGAAGCACTGCTCCGTATTTTTAAGCCTGGGTGTAAGGCAGATGAAATGCTCTGCCTTGTAGGGACACAGGGGGCAGGGAAATCTACATTTTTCCGGTTTCTGGCTATTAAGGATGAGTGGTTTTCAGATGACTTGAGGGATTTGGGAGATAAAAAGATTTATGAAAAGCTCAGGGGTCACTGGATTATGGAAATGTCAGAGATGATTGCTGCGATCAGTGCAAAGAGCAATGAAGAGATCAAATCTTTTTTAAGCAGGCAGAAAGACACATTTCGGAATTCCTATGGGAAATTTGAAGAGGACAGACCGAGGCAATGTCTGTTTGCCGGGACAACCAATACAAAGCAATTCCTTCCCTTTGACCGTACAGGAGCAAGACGTTTCCTTGTAATCGAGGTTGATTCCTCAAAGGCGGAAAAACATCTTCTTGATGATGAAGAAGAATCGAGGGCATATTTCGACCAGCTTTTGGCGGAAGCAATGGTCATCTTCAATTCCTGCAAGGACAAAGGCAGCCTACTGAAACTTCCAAAAGAAATGGAGAGTCAGATCATTGAATACCGGATACAGTTCATGCAGGAAGATACGATGGCAGGGCAGGTTCAGGGATGGCTGGATGGATATGCCGGGACTTATGTCTGCTCCAGACAGATATGGAAAGAGGCATTTAACCATTATGATGGAGAACCAAAGAAATATGAGACCAATGAGATATGCCAGATCATGGACACACAGATCATTGGATGGAAAAGGGGCGGTTATCATCGTTTCTCAAAAGAAGGGTTTGGTACACAGCGGTGCTGGACCAGAGAGGGAAAGGACGAAACAGAGACTGTCAACCAACCGGACAAAGATGGCTTTATAAAACTTACGGAAGGTGAGCAGATGAAGATACCTTTTGATTAGCCTGACAGGGAGAGGGTGGTTATAACAGCTGAATTTCCATTTTTTTGACTGTTTGTGTACTGATTGTTGACATTCTTGTTGACTGGGAAAAGCCTTTAAATATCAGCTTTTTCAGCATATTTATTAACTGTCAACAAAGATATATAAAAAAGAAAATATTATTTAGAGTAGGGATGAATTTGATAAAGAGATTATTTTATTAAAAGTTTCAAGTGCCTTGTTGACATTGACGGAGAGACAGAATTCCAGATCGAGATACCGTCCCGGATGGGATAATAACTGTCCTCTCTTTGTCGGGCAAATGGACAGGATACTGGCAGGCAATTTGGCAGATCAGTCTGCCACCCTGCCCGCCAGTAAATCACATGAAAGAAAGGAGAAGCTTATGGGACAGGTTATGAATCCGAAAACGGAAAGCAATACATTTACAAAAAGAATCGGGCAGACAACTTATGTTGTCCGATTCCATTACAATGAGAACGCAAGAGAGACAATGCAGGAGAAAATCAACCGGATGCTGATGAATGAAGTCAACCGTTCGGACTTCATGGAAACAGAGGAAATAATGGATGAGTAACCTAGTGGTTGTAACAACAAAGAACGTTTTCATCAGTATTTTAGCTGTTTTACCCTTGATTTGACACGAAAAAGTGCCTTTTTTGATGAAAAAACTATTGACATTTTGTTTCAGGCAAGACAGCAAAATCTATCCTTATTTCCTGCGGTGCCAGACTTGCCCCCTTCGACATTAAGGAAGTCCGGGAGATCACTATGTATGACGAGTTGGAGCTTGACCTGGTTGGAGATAGGAAAACGGCGCTGTTTTTTATTATCAGCGATACGGACGCGACCTTCAATTTCCTTGTCAGCATGGCTTATACCCAGTTATTTAACCTGCTCTGTGAGCGTGCCGATGACAAGTACGGCGGCAGGCTGCCGGTACATGTGCGGTGCCTGATCGACGAGGCCGCCAATATCGGGCAGATTCCAAACCTGGAAAAGCTGATGGCAACGATCCGTTCCAGGGAGATTTCGGCCTGTCTGGTCCTGCAGGCGCAGAGCCAGCTAAAGGCGCTTTATAAGGATAATATGGACACCATCATCGGCAACTGTGACGCTTCCCTTTTCTTGGGAGGCAAGGAAGAAGCCACCTTAAAAAGCTGGAACTCCCTGCTCGGAAAGGAGACCATCGACATGTATAACACCAGCGTCACCAAAGGAAATCAGGAATCCCACGGCCAGAACTTTCAGAAGCTGGGAAAGGATTTAATGTCGGTGGACGAGCTGGCCGTGATGGACGGCGGGAAATGCCTCCTGCAGATCAGGGGCGTCCGGCCGTTCCTCTCCCGTAAATACGATATTACCAGACACCCGAACTATAAATATCTGTCGGATTATGCCCCTAAGAACGCTTTTGACATTGAGAAATTTCTGTCAACCAGGCTGCCAGTCCGCCCCGGCGAGCTGTACCGCAATTATGAGGTCACAGCGGAGGATTTGGAGGCTCCGGCTATATGATGATGTAGCTGCCTGTTAAGGTTTCTGGCTTTGACGGGCTTTTTCTTTTCACCGGAAGGAGGTTTTATTGAGGATTCGTGCCCCTCCCTGACAACTGAATATTTTTTCAGGTATATCCTGAACTCTGCCGCCCCTGTGCTTTTTGTAAATGTTCTTGAAGCACAGGGGCGTTTTTTCGTTTCCGGCCTGATATGGCCACAACACAAAAACAATATTTCTTAAATTAAAGGAGGAACTTTATGGCTTTTTTTGCAAGTGCGATTGATACCCTGAAAATCCTGGTTATTGCTCTGGGCGCTGGCCTCGGCGCATGGGGCGTCATCAACCTTCTGGAAGGTTATGGCAATGACAACCCTGGTGCCAATGCTCATGTACGGTAAGGAAGCAAGCAACCGAAAACAAGAGATAGACCGCCAGCACTACACTATTCCGAACCAAAGACCAAAAGATAAGCATTGTGGGAAAATCTAAACTTTTGGATTTTCCTACAATGCCAACTACGGCGGAATCCCTCCCACTCCTTATATCTTTCTGTATACATTGAATTTGTATTTAGTAAAATGCAGACAACACCACGGATCGGCTTTTGGTTGGACAATTCCAACCAAACACCACAGCAGACAGCAGAAAACATTCTGAACGCTAGGAAGCCGGTATGATTGTTACATATAAGGGGAAGAAAAATTTCTTTTAGGTACTTGCTTTCCTAAAACTGATGTGATACAATGATTTAATCCAGAAAAGGAGTAAAAAATATGCGGCAAGGTATTCTTAAATAAAACTATAATCAAATAGTGGGAACAAAGGATTATGATAGCTCCTTTTGTAGGGGCTTAGTTTTTTGTACCCAATTTAAGAATACTTTTGCCTTATCAATTTTGACATATCCCCAAAAACAGCAATCACAAACAGGTGTATGCTGTATATGTGTATGTCCGCAACTTATAATCCCCAGTGGTAAAAGTATTTTACTGCTGGGGATTTTTATGCCCTTTGGGGCTGTAAAGGGAGGACAATCACATGAAAATAATCAATATTGGAATTCTTGCCCATGTAGACGCTGGAAAGACGACCTTGACGGAGAGCCTGCTATATGCCAGCGGAGCCATTTCAGAACCGGGGAGCGTCGAAAAAGGGACAACGAGGACGGACACCATGTTTTTGGAGCGGCAGCGTGGGATTACCATTCAAGCGGCAGTCACTTCCTTCCAGTGGCACAGATGTAAAGTTAACATTGTGGATACGCCCGGCCACATGGATTTTTTGGCGGAGGTGTACCGCTCTTTGGCTGTTTTAGATGGGGCCATCTTGGTGATCTCCGCTAAAGATGGCGTGCAGGCCCAGACCCGTATTCTGTTCCATGCCCTGCGGAAAATGAACATTCCCACCGTTATCTTTATCAACAAGATCGACCAGGCTGGCGTTGATTTGCAGAGCGTGGTTCAGTCTGTTCGGGATAAGCTCTCCGCCGATATTATCATCAAGCAGACGGTGTCGCTGTCCCCGGAAATAGTCCTGGAGGAAAATACCGACATAGAAGCATGGGATGCGGTCATCGAAAATAACGATGAATTATTGGAAAAGTATATCGCAGGAGAACCAATCAGCCGGGAAAAACTTGCGCGGGAGGAACAGCAGCGGGTTCAAGACGCCTCCCTGTTCCCAGTCTATCATGGCAGCGCCAAAAATGGCCTTGGCATTCAACCGTTGATGGATGCGGTGACAGGGCTGTTCCAACCGATTGGGGAACAGGGGGGCGCCGCCCTATGCGGCAGCGTTTTCAAGGTTGAGTACACCGATTGCGGCCAGCGGCGTGTCTATCTACGGTTATACAGCGGAACGCTGCGCCTGCGGGATACGGTGGCCCTGGCCGGGAGAGAAAAGCTGAAAATCACAGAGATGCGTATTCCATCCAAAGGGGAAATTGTTCGGACAGACACCGCTTATCAGGGTGAAATTGTTATCCTTCCCAGCGACAGCGTGAGGTTAAACGATGTATTAGGGGACCAAACCCGGCTCCCTCGTAAAAGGTGGCGCGAGGACCCCCTCCCCATGCTGCGGACGACGATTGCGCCGAAAACGGCAGCGCAAAGAGAACGGCTGCTGGACGCTCTTACGCAACTTGCGGATACTGACCCGCTTTTGCGTTGCGAAGTGGATTCCATCACCCATGAGATCATTCTTTCTTTTTTGGGCCGGGTGCAGTTGGAGGTTGTTTCCGCTTTGCTGTCGGAAAAATACAAGCTTGAAACAGTGGTAAAGGAACCCTCCGTCATTTATATGGAGCGGCCGCTCAAAGCAGCCAGCCACACCATCCATATCGAGGTGCCGCCCAACCCGTTTTGGGCATCCATAGGACTGTCTGTTACACCACTCTCGCTTGGCTCCGGTGTACAATACGAGAGCCGGGTTTCGCTGGGATACTTGAACCAGAGTTTTCAAAACGCTGTCAGGGATGGTATCCGTTACGGGCTGGAGCAGGGCTTGTTCGGCTGGAACGTAACGGACTGTAAGATTTGCTTTGAATACGGGCTTTATTACAGTCCGGTCAGCACGCCGGCGGACTTCCGCTCATTGGCCCCGATTGTATTGGAACAGGCATTGAAGGAATCGGGGACGCAGCTGCTGGAACCTTATCTCTCCTTCATCCTCTATGCGCCCCAGGAATACCTTTCCAGGGCTTATCATGATGCACCGAAATACTGTGCCACCATCGAAACGGCCCAGGTAAAAAAGGATGAAGTTGTCTTTACTGGCGAGATTCCCGCCCGCTGTATACAGGCATACCGTACTGATCTGGCCTTTTACACCAACGGGCGGAGCGTATGCCTTACAGAGCTGAAAGGATATCAGGCCGCTGTCGGTCAGCCGGTCATCCAGCCCCGCCGTCCAAACAGCCGCCTGGACAAGGTGCGCCATATGTTTCAGAAGGTAATGTAAAGATACATAATCGTCAAGACGGCAACAATCAGAAGTTATGGAGGGTAACAATGGAATATAGTAAGGAAGATTTAATGGAAGCAAAAAAGCAAATTTGGGGAGTGGGAGAGAACATGGGAACAGAGGAAAGTAAAAAAATCTGGGAGGAGAACGCACAATTTTGGGATAATGCAATGGGTGACGAATCTAATGAATTTCACAGAGAGGTAGTGCGTCCCAAAGTAACGGAACTTCTATCTCCTAATCCTGCGGATTACATTTTGGATATTGCGTGTGGCAATGGAAATTATTCTTCGTATCTTGCACAAAGAGGCGCTTCGGTTGTCGCTTTTGATTACAGCAAAAAAATGATAGAATTGGCTAAAAGACGGCAATCACAATATGCAAAACAAATTGAATTTTGTGTGGCGGATGCGACCGATAGAAAAAGTATATTAGAATTAAAAAGAAATCGAGCCTTTACGAAAGCAGTTTCTAATATGGCAATTATGGATATTACGGATATTGAACCACTTCTTATGGCTGTTTATGAACTGTTGCAGGAAAGCGGAATTTTTGTCTTTGCAACGCAACACCCTTGTTTTGTCACGTTGACTGAAAAATATATGACACCGCACAGTTACTATGATATAGCGATTGAAGGGCAACCGAAAGAGCAGATTTATTATCATCGTTCCATACAAGATATTTTTAACCTTTGTTTTAGAGCTGGATTTGTCATTGATGGATTTTATGAAGAATGTTTTAAAACCAACAAAGAAATTCCTATGGTAATGATAGTAAGGCTTAAGAAGGTAAAACGTGATAGCTTAAAATAAATTCAAGTTTGTCGGGTAAATAGCAAACCCAGCCGAGCCAGTCAACGGTCAAGATGAACGGCGCATATGCGCAGCCGTTGACAGCCCCGCCCGCCTTTGCTGGTAGGCAATCAAGGGGCGACAGCAAGAAGTGCCACCGCCCCGCACTATTATTCAGAAAGGGGAATTTCCATGACCGACCAGATAGCCTATCAAGAATATATCCAGCGCAGGTACAACGCCTTTTGCAAGACTGTTATCCGCTGTGCCGCCTTGGACAAGATTTTGAAGCTTAAACGGCAATGGGAACGGCAAGTTTCCCTTGACTATCTGATGAACGAGAAGTTTGTCCAGTTTGCCGCGTCGGAGCCGGACGAGGAATACCCATTTACCGTCTGCGGTCAGACCGTCCTGCTCTGCAACGCCGCCCTTGCCGACGCGATCTCTGTTTTGCCGGAGCAGACGCGGGAAGAAATCCTGCGCTATTACTTTCTGCGCCAGCCGCAGCGCGTGATCGGCGCGTGTATTGGCCGGTCACGCAGCACAGCGGGGCGGCATATCCAGCTTGCCTTGCAGCGGCTACGCGAAGAAATGGGGGTGAGCCGGTATGAGTAGACTTCTCCCCTATGAAACAATCCTCAAAGCCCGTGAGGGCGACCCAGAAGCCGTGAACGCTGTCCTGCTCCACTACGCCGGATATATCCGCTATTTCTCAAAAGTGAACGGGCAGGTCAACGCCGAGGTGGAGGACTATGTAAAGCAGCGGTTAATTGACTGTCAATTCAAGTTCCGGCTTGACGAACCACCGGACAAGTCATAAAAACTGAATACCAGCCGCCACCGACGCGGCCAGCGAAAGCAGTAAGTCTTGAAAAAGATTTACTGCTTTTTTTGTTGTCCGGCTCCGCTCCCGGCCATTTTGCCCCCTGCCGGTTGTAGTAGTAAGCGAGGAGGGAATTTTTCTGCCCTGGTGTTTGGCATTTGGAGCATTTACCCGTAGTAGAGGGCAAAGAGAAAGGATTTCTCCAACACCGGGTAGAAACCACTGCGTCCGGTGTCATTTTAGCGAAAGCGGGCAGGAATGCCCTTTACAGGATTAGTAGTAGCAGAAAAAGAGAAACAAACTTTTGTGGTTGCAGTTTTCCAAAAAAGTGGCGGACGGAAGTGAGAGAAAGTTTGCAGTCACGGAGAGCAAGTTTCTACCACGGTGCCAAAATCCGCAATTCTGCGGTTTTGCCCCTCGCGGGAAACTTGTTGGGGAGTGCCTTCCCCAAACCCTGCTATGCGGCTTGCGCCGCTTATCCCCGCCGCGCTCATGCGGCAAGAAAGGAGGTCACGACCATGCGAAAAAAATACAACACACCCCACCGCAGCCGCGTTGTGAAAACCCGGCTGACCGAAGATGAATACGCCGACTTCACAGCGCGGCTTGCGCCCTATGGTATCAGCCAGTCGGAATTTCTCCGGCAGGCGATCCGGCGTACCACCATACGCCCCGTACTCCATGTGTCGTCGGTCAATGACGAACTGCTCTCCGCTGTCGGGAAGCTCGCAGCCGAGTACGGCAGGATCGGCGGCAACCTCAACCAGATTGCCCGGTATCTGAACGAGTACGGCGCGCCCTATCATGCGTTGTCCGGCGAGGTACGCGCCGCCATAGCCGACCTTGCCGCCCTCAAGTATGAAGTCTTAAAGAAAGTAGGTGACGCGGTTGGCAACACTCAAACATATCAACTCTAAAAACGCCGACTACGGAGCCGCCGAACAATACCTGCTCTTTGAGCATGACGAATTTACCATGAAGCCCGTCCTTGATGAAACCGGCAGGCTTATCCCCCGCGAGGACTACCGGCTGTCTACGCTGAACTGCGGCGGGGAGGATTTTGCCGTTGCGTGTATGCGGGCCAATCTCCGCTATGAGAAAAACCAGCGGCGGGAAGATGTGAAAAGCCACCACTACATCATCAGCTTTGACCCGCGGGACGGGCCGGACAACGGCCTGACCGTAGACCGGGCGCAGGCGTTGGGGGAGCAATTCTGTAAAGAACATTTCCCCGGCCACCAAGCCCTTGTCTGCACCCACCCGGACGGGCATAACCACAGCGGCAACATTCATGTGCATATCGTCATAAACAGCCTGCGGATTGAGGAAGTGCCGTTCCTGCCCTACATGGACAGGCCAGCCGACACGAAAGCCGGCTGCAAGCACCGATGTACCGACGCTGCCCTGCGCTACTTCAAATCCGAAGTCATGGAGATGTGCCACCGGGAGGGGCTTTACCAAATCGACCTCTTGAACGGCAGCAAGAACCGCATCACCGACCGGGAGTATTGGGCGCAGAAAAAGGGACAAGCCGCGCTGGACAAGCAGAACGCCCCCATGATTGCCGATGGTATCACGCCCCGGCAGACCAAGTTTGAAACGAACAAGGAAAAGCTGCGGCAGACCATACGGAAAGCCCTTGCCACCGCCGCCAGCTTTGACGAGTTTTCCTCTCTGCTGCTGCGGGAGGGTGTGACCGTCAAGGAGAGCCGGGGGCGGCTGTCCTATCTCACGCCGGACAGGACAAAGCCCATCACCGCCCGGAAGCTGGGCGACGATTTTGACCGCACCGCCGTCCTTGCCGTTTTGGAGCAGAATGCCGCCAGAGCCATAGAAAAGGCCGCAGCCATACCTGAATACCCCTGGCAGGAGAAACGCGGCATACAGCCCGCAAAAGCCCCTCAAACCGCCCCCAAACAGGACGGAGTGCAGCGGCTTGTGGACATTGAGCAGAAAATGGCCGAGGGCAAAGGCCGGGGCTATGAACGCTGGGCGAAGATACACAATCTGAAGCAGGCCGCCAAAACGCTGTCCGTCTACCAGCAGTACGGCTTTACTTCCCCGGAGCAGTTAGAAGCCGCCGTTGATACCGCCTATGCGGAAATGCGCCAGACCAGCGGCGAACTGAAAGCACTGGAAACCAAGCTGCAAGGGAAAAAGGAGTTGCAGCGGCAGGTGTTGGCCTACGCCCAGACCAAGCCCGCCCGCGACGGGTTGAAAGCGCAGAAATCCGAGAAAGCCCGCGCCGCATACCGGCAGGCCCATGAGAGCGATTTTATCATAGCCGACGCAGCCGCCCGGTATTTCAAGGCGCATGGCATTACCAAGCTGCCCGCCCGGAAAGCGTTGCAGGCCGAGATCGAGCAGCTTATCTCCGAGAAAGACGGCCTGTATAACACCTATCACGAACAGAAGCAGCGGTTCAAGGAGTTGCAGACCGTCAAGCGGAATATCAACCAGATTTTGCGCCGGGACGAGCCGCACCGCAGAAAGGAGCAGAGCCATGAGCGATAACCTGCCCCGCATGGACTACCGCCAGCACCGGCGGGCGCGGCGGCTGGTACATGAGTGCTGTAACTACGACGAGGGGAACTGCCTGCTGTTAGACGACGGGGAGCCTTGCGTGTGCGTCCAGAGCATTTCCCTTTCCCTCATGTGCCGCTGGTTCCGTGTGGCTGTCCTGCCCCTTGACGGGGAGCTGTCCGCAGCCCTCTTATACCGGGGGAGCCGGAAACGGTGTGCCGTCTGCGGAGCGGCCTTTGTCCCCAAATCCAACCGGGGGAAATACTGCCCCGACTGCGCCGGGCGCATGAAGAAAATCCGCGCCGCCGAGAGAAAGCGGAAACAAAGGCAGAGATGTCACGCTTTAGAGCCTTTCAAACCCGCATAAATCAAGGCTTTTTTCGTGGGTGTCAAAGGGTACGCGATACATTTATCCTTTTCCCCCGGAAACGGCGTTCTAAATGCGTACAAACACCCCAAATCCACCCAAAGGAGGAACCATGTCAGACAACCGAAAATACTACTACCTCAAGCTGAAAGAGAATTACTTTGACGAGGACGCCATTGTGCTGCTGGAAAGTATGCAGGACGGTATCCTCTATTCCAACATCCTCTTGAAACTGTACCTGAAATCGCTGAAAAACGGCGGGAAGTTGCAGCTTGATGAAAATATCCCCTACACCGCGCAGATGATTGCCACCATTACCCGTCAGCAAGTCGGCACCGTAGAACGGGCCTTGCAGATTTTTATGAAGCTGGGGCTTGTGGAGCCGTTACAGAACGGCGCACTGTATATGAGCAACATTGAACTACTGATCGGCCAATCCTCTACCGAGGGGGAGCGAAAACGGCGGGCAAGGCTGGCTTTGCAGGAGCAGAAAGCCTTGCCAAAGGCCGGGGCGGACAAATGTCCACCATATCAAGCGGACATTTGTCCACCAGAGATAGAGATAGAGAAAGAGATAGAAAAAGAGAGAGAGCGAGAGTTAGATACGGGACAACCCGCCCGCGCCGCCTATGGCCGGTATGAAAATGTTTTTCTTTCGCAATCGGAACTGGACGGGCTGAAAGCAGACCTGCCCGGCAAATGGGACTATTACATTGACCGGCTATCCTGCCATATCGCGTCCAGCGGCAAGCGATACAAGAGCCATGCCGCCACCATCTACAAATGGGCGCAGGAGGACGCAACTAAGAAAGCCCCGAAAAAGGGCATACCAGACTACTCATGCAAGGAGGGCGAGAGTTTATGAAGAACGAAATCAACGCTGTTTTGGAGAATATGACGGCCACCACCCCGGAGCCGGAGGACTACACCGGCGAGGACGGTTTGCTGTACTGCGGCAAGTGCCGCAAGCCGAAAGAAGCCTATTTTGCGCCGGATAAGGCCGCTATCTTCGGGCGCGACCGCCACCCGGCAGAGTGCGACTGCCAGAAAACCGCCCGCGAGGAACGGGAAGCCGCCGAAAAGCGGCGCAGGCACCTTGACACCGTGGAAGAACTGAAACGCCGGGGCTTTACCGACCCCGCCATGCGGGACTGGACTTTCGAGAATGACAACGGCAGGAACCCGCAGGCCGGGCTTGCCCGCCGGTATGTGGAGCATTGGGAGGATATGCGGACAGACAATATCGGCTGCCTGTTCTGGGGCGGCGTAGGAACCGGGAAAAGCTACCTTGCGGGCTGTATCGCAAACGCCCTCATGGAGAAAGAAATCCCCGTCCACATGACGAACTTTGCCCTGATCCTCAATGACCTTGCCGCCAGCTTTGAGGGGCGCAACGAGTACATTTCCCGCCTTTGCCGCTATCCGCTGCTGATCCTTGACGACTTTGGCATGGAACGCGGCACCGACTACGGGCTGGAACAGGTTTTCAATGTGATTGACAGCCGTTACCGCAGCGGCAAGCCGCTGATCGTCACGACCAACCTCACGCTGGACGACCTGCGAAACCCGGAGGACACCGCCCATTCCCGGATTTATGACCGGCTGCTTTCCATGTGCGTCCCGGTACGCTTTACCGGCGACAACTTCCGGCAGGAAACCGCCAAGCGGAAAATGGAGAGCATGAAGAAACTGATTACCGACTGAAAGGAGTATTGCCTATGGCAGATAACAAGCAGCACGACACCCGCACCGCCCGCCGCCCCGACTGCGTGACGGAAATCCGCATGGGCAATTCCGTCCTTGTCGTGTCCGGCTATTTCAAGAAAGATACCACGACCACCGCCGCCGACAAAATGGCGCGGGTACTGGAAGCGGAAGCCGCTGCTACGCAAAAACCGGCAATTTGACCGACTGTAAAGAAGCAAATTTAACGCTTTTGCCGCTGTACAGCCCCCGCTGTTCCGTGGTACAATGAAACCACGGAATAGTGGGGCTGGCTGTCGGAAACGGAGGATTTTATGTTAAGACAAGCCACCCAAAACCTCATTACCGCCCTTTATCCGAGATTGTCCCATGAGGACGAGCTGCAAGGCGAGAGTAATTCCATATCGAACCAAAAAAGGATACTCGAAACCTACGCAAAACAGAACGGCTTTACCAATCTGCGCTGGTACACCGACGACGGTTATTCCGGCGCGAACTTCCAGCGGCCCGGATTTCAAGCCATGCTTGCGGACATTGAAGCCGGGAAAGTTGGTACGGTCATTGTCAAGGACATGAGCCGGTTAGGGCGAAACTACTTGCAGGTAGGGTTTTACACGGAAATGCTGTTCCCTCAAAAGGGCGTGCGTTTTATCGCTGTCAACGACAATGTGGACAGCGCAAACGGCGGCATGGACAATGATTTTACCCCTCTGCGAAATCTGTTCAACGAATGGCTGGTGAGAGATACGAGCAAGAAAATCAAGGCAGTTAAAAGAGCAAAAGGCATGAGCGGCAAGCCCGTTACCAGCAAGCCGGTGTATGGCTACCTCATGGACGAGGACGAGAACTATATCGTTGACGAGGAAACCGCGCCGGTTGTCCAGCAGATTTACCAGCTTTGCCTTGCGGGGAACGGCCCGACCAAGATTGCCCGTATGCTGACGGAACAGCAAATCCCCACGCCGGGGACGCTGGAATACCGCAGGACAGGCAGCACACGCCGCTACCACCCCGGCTATGAGTGTAAATGGGCGACGAACACCGTCGTTCATATCCTCGAAAACCGGGAGTACACCGGCTGTCTGGTAAACTTCAAGACGGAAAAGCCCTCTTACAAGACCAAGCACAGCGTAGAAAATCCCATTGAGAAGCAGGCCATTTTTGAGAACCACCATGAGCCGATTATTGACACGGAAACATGGGAGCGTGTGCAGGAGTTACGCAAGCAGCGCAAACGCCCGAACCGCTATGACGAAGTGGGGCTGTTCTCTGGTATGCTGTTCTGCGCCGACTGCGGCCATGTGATGTACCAGCAGCGGTATCAGAACAAGAACCGCAAGCAGGACTGTTACATCTGCGGCAGCTACAAGAAGCGCACCCGCGACTGTACGGCGCACTTTATCCGCACCGACCTGCTGACCGCCGGTGTCCTCTCCAATCTCCGGCAAGTGACGGAGTATGCTGCCAGGCACGAGAGCCGTTTTGTAAAGCTGCTGATCCAGCAGAACGAAATCGGCGGCAAGAGAAAGACCGCCGCAGCCACCAAGCAGCTTGAACAGGCGCAGGAGCGGATTGCCGAAGTGAGCCGCATTATCAAGCGGCTGTATGAGGACAATGTGAACGGCAAAATCAGCGACGAGCGTTTCATGGAACTGTCGGCAGACTATGAGCAGGAGCAGCGGGAACTGAAAGACCGCACCGCCGCATTGCAGGCGGAACTGGACAAGTCGCAGGCGGCCACCGTTAACGCCGAGAAATTCATGGGGATTGTCCGCAAGCACCTTGCCTTTGAGGAATTGACACCCACCCTCTTGCGGGAAATGATTGAGAAAATCGTCGTGCATGAGTGCAGCTATGACGAGAACGGCACCCGCAGGCAGGACATTGAGATTTATTACAGCTTTGTCGGCAAAATTGACTTGCCCGAAGCCTAACGCCCGACCTATCCGACACAATGGCCAAGTGCCGGATAGGAACGGCAAAATTTTTTACACTTCTATTACTTCTTTATCGCACATCAGCAAAATCCCAGGGCATGAAACAGCTTATGGCTGGCGGCGGCATTGCGCTGGTGGGTGCCACGCTGATCCCGCTGCTCTCCGGCCTGTTCGGTTAATAGCCAATGGGCAGTCTGTTTGAACGGATAACAGACTGGATTAAAGAGGGCTTAATCGAAGCGATTACAGGACAATACACCGGTATCTTTGAGTCCGTCAACAGCCAGGTCTCGGATGTGGCCTCACAGGTAGGACAGACACCGCAGGGCTGGAATGGCGGCGTGTTCAGCATGATCCAGAATCTTTCTGAAACCGTCGTCATTCCCATTGCGGGAATTATCCTGACTTTTGTCCTTGTCTATGAACTGATCCAGATGATCCTGGAAAAGAACAACATGCACGATTTTGATACGTTCAACATCTTCAAGTGGATTTTCAAAACCTTTGTTGCCACATACCTGCTCACCAACTGCTTTACTATCGTCATGGCGGTGTTTGACGTCGCCCAGAATGTGGTGAGCCAGAGCGCCGGCGTGATAAACGGGAACATGGACGTCACCGCTGCGCTGGCCGACCTGGAAACGCAGCTTGAAGCAATGGGGATGTGGGAGCTGATCGGCCTGTGGCTGGAGACCAACATTATCAACCTGTGCATGTGGGTGTTGTCCATCGTGATCTTTGTCATTGTGTATGGCCGTATGATTGAAATATATCTTACAGTCAGCCTGGCACCCATACCCTTTTCCACAATGGCAAACCGTGAATGGGGGCAGATGGGGACAAATTACCTGCGCTCCCTGTTTGCTTTAGGTTTCCAGGGGTTTTTGATCCTGGTCTGCGTTGCAATTTATGCGGTGCTGATCCAGTCAATCCCTTCTTCCGGCGACATTCACGGCGCAATCTGGGGCACGGCAGGCTATACGGTCCTGCTGGCCTTTGCCCTGTTTAAGACAGGCTCGCTATCCAAAAGTATTTTTAACTCGCATTAGCGTGTAACCAACCTATATTTTAACAAGAAGGAGGACTTTTCTATATGAGTAAGACAAACAACGAACCCATGCAGCCGGAGGCACAGACGGGTGAAAGCTTGAAGCTGGATGTAACTGTGCGCCCGATTGCCCCGATGGGGAACCTGCTGGCTTACGCCAATGTGACGATTGGGGACTGTTTCAAGATTGACGGCTTCCGCATCTGCTCCGGTGAAAACGGCCTGTATGTCAACATGCCTTCCACCCAGGATAAGCAGGGAAAATGGAGGGATGTCTGCTGGCCGGTGACGGCGGATTTCCGCAGGCAGCTTAACGACGCCCTGATCGAAGGGTACGGCCAGGCGATTGAAAATTTGCAGGCCACCCTTGAAGCGACAAAGGGAGCGGCGGAGAAACCTTCCTTGACCGGTGCCCTGAAGGATAATGCCGGCAAGGTCAAGACGCAGCCGGCAAAATCTGCTCCCGCCAAGAATGAGCAGGCCCGATAATGCCGGAGGCTGGAAAATATGGCATCGTGTACGCAGACCCGCCCTGGCGTTACGATATGAAACGCGGCAATGGGGTGGCGGAAAACCATTACCCCACCATGAGCATAGAAGAAATATGCGCACTGCCGGTTACAGACCTTGCGGCCAGAGACAGTGCGCTTTTTCTATGGGCCACCTTCCCACAGCTCAATGAAGCCTTCCGGGTGATCGAAGCATGGGGATTCAAATATAAGACGCTGGCCTTCCTCTGGCTGAAACAGAACCGGAAAGCGGATTCCTGGTTTTATGGGATGGGATTCTGGACCCGCTCTAATGCGGAGGTGTGCTTACTGGCGACCAGGGGGCACCCGAAACGCCAGTGCGCGGGAATCCATCAGTTTGTGATCTCCCATATCGAGCAGCACAGCAAAAAGCCGGACGAGGTACGGGATAAGATTGTGAAGCTCATGGGCGACCAGCCCAGGGTAGAGCTTTTTGCAAGACAGCAGACCCCCGGCTGGGATGTGTGGGGCAATGAAGTGGAATCCACGGTCACGATGCAGGAACGAAATCAGTAAGATACAGCATGAATGGAGGTGAATTTACATGCCCTATGTACCCGTACCCAAAGACTTAACAAAAGTCAAGACCAAGCTGGCGTTTAACCTGACGAAGCGCCAGCTCATTTGTTTCAGCCTGGCCGCACTGGTGGGGCTGCCGGTATATTTCCTTACCCGCGGCGCTATCGGCAACTCGGCGGCAGTGCTGTTGATGATCGGGCTTATGATGCCCTTTTTCTTTTTCGCCATGTATGAGCGGGACGGACAGCCGGCGGAGAAACTTCTGAAAAACAGGCTCCGCCATAAGCTCTGGCCGAAGAAACGGCCATACCGGACGGAAAACCTGTATAAATCCATGTCAAAGAAGGAGGTTACGAGGATTGCCAAAAACCAAACAGCAGGAGGCCCAGGAAAAACGTCTGCAAAGAAACATCAGGCAGGCAAAAAAGACCAGGGCCGACGCAAAGACAAGCGGAAATAAGACTGTCCGCACCAGGCCGCCTAAAAAGGGCGGCTTTTTTGCCGGGCTGAAAACGGACGCCCCGCAGACGGTCCAGCAGAGTATTCCCTATAAGGAAATGTACCGGGATGGAATCTGCCGGCTGACGGATAAGCTCTACACCAAGACGGTGCAGTTTTTTGATATTAACTACCAGCTTGCACAGGCGGATGACAAAGCGCAGATTTTTGAGGGCTACTGTGATTTCCTCAATTATTTTGACGCTTCGATCCATGTGCAGCTTACTTTCATCAACCAGCGGGCCAATATGCAGGATTTTGCCCGCAGTATCGACATTCCCATCCGCGGCGACGAATATGACGGAATCCGCAGAGAGTATGGGGATATGTTAAAGAGCCAGCTCCAAAAAGGCAACAACGGCCTTACAAAGCGGAAATATATCACCTTTGGGATTGAGGCTGACGACCTCCGCACTGCGAAGATGCGCCTGGAGCGGATCGAGGCTGATGTGCTGGCAAATTTCAAAGCCCTGGGAGCACAGGCAAAGCCGTTAGACGGGCTGGATCGCCTGGAGCTCCTTCACAGCCAGCTACACCCGGACGGGCAGGAAAAATTTCATTTTACCTGGGCGGACCTGCCGAAAACCGGGCTCTCCACAAAGGATTATATTGCGCCCTCCGGCCTGTCGTTCTCGAATGACGGAAAGACCTTCCGGGTGGCCGACCATTCCGGGGCGGTGTCTTTTTTGCAGATTTTAGCGCCGGAACTGACGGACCGGCTGCTGGCGGAGCTTTTGGACCTGGACGACGCCGTGACGGTGAACCTGCATATCCAGTCCATTGACCAGACCCAGGCGATCAAGAACATCAAGCGCAAGATGTCCGATTTGCAGAAAATGACCATTGAGGAACAGAAGAAAGCGGTCCGTGCCGGGTATGACATGGACATCATACCTACCGACCTTGCCACCTACGGCGAAGAAGCAAAGAATCTCTTACAGGATTTGCAGAGCCGGAATGAGCGCATGTTTCTTGTGACGGTGCTGGTGGAGAATATCGCTTCCAAACGGCAAAAGCTGTTTAATGATATTCTGTCTGCCTCCGGTATTGCGCAGAAATATAACTGTGCTCTGAAACGTCTGGACTACCAGCAGGAACAGGGGCTTATGTCCTCTCTTGCCTTAGGGTTGAACCAGATTGAAATTGAGCGTGGGCTTACGACCAGCAGCACCGCCATTTTCGTGCCGTTTACGACCTGCGAGCTGTTCCAGGAGGGCGAGGCTCTTTATTATGGTCTGAACGCATTAAGTAATAACCTGATCATGGCGAACCGCAAGAACTTAAAGAATCCAAACGGCCTGTTCCTGGGAACGCCCGGCAGCGGCAAGTCCTTCTCTGCCAAGCGTTAGATCGTCAACGTGTTCCTTTTGACGGAGGATGACATCATTATTGCAGACCCGGAAAATGAGTACGGGCCTCTGGTACAGCAGTTTGGAGCCCAGGGGCAGGTCATTGACATTTCCCCGACTTCCACCAAAGTGTCGCCCCGCAAAATAAAGTTCCTGTCTCTTGCACAAAAACAGCGAATTATTATATCAGTTCCATAATGATGTCT
>NZ_CAXSVO010000028.1:0-51094 GCF_964240875.1 Ruminococcus sp. 5_1_39BFAA | reverse complement strand
TGGCCCAGTGGCTCAGTTGGTTAGAGCGCCGCCCTGTCACGGCGGAGGTCGAGAGTTCGAGTCTCTTCTGGGTCGTTAGCATGAAGCTAACGAAGTTAGTCAAGTGCATAATGGGGTCTTAGCTCAGCTGGGAGAGCATCTGCCTTACAAGCAGAGGGTCATAGGTTCGAGCCCTATAGGCCCCATCAATATGGATGGATTCCCGAGTGGCCAAAGGGGGCAGACTGTAAATCTGTTGGCAACGCCTTCGAAGGTTCGAATCCTTCTCCATCCATTGATGAAGAAAACTTCTTCATCTACTTCAATGATTTATCATTGAAATGCCGTAGGGCACGCCGATGTGGCTCAATTGGCAGAGCAGCTGATTTGTAATCAGCAGGTTATCGGTTCGAGTCCGATCATCGGCTTTTGAATTAAATATTGCCGCGGGGTGGAGCAGTCTGGAAGCTCGTCGGGCTCATAACCCGAAGGTCACAGGTTCAAATCCTGTTCCCGCTACTTATGCCCAGATAGCTCAGTTGGTAGAGCAGAGGACTGAAAATCCTCGTGTCGCTGGTTCGATTCCGGCTCTGGGCATTTGCAATGTATGAAAATGTGCATTGCAAATAATAAGAAATGTGGGGTATTAGCTCAGTCGGTAGAGCACTTGACTTTTAATCAAGTTGTCCGGGGTTCGAATCCCCGATGCCTCAGTTGAAAAATGGCGGAAATCCTTGTTTGGGGATTTCCGCTATTTTTCATTACTGGAAGTAATGGAAAGTAAATGGTATGTAGATGTCCCGAAAATTCCTCATTAAAACCAGAATGTCTCAAAACTGTCTCAAAAATTCAGCACGAACGTTACGTGTGGTGGTGTGAGAAGGGGGCGGTTAATCACCGCCGCCTTCTCGATTTCAGTTAAAAATAGATTCTACATAATTCCGCATTTCATTTCGGGAATTGATGTTACGGGCACCGTTTATAACGGATTCTTGTTCCTGCTTAGACAATTTAGAAAAGCGGTTCAGGATATCTGAATGCTGTGCCAGCTCCATAGTGAAGCCGATGGGTAACTCTTCATTATTGATCATCACCGTCACCTCCGGGGCCATCCTTGCGCGGTCTGGTGGATTCCGGAAGCGGTTCTGTGATCCAGGAATCCTTTGGAAGATCGATTTCCGGAATGTTACCATCGTCATATTCGCCGCCTTCTGTTTTGGGCGTACCCGTCATGAGATTCGAAGCGTTTGGATAATTGGTAATGGTTGAATATTTATCTGGCATGATGATACCTCCTTTTTGATTAGTATGTGTGAAATGAAATATAATATACGGCTTGACAAACATACTATTGGTATGATAAATTTAAAACATACTGATAGTATGTTTGGAGATGAAAAATCAATGGCAAGAAATAAACATCCGGAAGAGACGGTTAATCGGATATTAGATGTTGCTTTTCAGCTATTTATGGAGAAGGGATATGAGCACACCTCTATTCAGGATATTATCGACAATTTAGGAGGGCTGAGTAAAGGTGCCATTTATCACCACTTTAAGTCAAAAGAGGAGATTTTGATGGCAGTAACGGACAGAATGACAGAGGAGTCTAATCAAATGCTTGCAGTTATTCGTGACCGTTCTGATCTTAGCGGAAAAGAAAAATTAAAAACTATTTTTAAAGAATCCATTAGCCGGCCTGTACAGGATGATATCTTTACGGTGGCGCCTAGTTTTAATAATAATCCGAAGCTCCTTTTTAGCTTACTGCATGATACCATATATGAAGCTGCACCAAACTATATTTTGCCCATTATTAAACAGGGAATTTCAGATGGGTCCATTCAGACAGATTACCCGGAGCAATTAGCTGAGTTGATCCTGCTGGCAGCAAATGTTTGGATGAATCCCATGATATTTGATAATACAGAGGAAGAGTCCTATTGTAAATTTATGGTGTTCAGCCAAATGCTGAAGGGTTTTGGTCTGGATATTGTGGACGAGGAAATGCTGAACAGATTGCAGGAGTTGACATCTATATATCAAAAAAATAAATAAAATTCTGCCCTGAAATATGGGCAGATATTTTTGAATTAATACATACCGTCATTCGGTATTAAAAATGCCAAGGATTTAAAAACGAAGAATTGTAGGTAACGGATATGAATGTAAGGCAACAGATATAAAAGATGGGTAATTTCTTATTGGCTAGGGGTATTAACCATAAATTCATTGTAACAGGAGGTTAGAGAATGAATCAGAAACTATTTTCTAAGGATTTTACATTAGTGGTAATTGGTCAGATTATTTCTTTGTTTGGTAATGCAACAATAAGATTTGCTTTGCCGTTGTATTTGTTAAATCAGACAGGCTCTTCCATGATTTATGGAATCGTGACAGCGTGTGCATTTATACCGGCTATCCTGCTTTCTCCTATAGGGGGCATTGTTGCGGACAGGGTGAATAAAAGAAATATTATGGTATTTTTAGATTTTTTCACGGCGGCAGTTATCCTGATATTTTCTTTGCTGATGAATCGAGTAAATCTTATTTTTTTACTGGCAGTAACATTAATGATTTTCTATGGTATCGCAGGGGCATACCAACCGTCTGTGCAGGCAAGTATACCGGCGTTGGTCAGCCAGGAGTATTTTATGGAGGCAAATTCTATCATCAATACGATCAGTTCTTTTGCATCTTTAATGGGCCCTGTATTGGGCGGGATCCTGTATAGTGCATATGGAGTAAAACCTGTGCTGTGGGTTTGTATGGTATGCTTTTTAATGTCAGCAATTATGGAAATCTTTATTAAAATACCATTTGTGAGACAGGACACCAACGGAAATATATGGAGAACTGTAAAAGCGGATTTTTCGGAAAGTATCCGATTTATTCGAAAAGAAAAACCTGCTGTTGGAAAAGGAATGCTTGTGGTTTGTGGAATCAATTTGTTTTTGTCTGCAATGATCATTGTGGGAATGCCGTATATGATAACAGAAGTATTGGATTTAGGAGCAGCGCAGGCAAACAAATTGTATGGCTTTGCTGAGGGAATTCTGGCAGCAGGAGGGTTGGCTGGCGGCATCTGCGCAGGTATTTTTGCAAATAAGCTGACTGTAGAAAAGGCAGGAAATCTGTTAAGCGCCTGCGCTGTCTGCGTATTTCCTATGGGAGCGGCACTCATGCTGTTTCGTTCCGGAATGCTCAATTATATCATTATGACCGTATGCTGTTTTATTATTATGATATTTTCAACGGTTTTTTCCGTGCAGATGATGTCCTTTGTCCAAACAGAAACGCCGCAAAATCTGATTGGAAAGGTTATAGCGGTAATCCTTACGGTTTCTATGTGTGCGCAGCCATTAGGAAATGCCCTGTATGGAGTTTTGTTTGAGATATGTAAAGGATTTGAGTTTGTTGTAGTGTTGTTTGCTGGTATAGTCTCTTTAATTATTTCCATCAGCACGAAAAATATATTTAAAAATTTTTTTACTACAAATGTAGAAATATATATTGACAAATAACTACTACAAGTGTAGAATAAACACAACTACTACAAATGTAGAAAAAAAGAGCGCCTAGGATCCGGCAGCAAAGGAAATGATCGAAGGGAGATTATGATATGAAATTAAATGGAAAATTATTAGCGATTTTGGTTATAGCATCAGGACTGGCAATAAGTACACCTGTCTGGGCGAAGGAGTTTAAGACACAGGATGGTGTGATGACGATTGAAGCGCCGGATAAGGGTTGGGGTGAGACACAGGCTAAGGATGCGGTTATGGCTTTGACTGATGGGAAAAATAAAATCGTTGTGCAGCATTACAGCAATGGAGCGCAGCTTCCGGCAATTACAGTGGCTGACAGCAATTATGCGCAGACATGCCAGAATATTATTTCTACAACGGATGAAGTATTTATTATTACAGGCTTTGCTGCAAAACAGGACAGCTTTCCAGAAATCCAAAAGTCAGTTCAGAGTACAGTCATTAACAAATATGGAACGAAGAAAGCCGTAAAAGTATCGTCCGGTACAGCAGGCGGATCATCCGGCAAAGCATCAGGAAGCACGGAAAAAACCGGATCAAGCGGAAGCTCCGGTGTGGAATCAACCAGCTTTACTGGATGGGTAAAGGGAACCCAGGTTAATGTGCGCAGCGACTGCACCGTAAATTCAGATATTTTGGGACAGATTTACTTAGAGGATACTGTTTCTGTTACAGGATATGTGGCATCGGGAAAAGATGGGGCATCCTGGTATCAGATTGATTATAACGGAAAGAAAGGATATGCTGCAGAAGAGTACATTTCTCGTTCTCCATCCACAGCAGAGCAGAAAAATATCGGGTTGACTGATGAATGTGTAACGCTTTATTCTGTAAACGGCGATGGGGCGGCATACGTATATAAATCAACCAACGGAAATTGGTATGATGGCAGCGGAAGACTGTATTCACCCAATGGTTCCGGTATGTGGACGCTGACTACAGACGGAACCACCTGGACAGAGGAGGCTCCGGAATCACCTGGCGACAGTGCGGAAGAGGAAGTTGTGGTGGAGGATGAGGATGGTTACAACAGCATGACACTTTACGGTGACGGCGCTGGCTCCTGGAGCAATATTGCGGGCGGCGATTATACAGATAATGGAGACGGAACCTGGACAGGCCCGGACGGTACTGTGTGGTATGAGGTCGGTTGATCTTAGCATTTGGGACAGTAAACTTTAACTTCATAAAAAATCTAAAGGATTCTTGACATTTATCTACTACAAGGGTAGCATATAAACAAAAGAATCCTTTTTAGCATTGTAAGCGATCAGAAAGGGGAAATCAGAATGAAAAAAACAATCAGCCGCCTGCCGGATTCAGAGCTTGATATTATGCTGGTTTTATGGAAATATGAACCGCCAATGAGCAGAAGTGAGATCGAGCGGGTAGTAAATGAAAAAAAGGCACTGGCGCCAACTACGATTTTATCGCTGTTGACAAGACTGGAAAAAAAGAATTTTGTTTCAGTTACAAAACAGGGAAAAATGAACCTTTATACCCCACTAATTTCCCAGGAAGAGTATCAGCAGAATGAGAGCAAAAGCGTTCTGGAAAAATTATATGGAAATTCATTGAAGAGATTTGTTGCTTCACTTTATCAGGGAAAGAAAATGGATGAGGACGATATCAAAGAACTTCACGACTTCTTAGAGGAAATGGAAGAGAAATAATAGAGAAATTGGCAGCGGAGGAACTGGCAGATGGAAGCGTATATGTTTCACATTTTGAAAATGAATGTTATTGCAGCGGTCATGATCATGTTGGCTATGATTTTTGCGCGCTTTGCAAAGGGGAAGTATTCCTCAAAGTGGAAATATTACATGTGGCTTGCCATCATGATCTTTCTTTTGCTGCCATTTAATTTTTCATCAAAAAGTCCGGTAAAGCTACAGATCAGCAGGACGGAGACGGGGCAGCAGGCATCGGAGATAGTGAACACTGCTGTTTCGGGAAAGACGGGAAATAATGGATCATCAGAAACACATGCAGAGCCTGAAGCCGTGCTTTCTGTAAAACAGGAGAATTCGGTTATTGAGCTTTCATCACCGAAAATATCGCTGTATGGCCTTTTGAAAGCAATGGCGGTTATTTGGATCTCAGGAATTATATTTTTCGGGGCTGTGAGAGGTATGAAATATTATTTTTCTCTTCACAGCATGATGAGATGGAGTTACCCGACAGATAATGATAAGCTTCTGGAGCTGTATTTTTACATATGCAGGAAAAAACATATAAAGAATCCGCCGAGGCTGCTGGTCTGCGAGGGCTTGTCCTCACCTATGCTGGCTGGTCTGAGAAATCCAGGGCTTTATGTTCCGGTGGAATCTTATGGGATGGAGGAACTGGAATTTATCTTTTCCCATGAGCTGTCTCATTATATCCGGAAGGATTTGTGGTACAAGATGCTCATGATCGTTGTCACCACTATTTACTGGTTCAATCCGGCGCTTTACTGGATGCAGCGTGAGGCGGAGAAGGATATTGAGAATCTCTGCGATGGGAAAATGGCGGTCAATTACAGTATGCAGGAATGCAGGAGATACGGGGAATTGCTGCTGAAAATAGCGGCGACCCAGAATCACGTACCATATTTGTCTGTAAGCTTAAGCGACAGCAAGCAGGTTTTTAAGGATCGCATTCTGTATATGAGAAACCTGAAATCCTTAAAGGAAAAGCTTTTTCCGGCAATATTGCTGACAGTGGTTATGGCGGTATCCCATGTACTTGTGGGCATTTCCATAGGAGATATCCCGGTAATGGCAGGAAATCTGGTGGATTTCCAGCCGGAGGCCAGGGGATTAACTGATATGAGTACCGGTGCGGGGCAGGAGAGTGATGGCGGTGAATTTGGGACACCGGAAGGAAAAGCTTCGGGACAGGCTGTTTCCATGGTGCCATCTATCCGGGAAAACAAGGAAAATCAGGAAAATACCCATGCTTTGCCGGATTCCGAAGCGGACAGCAGGACGGAACAGGTGACGGAGGTTCGGAACGAAGAAGCGGATACACAGCAGGAAGGGGCTGAGAATCCATCGTCTGCGGATGACACTGCAGATACATCACAGATGGAGGAGCCGCAGAATCCTACTCTTACGGATGAACGTGTAACGGTTTATGGAAACGGCGGAAATAGTGCTACCTATGTATACAGGGCAACGGATGGCAACTGGTATGATGGAGGATGGCAGCAGTATTATGCAAACGGCGGCGGTGAATGGGTAGAAGCCGGGACGGGAAGTGTCTGGACAGAACAAGGACCGCCAAATCCCAGTGATAGTGCGCAGGCGGAAGCTTCCGTTACAGACGAAAGCGGGCTTAATTCACAAAGCCTGTATCTGGGAGCGGACGGCGTATGGCAAAATGGTGCCAGAGGCGTTTACACAGATAACGGAGACGGAACCTATACAGGTCCGGATGGAACTATCTGGTATCAGAATTAAGCATTTATTGATAAAAGGACGGATGCTGTGATGTTAAAGGTTTTTTTAGTAGAAGATGAAGCAATCATCAGAAGAGGAATCAAAAATAATATACCATGGGAAAAAGAGGGATTTGAATTTGCAGGCGAGGCATCCGATGGAGAACTGGCATATCCCATGATAAAAAAGATCAAGCCGGACATTGTTATCACGGACATCAAAATGCCTTTTATGGATGGTTTGGAGTTGGCATCAATTATCAGAAAAGAAATGCCGAACACGAAAATTATTATCTTAAGCGGATACAATGAATTTGATTACGCGAAAAGAGCTATTTCTATTGGTGTTACGGATTACCAGCTTAAACCGATCAGCTCTGATAAGCTTCTGGAAACGGTTAAGAGAGTGGGAGAGATCATCCGGGAGGAGCAGGCGCAGAAAAAGCTTCTGGAGGAATATAAACGGGAGAATCAGGAAAATCTGGAGCTTGATAAGGCGAAGCTGTTTTATGCGCTTGCGGATAATTCTCTTTCTACGGCTGAAATCCTGGAATGGGGAAGGCAGCTTGGCCTGGATCTGACTGCTTCATTTTATACGGTCATTCTTTTGAAAATCATCTCTTCTTCTGTGGGAAATACCTATCAGGAGCATCTGGTGGAGATGGAGAGCAAGGTAGAAGAATTCCTGGAGCATCAGGAGTGTATCTATTACTTTAAGCGCTGGGGCGAAGGCTGGTTCCTTCTTGTAAGAAGTGAAGATGAGGATGAGTTTTCTGACTTGATCCAGGGGCTTAAGGAATATCTGGACAGCCTTTTTGCTCATGATAAAAAAGAGAGCCTGCGTTATTTCGGGGGAATTGGTAATACGGTACAGAGGCTTGGCGACGTGCGCCAGTCATTCCTTTCGGCAAACCGGCTGTTTGCCGCCCGCTTTTTTATGGAACCAAACCAGATCATTACAGCGGACGAGCTGCATCGTATTGAAGCCTCACAAAAAGAAAATGAGGATTTGAAGGACATCAATATTTCCAATATGGATAGAAAGCTTCTTGAAGACTTTCTGAAAGTAGGAGATGTAGAAGAGGCAGGTCCGTTTCTGGATACGTATTTTGAAAAAATCGGAGTGGGAAGCTATAGCTCCCTGATGTTCCGTCAGTATTTGATGGTAGATATGTTTTTCTGTGTGTCAAAATTTCTGGAAGGTCTGGACAGCGGCGCCCAGGAGCTGATGGACAAATTCGGTGATGTGGAAGAAATCAAAATGCGGATTCATTCAACGGAGCAGATGGTTCAATATATGAAGGAGCTGTTTACAGCGGCTATGAAGCTTCGTGATTCTCTTTCACAGGATAAATACAGCCGTCTTTTGGAGGAGGCACAGAAATATGTAAAACAGAATTATTCCAGCAATGAAATTTCATTGAATATGGTTGCATCCCATGTTGGTATCAGCCCAAGCTATTTCAGTACGATTTTCCGTCAGGAAATAGGCAGTACCTTTACGGAATATCTGACAGAGATCCGTATGGAAAAAGCAAGGGAGCTTTTGCGCTGTACCAGCAAAAAAACTGCGGAGATTGCTTATGATGTGGGCTACAAGGATGCGCACTATTTCAGCTATATATTCAAAAAGACCCAGGGCCTTACACCAAAGGATTACCGGGGAGAACGGAAAGAGGGGTGAATTTAAGTGAAACGCAGCATTTCCTTAAAAAAGAGATTGTTCATCCTCTCTTTTTCTATTATTGTGCCGCTTTTGATCATGGTGATCAGTGTGTTGGTGCTGTTGAGAGGGTTTACAGAATCCTACAGCCAGATTGTTACCAATATCACGGAAGCAAATGAGTATAACGTAAATTTTGAAAAAGAAATGAATTATGCGGTATACAGGGTGGTGATCGGGTCTATTTCACTAGACGACCTGAAAGAAGGAGATATTCTGGACGGAAAAGATGTACGGTATGCTACTTTGGTCAAAAATCCATATGGAATGATCGATGATGCCAGAGAGCATTTCGAAAGCATGCGGGAGACAGTCACGGCAGACGATAGTACCTTTCAGATTAAGGGAATCCTGTCCTGTCTGAATACGCTGGAAAATGTTTTAATGAAGATCGAGAAAAATTTGGGTACACCATCTAATTATTCGGATAATCAATCTATGTGGGAAAATGATGTCCATGGTGTAACCTCCCTGATACAAAATTACATACAGAAATATATATATTATGAGACCCTTAGCCTGGAACGCCTTAAAAATACCATTGAACAAGAGACGGCACAGGCTATTTCCATAAGCATTTTGCTCCTGGTGGGAATTGTGGGAATTGTATTCTGGACATCACGAAGAACCATTCGAAGTGTCACGGTACCTATCAATGCACTCTGCGATGCGGCAAGGCAGATGGAAAAGGGTGATTTTTCCGCAGAGCCGCCTATTCCGTCGGACGATGAGATACAGATTCTGGTACATCGTTTTGACAGGATGAGATATAAGATCGCAAATCTGGTTGAAGATATCAAAACAGAACAGATGAAGCTGAAGGATACGGAGCTGAAGCTTTTGCAGGAGCAGATCAACCCGCACTTTTTATATAATACGCTGGATACGATCGTATGGCTGGCGGAGGATGGGCAGGATAAAGAGGTTATTGCTATGACCACATCTTTGTCTGAATTTTTCCGCACCGTGCTGAGCGGCGGGCGGGATTATATTACGATTCGGGAAGAGGAAACGCATATCCAAAGTTATTTAAACATCCAGCATTTCCGGTATGAGGATATTCTGGATTATGAAATTTCCATTGATGAGTCGCTGTATGGATACAGCATTTTGAAGCTCACCCTGCAGCCGCTGGTAGAGAACGCTTTGTATCACGGAATCAAGAACAAGCGGGGCAAAGGAATAATTAATATCAATGGATTTGAGGATGGAGATGATATTGTTTTTGAGGTATGCGACAACGGGATCGGCATGACAGAGGAGGAGCTGATCAGCCTGAGACAGAAGATCAAACAGAAATCAAGCAATGAAAACAGCGGTTTTGGTCTGATCAATGTTGAGGAGCGTATCCGGATGAATTATGGTTACCGTTACGGATTGGAGTTTGAAAGTCGAAAAGGAGAAGGTACGAAAGTAACGGTAAGAATACCGAAAAAAAATTAACCTTTATCAAAAGAAAACACACCGATTTTTTTAAAAGTTCAGAAAAACCAAAAATAACCAACCAAGACTTTGCTTTTTTCCGTAGATTCCTGCTGTGATTCTGATAGAATGTAGTCATCAGCTAAGGGAGTGAGACACCCAAAGCACATAGAATAAAAGGAGGTTCTCAAAATGAAGAAGAAAGTTTTAGCAGTAGCATTATCTGCAGCAATGGTTGCATCTCTTGGAACAGCAATGACTGTTCAGGCAGAGGACGATTTGATCGTTGTTGGTTATGCACAGGTTGGTGCAGAGTCTGACTGGAGAACTGCAAACACAGAATCCTTTAAATCTACATTTACAGAAGAAAATGGCTACAAACTGATTTTTGATGACGCACAGCAGAAACAGGAAAACCAGATTAAAGCAATCCGTTCCTTTATTCAGCAGGATGTTGATTACATCGTAGTGGCTCCTGTAGTGGAAACTGGTTGGGAAACTGTTCTGGAAGAAGCAAAAGAAGCTGGTATTCCGGTTATCCTTTCCGACAGAATGATGGACGTTTCCGACGACTCCCTGTATGAGTGCTGGGTAGGCGGAAACTTCATAAAAGAAGGCGAAGACGCCGGCAAATGGCTTGCTGATTACCTGGAAGCACAGGGACGCGGCGATGAGGATATTAACCTTGTTACAATTCAGGGTACCATCGGAGCATCCGCACAGGTTGGACGTACCGAAGGTTTCGGAAACATCCTGAAAGAGCATGAGAACTGGAATATGTTAGATATGCAGTCCGGTGAGTTTACACAGGCTAAAGGCCAGGAAGTTATGGAATCCTTCCTGAAATCCTATGACGACATTGACGTAGTTGTTTGTGAGAACGACAACGAAGCATTTGGCGCTATCGACGCGATCAAAGCTGCTGGAAAGACCTGCGGACCAGAGGGCGACATCATTGTTATCTCCTTTGACGCTGTAAAGGCTGCTTTCGAAGCAATGATCGCTGGTGACTTAAACGCAGCATTCGAGTGCAACCCGCTTCACGGACCACGTGTAGACGAGATCATCCAGAAACTGGAAGCTGGCGAAGAAGTTGAAAAAATCCAGTACGTTGACGAAGCATACTTCGATACATCTATGGATCTGGAAACCATTATGGCAGAGCGTGCATATTAATTAGTACCATAATGAGATTGATGTATTAAATTAAGGTGCGGAGGGCGGAGGCCGAAAAACCTCCGCTCTCCATTTCTTTTGTGACGTAGGAAGCGCAGGATGCGCACAGTTTTTAGATGTCATAGAAATGAAAAGAGAGGCGGGACCATATGGAATCAGGTGTAGTTCTTACCATGAGAAATATATACAAGACCTTCCCGGGCGTTAAGGCCTTGCAGAATGTGGACTTTACCCTGCACAAGGGCGAGATCCATGCTCTGATGGGAGAGAATGGTGCCGGTAAATCAACACTTATTAAGGTATTGACCGGCGTAGAAGAATTTGAAACTGGAGAGATCAGGATTGACGGAAAAGACGGTACGATCATTAACCGTTCTCCGCAGGAAGCACAGATGAACGGAATCAGTACCGTGTATCAGGAGGTAAACCTGTGTCCGAATTTATCTGTGGCAGAAAATCTTTATATTGGACGTGAACCGAGAAAAGGCGGATTTATTGATTGGGCAACCATGAAAAAACAGGCGTCTGAGCTTTTGGAGAGCCTGGATATTCATGTTGACGTATCTATGGCAGTAGAAAATTATTCTATCGCGATCCAGCAGATGCTTGCAATTGCCCGTGCAGTTGACATGTCTGCAAAGGTATTGATCCTGGACGAGCCGACTTCTTCTCTGGATGATGATGAAGTAGAAAAGCTGTTTGTACTGATGAGACGGCTAAAGGAACAGGGAGTAGGTATTATTTTCGTTACCCATTTCCTGGAGCAGGTATATGCAGTCTGCGACCGGATCACGGTTCTCAGAAACGGTACGCTGGTAGGAGAATATAAGGTTGAAGAGCTTCCGCGTGTACAGTTGGTTGCTAAGATGATGGGTAAAGATTTTGATGATCTGGCAGCGCTGAAAAAAGAAGGGGAGGAGACGAAGGTCAGCGATGAGGTGGTCATTGAGGCAAAAATGCTAGGTCATAAGGGAACGATCCGTCCGTTTAACCTGACCGTACATAAAGGTGAGGTTATCGGTCTGACCGGACTTTTAGGTTCCGGACGTTCTGAGCTGGTACGTGCTATCTACGGTGCAGACAAACCGGATGAAGGTGAGCTGTTTGTAAAAGGCAAAAAGCTTCAGGTAAATATGCCGATTGACGCGATGATGAACGGCATGGCATATCTTCCGGAAAACAGAAAAGAGGAAGGTATTATCGCGGACCTGTCTGTGCGTGAAAATATCATTATTGCACTTCAGGCAAAACGAGGTATGTTTAAGCTTCTGAGCAAAAAAGAGCAGGAGGAATTTACAGATAAATATATTAAGATCCTGCAGATCAAAACGGCTGACCGGGAAACTCCTATTAAGCAGCTTTCCGGTGGTAACCAGCAGAAGGTGATCCTGGGAAGATGGCTTCTGACCAATCCGGATTTCCTGATCCTGGATGAGCCGACCCGAGGCATTGATATTGGTACAAAGACAGAGATCCAGAAGCTGGTTCTGGAGCTGGCAGAGCAGGGAATGAGCGTGATCTTTATTTCCTCTGAGGTGGAGGAGATGATCCGTACCTGCAGCCGTATGGCTGTTCTCCGTGATGGAATGAAGGTAGGCGAGCTGGAGGAATCCGAGCTGAACCAGTCCTCCATTATGAAAGCAATTGCAGGAGGTGCAGAATAATGAGTAAACTGAAAAAATTAACACAGTATCGTTTGTTCCTGCCGCTGTTGTGTCTGGCGCTTGTGCTTCTTGTAAACCTGATCACAACACCTGACTTTTTCTCAATCAGCGTGCGTGACGGAATGCTTTACGGATATATTATTGATGTTATTAACCGTGCCAGTGAGCTTGTGATCCTGGCTGTTGGCATGACTCTGATGGTTGCGGCTTCCGGCGGTACCGACATTTCCGTAGGCGCTGTTATGGCAGTGGCAGCAGCCGTTACCTGTAATGTGCTTTCCGGCGGGCAGCAGTCTGTAAGCGAATACAGCAACCCATACATCCTGGGAGTTCTGGCTGGTGTTGCAGTTGCTGGTATCTGCGGCTGTTTCAACGGGCTACTGGTTGCAAAGCTGAAAATACAGCCAATGATCGCAACACTGATCCTGTTTACAGCAGGCAGAGGTATTGCACAGCTGATCACCAAGGGACAGATCACTTATGTACGTGTAGACCAGTACAAGGTATTGGGTTCCAGTATAAAGGGGCTTCCTCTTCCGGTGCCGTTTTTCATGGCAATGCTGGTAGTGATCATTACCCTTCTGATACTGAAACGCACAGCAATTGGACTTTATATTGAATCAGTTGGTATTAATGCCAAGGCTTCCCGTCTGGTAGGACTGAAATCTTCCAAGATCATCTTTTTGACATACCTTTTCGGCGGAATTTTGGCAGGTATTGCAGGGCTGGTTGCAAGCTCCCGTATTTATTCGGCAGATGCAAACAACATTGGCCTTAACATGGAGCTGGATGCAATTCTTGCAGTTGCATTGGGCGGAAACTCCCTTGGCGGCGGTAAGTTTTCTCTGATGGGCTCTGTAATCGGTGCTTATACCATTCAGGCGCTGACCACCACCTTGTATGCGATGCACGTATCCTCTGACCAGGTGCCTGTATATAAGGCAATCGTGGTTGTTATCATTGTATCTTTACAGTCTCCTCAGCTTAAGAAATGGCTTAATAAGCATAAGCTGGGCAAGAAGGCAGTAAGCGGAAGCGAGGTGGCATAAGATGAGTTCAAAACCAACAAAAATGAAAAGAAAAATTGATGGAAATTCCTTCCTGCTTTTAATTACCATTGCGTTGTTTTTTGTTATGTATATTGCTGGTATGGTGATCTTTAGTGAGCAGGGATTCGGAAAGGTTCAGAACTTCCTGAACCTGTTTATCTCCAATGCAGGTCTGATCGTAATTGCTGCCGGAATGACAGTTGTAATGATCACAGGCGGAATTGACATTTCCGTTGGCTCTGTGGTAGCATTAACTTGTATGCTTCTTGCGTGGATGACAGAGATCAAAGGGATAGGCGCTGTCCCGGCAACCATTCTGGTTCTTGTGATGGGCGTTGTGTTTGGCCTGGTACAGGGATTTCTGGTTGCTTATCTGGACATCCAGCCGTTTATCGTTACGCTGGCAGGTATGTTTTTTGCCAGAGGTATGACTGCGATCGTATCTACGGATATGATCAGTATTTCCAACGAAACTTTTTTATCCTGGGCGAAATTTAAGATTTATTTTCCGTTTGGAGGATACGTAAACAGAAAAGGAATTATGATCTACCCGTATATTTATCCGAGTGTAGTTATTGCACTGATCGTTCTTGTACTGGTATTTATCATGCTCCGCTATACAAAATTCGGCCGTTCCATCTATGCAGTAGGCGGTAATGAACAGTCTGCACTTATGATGGGGCTGAATGTGCGAAAAACAAAGCTGAAAGCTTATGTTTTAAGCAGCACGCTTTGCGGTCTGGGCGGTTTCCTGTTTTGTCTTAATACCTGTGCAGGATTCGTAGAGCAGGCAAAGGGTCTGGAGATGGATGCCATTGCGTCTGCCGTAATCGGCGGTACGCTGCTGACTGGTGGTGTAGGAAACGTATTCGGCTCCCTGTTCGGCGTACTGATCAAGGGTACCATTGAAGCATTTATTACCTTCCAGGGAACACTGTCTTCCTGGTGGACAAGAATTACCATTGCAGCACTGCTTTGCTTCTTTATTGTTATGCAGAGTGTTTTCGCAGCAATGAAAGAGAAGAGAAAACATTAAGCGCAGCGGAATAATTGATTTTTATGTGGAGGGTTTGGACATGGAAACAGGAAGAAATTATAAGTTTTGGTTTTGTACAGGTTCACAGGATCTGTACGGCGATGAGTGTCTGCGGAAGGTTGCAGAGCATTCCAGGATCATTGTGGAGGAGCTGAATAAGTCCGGTATGCTGCCGTTTGAGGTAGTATGGAAACCGACCCTGATCACAAATGAACTGATCAGAAAGACCTTTAATGAGGCAAATGCAGATGAGGAATGTGCAGGTATCATTACCTGGATGCACACCTTTTCCCCTGCAAAATCATGGATCCTTGGCCTGAAGGAATACAGAAAGCCACTGTGTCACTTACATACACAGTTTAACCAGGAAATCCCATATGATACCATTGATATGGATTTCATGAATGAAAACCAGTCTGCTCACGGCGGAAGGGAGTACGGTCATATTGTCACCAGAATGGGCATTGAGAGAAAGGTCATCGTGGGACATTGGGCTGACAAAAAGGTTCAGGAAAGACTGGCATCCTGGATGCGCACAGCAATCGGTATTATGGAGAGCAGCCATATCCGTGTGTGCCGTGTAGCCGACAATATGAGAAACGTGGCAGTTACGGAAGGCGACAAGGTAGAGGCACAGATCAAGTTTGGATGGGAGATCGATGCTTATCCGGTTAATGAGATCGTGGAATATGTGAATGATGTAAAGCAAAGCGATATTGACGTTTTGGTGGAAGAATATTATGATAAATATGAGATTCTTCTTGAGGGGCGTGACCCGGAAGAATTCAAACGTCATGTAGCAGTTCAGGCAGGAATTGAGATCGGTTTTGAGAAATTCCTGGAAGAAAAGAATTACCAGGCAATTGTTACCCACTTCGGTGATCTAGGCGGACTGAAACAGCTTCCCGGCCTTGCAATCCAGAGGCTGATGGAAAAAGGCTATGGCTTCGGCGCTGAGGGAGACTGGAAAACGGCAGCAATGGTACGTCTCATGAAGATCATGACTGCTGGTGTTAAGGATGCAAAGGGAACCTCCTTTATGGAGGATTATACCTATAACCTGGTTCCGGGAAAAGAGGGAATCCTGCAGGCCCATATGCTTGAGGTATGCCCAACTGTTTCCGAGGGTAAGATCGGCATTAAGGTATGCCCGCTTTCCATGGGCGAGAGAGAAGACCCGGCAAGACTTGTATTTACATCAAAAGCAGGCCCTGCAATCGCGACTTCCCTGGTTGACCTGGGAGACCGTTTCCGTCTGATCATTAATGATGTAGAGTGCAAGAAGGTGGAAAAACCGATGCCGAAGCTTCCGGTTGGTACCGCATTCTGGACTCCGCAGCCGGATCTGGCAACAGGAGCAGAGGCATGGATTCTGGCAGGAGGTGCACATCATACAGCATTCTCTTATGACCTCACCGCGGAGCAGATGGGTGACTGGGCAAACGCCATGGGTATTGAGGCTGTCTACATTGACAAGGATACAACGATAAGAAATTTCAAAAATGAACTGAGATGGAACAGCCTTGCTTACAGAAAGTAAGAGCTGTAGGATCGCGCTGCCGTTCATTCCCGCGAGCAATGAGCCAAGCGCGGGTGCTTGCACACGCATTTGGTGAATGTTGCGGGGTATTTGACTTTGTGAACGGCAGCAGGTTCAGGAAGATTGGGAGGATTTACCATGGGTGTTTGCGAAGCAAAAGAAGCAATTTTAAGCAATAAGACAGCGCTGGGCATTGAGTTCGGTTCTACCAGGATCAAGGCTGTTCTTGTGGACGGTGAGAACCAGCCGATCGCATCAGGAAGCTATGACTGGGAAAACCGTTATGAGAACGGTGTCTGGACCTACAGCCTGGAGGATATCCACAAAGGACTTCAGGGAAGCTATCAGGACATGGCAAAGGACGTAAAGGAAAAATACGGAGTGGAGCTGACAAGAGTCGGCGCATTGGGAATCAGCGCCATGATGCACGGCTATATGCCTTTCAACAAGGCTGGTGAACTGATGGTTCCCTTCCGTACCTGGAGAAATAATATTACCGGAGAAGCTTCTGAGAAGCTGATGGAGCTGTTTCAGTATAATATTCCCCAGAGATGGAGCATTGCCCATCTTTACCAGGCGATCTTAAACGGTGAAGAGCATGTGAAGGATATTGATTACATGACTACTCTGGAGGCTTACATCCACTGGAGACTGACCGGAAAGAGAATTCTGGGTATTGGCGATGCCGCAGGTATGTTCCCGATTGACAGCACCACAAAGGATTACAACCAGGGAATGGTTGATAAATTTGATGAGCTGGTCGCGCCTTATGGATTCCCGTGGAAGCTGCGTGACATTATGCCGCAGGTTATGGTGGCAGGACAGGATGCGGGCTGCCTGACAGAGGAGGGCGCGAAGCTTCTGGATGTTACCGGAAAGCTTGAGGCCGGCATTCCTATGTGTCCGCCGGAGGGTGATGCAGGAACGGGAATGATCGCTACCAACAGCGTAAAGCAGCGCACCGGAAATGTATCTGCAGGAACCTCTGTATTTGCAACCATCGTACTGGAGAAAGAGCTTTCCAAACCTTATAAAGAGATTGATATGGTAGCTACTCCGGCAGGTGATCCGGCAGCGATGGCACATTCCAACAACTGTACTTCTGACCTGAATGCGTGGGTAAATATTTTCAAAGAGTTTACAGAAGCCATGGGTATGGAAGTGGATATGAACAAATTGTTCGGAACACTTTACAATAAGGCTCTGGAGGGGGATGCTGACTGCGGCGGACTTTTGTCCTACTGCTATTTCTCCGGAGAGCATATGACCGGATTTGAGGAAGGCCGTCCTCTGTTTGTCCGTTCTCCTGAGAGTAAATTTACTCTGGCAAACTTTATGAGAAACAACCTGTATACCTGCCTTGGAGCAATGCGCGTGGGCTTAAACATCCTGACAGAAAAAGAGGATGTAAAAATCGACAAGCTGCTGGGACACGGCGGTCTGTTTAAGACAGAGGGCGTAGGACAGCAGATCCTGGCGGACGCAGTGAATGCCCCGGTATCGGTCATGTCAACAGCAGGGGAAGGCGGTGCATGGGGTATTGCGGTGCTGGCTTCCTATCTGGTGAATAAGGAAGAGGGTGAAACCCTGGAGGATTTCCTGGATAACAAAGTTTTTGCAGGAAATGAGGGCAGCACTCTGGATCCGAAGCCAG
Organism: Ruminococcus sp. 5_1_39BFAA; assembly: GCF_964240875.1. Classification (NCBI taxonomy): domain Bacteria; kingdom Bacillati; phylum Bacillota; class Clostridia; order Eubacteriales; family Oscillospiraceae; genus Ruminococcus; species Ruminococcus sp. 5_1_39BFAA. The sequence continues at coordinate 32,882 of NZ_CAXSVO010000028.1, read as the reverse complement.
AAGGAGTGGAAGGCTTTAACGTATATATGGAAAGATACCTGAAGGGTGTTTCCATTGAGCGGGCAGCGGTGGACAGTGAGATTTGGTAAAAAATAGATAAGTAAGACACCCGGTGCTTTTCGGTACCGGGTGTCATTGAATTTAAAAAGAAGTTGATTCCGGTGAACCGGAGGTGTCGGCTTCGCAGGCGGGCTCCTGTGGTTCAGATGCAGCGGATTCATCGCCAGCTTCAGGCGGCTGGGCTGGGTAGCCCGTTACAACAGGCTCAATGGTCTGCTCCATCAGGCGATGGAGAACCTCGATGCCGTTCTTTTCTTTCAAGGCTCCGTACAGGAAGTGGTTGGAAAGCTCCTCTGTTACGGATTCAAGTCCTTCCATGATCATGTCTTTTCCTGGCGTTTCCAGCCAGCGTATCTTGATCTCATCATCCAGGAAGAATATGCTGGCTTTTCTTGTGGTACATTCTTCCAGAAAGGCCATTTCCAGCTTCAGTACCAGAGAACCATTTTCATCCGTGGTGAAACAGCCGCGGGTACCGAGAAGATAGCTCTCTTCGTGCAGTGTCAGCCATGTTTCCTTTGCCTTACCAAAGCCAACGGGGATTTTATGCCATTCTTCCGCTTCCTGAAAGCTTACGGAGAATTCTCCTTTTTCATAAGAAAAAGACAGGCCGCAGCATCCCTCGGTCATATTGTTGTGGAAAACCTGGATAAGTAACGGGAACAGACCGATGCTTTGTGGATAAAGCTCATATTGCCGTCCGTTCAGAAGTCTCATACAGGCGGTTGGGTCAGGCATTGGAATGTCCTTCTGGATGTTCCAGGATTTTCTACGGATACCAAGGGAATTCTTTTTCCACCCGCCCTTTTTGATGGAGAGCGCATCCCGTGTGCCGTTTCCCATTTCTGCGATCAGCCGCCTGAGCATGGCCTGAGAGCAGGGATTTTCCGGAAGGACGGTTTCCGGTTGGAATTTGCGTGGAAAATACTTTCGGATAATATTCAACATGACACAGTTCTGGAAAAGCTCATTATTCCCTGCGTTTGTCACAATGACCATATCCATATCCGGATAGACGATCACATTCTGACCCAGCATTCCGTTGAACTCAAAGCTTCCGGGGCGCTGTTCCATCCAGATCTGATATCCGTATCCGAAGGTACCTTCTATGCTTTCCAGATGTTTTGCAGTGGAGGCTTCCACCCACCAGGCGGGAACAACCTGCTGACCGTTCCAGATTCCTTTCTGAAGGTAAAGCTGACCAAGCTTTGCCATGTCTTCGGCACAGAGGAAAAGTCCCCAGCCGCCCTTGGTGATTCCTTTCGGGCAGGTTTCCCAGAAGTATTTTGTGATTCCCAGAGGAGCGAAAAGCCGGGGCTCCAGGTATTCTGTCAGGGTAAGTCCTGTGCGCTCTGTGACGATGGCAGAGAGGACATAAGTATTCAGGCTGTTATACTGGAAGGCTTCGCCGGGGTGTCCGGTGATGGTGGAATTCAGGTAGCTGCCGAGCCAGTCATTACCGGATATGATCCCGGACTCATTAAAAGAAACACCGCTGGTCATAGTGAGAAGATTTTCCACTGTGATGGTGGGACGGAAAATTTTTACCAGAGGATTCAGTTTGTCTTCAAAAATTTTATAGATATTTTCGTCCAGGGCGAGCTGTCCTTCGTCTATCAGCATTCCGATCGCCATTCCGGTGATGCTTTTGCACATGGAATGGGTGATATGCCAGATCCCGTTCCGGTATGGAGCAAAGCTGCATTCACAGATGACCTTGCCGTGGCGGAGAATCATGAGATGGTGCATATCCGTATATTTTGACGCACCGAGGGCGCGGATCAATGCTGCCAAATGGTCGGAGGAAATGCCCTGGCTTTCGGGGGTCTCCCGGGGAAATGGCTGTTCATAGGGTTCCTCAAAGGGGAATTTCGGCTTTTGCGGGAAAAAGTCTACGCGACCGGATGCCTCTGTTTTTCCCAGGATCGTATTGGTGATCAGTTCTACAACTGCAAGCTGCTCTTTTGCCATAAAATCAGTCCTTCCTTTTCGTGTGCAGGATTGTTAGTGTGTCAGCGAATATTTTCAAATGTACCATGGCTGCGAAATCTGCCCTGAGCGGATGCACGGGCTTATTAAGTGTCTATATTATACCGAGTATTGACATAAATTACAAACATAATTCAGGGCCATGGCACTGGGATCAGGCCTGGCTTAAAAAAATTTTTGTTTTTTGGTTCTATTTGGTCCGGGGCGGGGCATAGGATTTTATTACCTGTGCAGCCGTGGGAAGTGCGCAGTCCCCAGAGCGGACAGGCATGGTAGAAAAAGGAGGACCTTTATGAAACATTTGAAAAAATATTTCAACGTGATAGTTACCGCAGTGATTTGTTTCTTCATGGGAATGGTTCGTGGAAAAAAGAAACACGGAGAGATTGTAAAGGTACTTGGAAATGGACAGGCTGTCGGCAACGAGACCCGGGGCATGTCGGGGTGCAGTGAAGGTGTCGGCAGATGGCATGAAGCTTTCTGCGTGTCTGATATGAGCAGCACGGACTGCATGAAAAAGAGAAAATATAAACGCCCCAGAATCAGGAATGTGTTCTTCTGGCTGGGTGGTCCGGGCGACAGGCCCCGCCCGGACATGGTCTGGCTATTGTAGCTTGTGGTGCGAGAGATTTGAGTTCAGCGAAATTCCGCCGTGATGACGCAGATTTCGCAATCCGTTCCTACGCGCATGTTGGGACCCCATATGCCGGCACCGGATGTAACGATGTTGTGCATGTCGCCTTTTTTCAGGTAGCCGCAAGAATTCTCCCAGAATAATTGGACAAAAAGATTTCCGGGAAAAAGCTGGCCGTCATGGGTGTGACCGCAAAGATCCAGGTCTGCTCCCGCATCCGCGATTTCTGATAATTCCTTCGGCTGATGGTCGATAAAAATAACAGGTTTGCTCCGGTCCAGATTTTCAGTAAGCTGGGCCGGGGTTTTCCGCCCACCTTCCATTTTTTCTGAGCGGGAAGCGTCCCGCCGTCCTACCAGGTAAAATCTGTTGTCGATCAGCACGGATTCATCATTGAGAAGATGGATCCCTGCATCTTTCAAAAATTCTTCCATTCGTGGATCTTCATAGTCAGGCTGTGCTCCTCCGAAGGTAAAGCCTGCCAGAATAGGCTCATTCAGATCGTGATTTCCCCAGCAGGCGTATACGCCGTATTTTGAACGTATTGATTTCAGGCTTTCTTTTACCTGATCAGGAAACTGGAGCGCGTCATATTCGTTATCAAAAATGTCGCCTGCAAAGCATACCAGATCCGGATCCTGGGCATTGATCTTTTCCACAAGCTGTTTGGCATGATGGCTGCCATAGCTGTAGCCGAAGTGGGTATCTGCCACAAGAACGATTTTCAGGGAATCCATTCCTTCAACCTGTTTATGCACCGTCACCTGATATGGAGTGACCTTCAGGTTCCACATGTGAAGGATTCCATAAATGCTGACAAAAATGATCAGCAGGCAGCAGACGGCGCCTGAGACAACAAAAGAGGTGCGGCTGCGGATAAAGGTGACATGGAAGATATACTTTAACACAAGGCGGCTCAAGTCAGCGATCACAATTACAAGAATTATGTACATAAAGGTGCCAAGAAAGTAGTTGCCTGTGTTTTTCAGAAAACGGTGAAGGGGTTCAGGTTTTTTTATGAGAAACCCGGTGAGCAGAGATGTGGAGAAAAAAATGTAAATCCCCACAAAAAGGGCGCGGAAAAAGAATGTCTGAAAGATATGGTGACAGGCACCCATCCAGAGAAACATCCATCGGACAACATAAATATTTACTAAGATATATAATGGAGCCAGAAACAAAGCAGCCATGGCAGAAACCTCCGAAAATATGCAGCGTTTATAATAATCGTGGTCACTAAATTCAGCTCTCTTTTCAGTCGGCCTCATTACACCGCAGGTGTCCCTTTGGGAAGTGTCCAGACATATGTTCCTATTATACTCCAGTTAATAAAATTCCGCAATTGTCCATATATTAAGAAAAAGACATAACAGGACAAATTTATGAAAAAGCAGATTTATTCCTTATTTTCCGCGGTTCCGGTGCTTTTGCTGGTGGCTTATCTTCTTACGGCGGCTCTCAACGGACCGGAGACAGCGCTTGTTATGAGGATTCCTGATGCGGAGAATTGTCTTCCGGTGCTGCTTTCGCTTCAGATAGAAGCAGATTATGAACCGGAGGCAGTGAAAGCCCAGGCGATCATCGCCCGCTCCAACCTTTACCGTCAGATTGAAGAAAAGGGTCTTTTTACGGTTTTGGGGGAAACGGGAAGAAAAGTGAGCAGCTCTTTTGTACCGTTTTATTTTTCTATATCTATGAAGGATTGGGAATGCTATGAGGAGGCAGTGACAGAAACCGAGAATATGGTTCTTTCTTATGAAAATGAATTGCGGCTTGTCCCATACCATGAGATGAGCAGCGGGACTACCAGGGATGGGGCGGAGGTTTTGCACAGCGAGGAATATTCCTATTTGAAGTCAGTGGACAGCAGCGTGGACAAATCCGCACCGGACTATCTGAGCACCAGCTATGTGGCAGCGCGGCAGATGCCGAAACGCCTGGTGATAAAAAGCCGGGACAGCGCCGGGTATGTCACCAGGCTTACGGCAGACGGAGCATCTCTGGAGGGCGAGGCGTTCCGGCAGGGAATGAATCTGGCGTCTTCTAATTTTAAGGTGCAGATCATCGGAACAAGATATCGTTTTCTGTGCAAGGGTAAGGGACATGGATTGGGCTTTTCCCAGTATGGAGGAAATGCCATGGCAGAGTCCGGAGCTGACTGTGAGGAGATTTTAAAAACATATTTCCCGGTTATGGAGCTGGTGGATGTACATAATATGATATAAGAAAGGCAATAGTTGCAAAAAAAGTGAATAGACTCCCATATTTTGGACACCCTATAGTTACAAGCAGAGTGGTTGGCCTTATGCCAGAGCTGCTGCGAATAGATTACGCATGTAGAGGTGAAAAGAATATGAGTAAAAACAGAACAAGAAAAGTCATTTTCAGCGGTTCCCTTGTGGCAGCTATGGCAGCGCTGGGTATTACCGTCTATCAGGTGGGAACGTCCGGCCAGAGAGACAATGTACAGGAGATTCTTCCGCTGGAAAGTACAAGCGAAAACCAGACAGCACAGGAAGAGCCTATGGTGGATGTTGGAACCAGCCAGGTAGAGGCGGACATGAGCAGCATGGACGGAGAGGACTTCCTGGCAGGAATTGAGACGGATGTGGCAGGAAGCGGTGTGGTTGCCGGGGTTGGTACTATTACAGGGACAGAAGATGGGATAGACGAGGCAGCAGACACAAATATTGCCAGTGCGGATAATTTGGTAGATATGGCAGCAGCTGCAGATACAACAGCTTCTGTTTACACAGCGCCGGAAATTAATTTTTCCGAGGATACATTAATGGAGTGGCCGTTACATGGCACGATCCTGATAGATTACAGTATGGACCAGACGACCTATTTCCCTACTCTGGATCAGTATAAATTAAATCCTGCAATCGTGATCCAGTCAGGTGAGGGTGCCCCAGTAGTATCGGCTGTAAACGGAACCGTATATTCCATCGAGGATACGGCTGAAACCGGGACTACTGTTACCATGGAGTTGGGGAACGGCTATCAGGCAATCTACGGCCAGCTTACGGATCTGAATATCTCTGAGGGCGATACGGTTACAAAGGGAACCACCATCGGGTATGTGGCAGCGCCTACAAAATACTACAACACAGAAGGCAGCAATCTGTACTTTGCCATGAAAAAGGATGGCAAACCCATTGATCCGATTGCATATTTGCCGTAAAGGTTAGAAAAGGCTTCCTCCAGAGCAAGGGATATCCTGAACTGGAGGGAGTTTTTTACCGATGTTTTTTTGAATGTACAAGTCAAAAACTACATAAAATTATAAAGTTTCTGACTTGTAAGTCGGAAACTATTGACTGATTCCGGATTTCGTGTATAATAAGGATAAGAGATTTAGGAGGTGCATTATGGCTGAGCTTATTAATCGCCCTGAATATTTAGCGCAGCTTATCCAAAACAAAGATGTCGATCTGGTCAAAATCGTTACAGGCATTCGCAGGTGCGGGAAATCTTCGCTGCTTGATCTGTTTCATCAATATTTGAAAGAAAATGGCGTACCGGATACGAACATCATTCATATGAATTTGGAATCGCTTCGTTATCGGAATTTAAAAGATTATCTCTCTTTCTACGATTATATCAGCGAACGTATTTCAGAAGAGGGAAGGACATATTTGATTTTTGATGAACTGCAGGAGGTGGAGCACTGGGAAAAAGCCATAGAGTCATTCCGGCTTGATTTCAATGTGGATATTTATATTACAGGGTCTAACGCTTATTTATTGTCAACAGAATTTTCTACCCTGCTTTCCGGGCGGTATGTGGAAATAAATATGCTGCCGCTATCTTTTAAGGAATTTTTGACCTTCTATGAATTTGAAGCAGCTATTACAATGGAGGAGAAATTTCAGATGTATTTAAAGTTCGGCGGTATGCCGATCCTCCGGGAGTATCAGTTCAACGAGGCGAGGAGCAATCAGGCGCTGGAAGGTATTTATTCCACTGTTGTTTTGCGTGATATTTTGCAGCACAACAATCAGGCAGACCAAAATATGCTTCAGAAGATCATGCTGTTTCTTTGCTCCAATATAGGCAGTATAACTTCGCCCAACAGCATCGGAAATGTGCTGTCAAATGAAGGCGATATTCAAAGGGAAAGAGGCAGAAATGTTGCTGGTAAGACAGTGGATAAGTATATTTCTATGCTGCGCAGTGCCTTTATTTTTTATTCTGTTGGACGATATGATGTAAAAGGAAAGCAGCTACTTAAAACGCTTAGTAAGAATTATATTATTGATATGGGGTTTCGCAATATGCTTCTTGGATATCGTGATGGGGATAGGGGACATATTATTGAAAACATTGTATTTTTGGAGCTTATCCGCCGCGACTATCGTGTGTATATCGGCAAAGTGGGGGAAACGGAAGTGGATTTTGTAGCCGAAAGACCGGATGACAAAGTGTATATCCAGGTGACGGAAAGTATGCAGGTGCCGGAGACTCGTGAGCGTGAGCTTAGACCTCTCCGCATGATTCCGGATAACTACGAAAAAATCGTATTGTCTATGGACAGAAATTATATCAATTCCTATGATGGAATCAAATCGCTGAATTTGATTGATTGGCTGCTGTCTTAAATACGGATATCAATAATCCTATTCACAAAATTCGCGGAACAACGTATAATAAAGCAGGTGGGAATGAAAAATCCGCAATCGGTAATCTCCTACCTGCTTTTCTTTACCGAAACGGTGGTTTCGGCTGACTGATGTACTGTTTTGGACCGATTGCTTTTTATAGAGAATAGGAGGACTGTCTGAAATGAGTAGGGCGGTGCTCCTTTACATAGAGAAAGGACAAAAGAAAACTGCGGCGTTGGCTGCGTCTGCAGGTTGGTTCGCTTAAAAGGAGCTGCATATGAATTACACTTATATAGTCCGCTGCGCGGACGGAAGCTTTTATACAGGATGGACAAACTGTCTGGAAAAGAGGATCAAAGCGCACAACAGCGGCAAGGATGGAGCAAAATATACAAAGAGCAAGCGGCCTGTAACCCTTGTCTACTATGAAGGCTTTGCCACAAAGGAAGAAGCGATGAGCCGGGAATATGCCATCAAGCAGCTTACCCGAGCGGAAAAAAAGGCTCTGATGAAGTTTTGAACTCATCAGAGCCGTTCCTGTTATTACGTATTATGAGAGCCGAACCGACACTTATATGGGCATAGGAGCCACAAAGAAATACATCACGATAAAGTGGCACAGGCTTCCAAGCATAACGAAAATATGGAAAATCTCGTGCGAACCGAAATTTTTATGTTTGGAATTAAAAATCGGAAGCTTCAGTGCATAAATAATACCGCCGATGGTATAAATAATACCGCCTGCTAAAAGCCAGCCAAAGCCTGCTTTTGGAAGGGCACGGACAATGGGGACAAAAGCCAGGACACACAGCCAGCCCATTCCGATATAGAGTACCGAGGATACCCATTTCGGACAGGTAACCCAGAAAGCCTTAAAGGTGATTCCCAGAATCGCTGTGATCCAGACAAGGGCGCACAGTGCATAGCCGGTACGGCTATGAAGCACGATCAGGCACACCGGAGTGTAGCTGCCTGCTATCATGACAAAGATCATCATGTGGTCGATTTTTTTCAGCCGCCTGTTTACTTTTTCCGTGGAATCCACGGAGTGATAAATGGTACTTGCCGCATAAAGTAAAATCATGGTCAGAATGAAAATGCTCAGAGCCGCTATATGAAGGGAATCGGTCCATCCGGCTGCACGAATGAGCAGCGGAGCCGCGCCCGCTATGGCGAGAAGAAGGGCAATTCCATGAGTGATTGCACTGCCGGGGTCTTTTAATTTTAGTCTCATTTTAATCTCCTCCTAACTGGAATGACAAAAACTTTAACACATAGTTTTAAAAACTACATAAGAAGTATATGAATACTATAACACAAATATTCGAAAAAGCAAGGGGGAATTTACATAAATTCAATATGTGCTTTCGAACAACTATATGTCCATTTTATATGGGAAACGAAAATATATCTTGAAAAAAGATGTCCAAATGGTATAATTAAATGGTCAGTGAGGTACGAGATCATCGTAAATGCTGGTAATTTATATATAGAGGGTGGAGCGTGTGAACAAGAACGAACGATGCCTTGAGATTTTGGAAATACTCCAGAAGGAACATAAAGTCGAAGTAGGCGAGTTGGCAGAGAAGTTTGAAATCTCAGAAATGACCATAAGACGTGACCTGAATGCACTGGCACAGCAGTATAATATAACCAGAACCCACGGCGGCGCTATTTTGAACAAGAATCAGCCGGTTGTGCGGATGATATCCTTTGATGAGGACAGGATTGCCAACAGGGATGCTAAGGAGCGTATTGCTGAGATGGCGGCATCCATGATACGGAACGGACAGAGAATTTTTATAGATGCAGGTTCTACCACCAGAATCATACTGAACTATTTGCCGGAGGATACAAAGGCGGTGGTGGTCTGCAACCATTTGAAGGTGGCGGAGCAGGCGCTTAAGTTTAACAATCTTTCGGTAATCATGCTGGGAGGGGATATGATCAGGATCACCAATTGCAGTTCCGGCCCGGTGGCAGAGGAGCAGCTCCGAAAATACCAGCTTGATACGGCCTTTATCGGAGCAGCAGCTATAGGGACTGATGGAAAGCTGTATGATGGATACTCACCGGAGGCGCGGTTGAAAAGCGCTATCTTTGAGGTGGCAAAACGGGTTTACGTGCTGGCAGATTCCTCCAAGATCAACACCTATGACTTGAATGAATTCGGAAAGCTTACCCAACTGGACGGTGTGATCACAGACAGCGGCATGGACAAAGAAGGAGAAAACCTGATGAAGCGGCATCATGTAAATGTGATGCTGGCATAGTAAAAAAAGAACGAAAGTTAAGGAAAGAATCTCGTTAAGTGACGGGGTTCTTTTTTTGTGCATTGCGTGCAGGAGGAAAATCGCCGCTAGTGTGATGGCGCTCCGGCGTGAATGTGATTCACTTCTGGCTTGTAAAGAATAAACTTAACTAAAATATAAACACAAACGAACATGGAAAATTTTTGTAAAATTTGAGAAATACTGATAAATTAAAAGAATCAAACAAAAACAAAACTATATTTGTTCGAAATGAACGGCTCTGATACAAAAGACACAAAATCGAAATGTTAATTTTGGGAAGAAATGGCATTGAATTCTTAAAAATAATGTGCTAATATGTTCATACAATCAAAAAGGAACCTAAGAATTCCGAAAAAAGAACAAAAAACAAACATTTAAAGGAGGTTTTATCAATGAAAAAACTTGTAGTGGCAGCTCTCACAGGAGCAATGGTATTTACTATGGTTGGTAGCGTAAACGTAATGGCAGAAACCGAAGACGGCGGATACACCATAGGATTTTCTCCTTATACTCTGACAAACGAGTATTTTACAGCAGTACTTGACGGTGTTCAGAAAGCATGTGATGAGACAGGAAGCGAACTGATTTACTTTGACCCACAGAACGATCCGACACAGCAGGCTTCCCAGATTGACGATATGATCGCAAGTGGGATTGATGCTCTTGTATACATTCCATACGATTCTGCAGGAGCACACACCGTTCTTCAGACCTGCAAGGATAAAGGGGTTAAGGTTATCAATGTTGACAATGTGATCACAGAAGATGACTACGAACTGGTAGACGGAATCATTGCTTCCGATAATACACAGTTAGGTTACCTTTCCGGACAGTGGGTTGCTGAAAACCATCCGGACGGAGCAAACATCTTGATCGTTCACCTTCAGACAGCAGAGTCCTGTATCATCAACGTAGACGGCTTCTGGCAGGGAATCAAGGACAACACAGACAACCCGGATGCTTTTGTAGAGGCACAGGTTGTTGAGGGAGAAGGCTCTACAGAGGTTTCCTTTAACGTAGTATCCGATGCACTTCAAGCAAACGAAGATATCGATGTGATCTACTGCATCAATGATACTTCCGCTCTGGGGGCTGTACAGGCTGTTGAGGAAGCTGGAAAGACTGGCGAGATCGACATTCTCGGAAAAGACGGTGCGCCTATCGGAAAACATGCCATCAAGGATGGCACCATGGTACAGAGCTCCGCTCAGAGACCTACCTACATGGGTTATATGGGTGTGAAGGAAGCTATTGACCTTCTGGAAGGAAATGAAATCGAATTCAATACAAGTATTGAATCTTACAGCATCACAGCCGATAACATTGATGATTACGATTTAGACGCATGGGATACTCTGGATACAGAAGAAACAGCAGAGGAAGATGCTGCAGAGGAGGAAGCAGCCGAATAACAGTAAGGAAAACAGCGTGTTACGCGAACTGGCTGCAGTGTAAAATGATTTGATTATCCGGCCGGCTCAAAAAGGATTCTTCTTTTGAGCCGGCCTGTTTTTTCAGAAAAGAAGATAATGAGGTAGCATAATATGAGCGAGACAAAGCTATTAGAAATGTCCAATATAACAAAAGCATTTGCTTCAAATGTTGTGCTGAACGGTGTTAATCTTTCCGTCAGTGAAGGAGAAGTTGTTGCTATCCTCGGCGAAAACGGAGCTGGAAAGTCAACCTTGATCAAAATATTAGGTGGAATTTACAGGGCGGATTCCGGGGAAATCCGTATTAACGGTCAGACAAAAAACATAACCACTGCTGCAATTGCAGGCGAAAACGGAATCCGCATTATCCATCAGGAAATCATCCTGGTTCCGGACAGAACCATCGCCGCAAATGTATTTCTCGGACGTGAACTGAAAAATAAACTTGGCATGGTTGATGCGAAGCTTATGGAGCAGGAGACACAGAAGGTGATCGATGACCTTCATCTGGATCTTCGTGCAGACCAGTTTGTGGGTGACCTTACCATGGGCATGCAGCAGCTTGTTGAAATCATAAAGGCAATATCAGCAGAGGCGAAAATAGTCGTTATGGACGAGCCTACATCATCTCTTTCTCAGGCAGAGGTGGAAATTTTGTTTGACATCATCCGCCTTCTCCAGAAAAAGAAAGTAGGAATTGTCTATATTTCACATAGATTGGAAGAGCTGTTTACGATCACAGACCGCATTGTGGTATTGCGGGACGGTAAAATGGTGGGAGACGTTCCCACAAAAGAGGCGGACAAGGACGATCTGATCCGTATGATGGTGGGCCGGGAGCTAAGCAGCTACTATACAAGGAACAAGCATGAGATCAAGGGTGTGTCTCTGGAGGTAAAAGGGCTTTCCCATGATAAATACTTTAAAAATGCAAGCCTTCAAGCAAGGTATGGAGAGATTATCGGGTTTGCCGGCTTGGTGGGCGCCGGACGGACAGAGCTTATGAAAACAGTTTTTGGAGCATATCCGAAGACCGGTGGGGAAATCTATCTGGATGGAAAGAAAATCGACATCAAACGCCCCCAGGATGCAATCAGCAATGGAATCGTTTACGTTTCAGAGGATAGAAGAGGCGAGGGGCTGATCCTGAAAAACGATGTAAAGTTTAATATGGGACTTGTCTGTCTGGCCGATTTTGTAAATGGAATCCGTGTGAAAAACACAGCCTGGGATGAGATGGTGGAGGAGTACAGAAAGAAATTCTCTATTAAAATCACATCCTCCAGACAGCTTACAGGAAACTTAAGCGGCGGTAACCAGCAGAAGGTGGTATTGAGCAAATGGCTGGCAAAGGATCCAAAGGTTATTATCCTGGATGAGCCCACAAGAGGTATTGATGTGGGGGCGAAAGCGGAGATATATGCCATTATTGATGAACTGGCATCCAGAGGTGTTTCCATTATTATGATCTCTTCGGAGCTGCCGGAAATCATTAATATGTGCAATAGATGCTATGTTATGTGCGAAGGCGCTATCACCGGGGAGATTCAGGAAGAGGAATTTTCTCAGGAAGCAATGATGCAGCTTGCAACGAAGAGAGAAGATTGAATTTTTTAGGAGGATTTTGTTATGGGAACGAAAAATGGAAAGTCTGTCCCGGGCATGGGTTATTTTAAAAGAAATATAGGTACCATCATAGGTCTGATCATATTGATCGTGATCGTAAGCTTTTCAACACCAAAGTTTCTCACAAGTTCAAATATATTGAACCTGTTTAAGTCCAATGCGGTGAATGCCATTATAAGCTGCGGTATGTTGCTGGCGATCCTGCTGGGCGAGATTGATATTTCTGTAGGCTCTACCGTAGGATTAACGGGGGTAGTGGGCGCCTATATGATCACAAATGCAGGACTTCCTGTACCGGTAACGGTTCTGATATGCCTTGGTCTTGGCGCATTGGTAGGTCTGGTAAATGGTATTGCCATCTCTTATCTTCAGGTTCCGGCGTTTGTGGCAACTCTTGCAACACAGTGTATTGGAAGAGGTCTTACGGAAATCATTTCCGGCGGTGTTACCATCCGTATCCGTAATGATGGGTATACTGCTTTGGGAAATAAGGAGATTGCAGGAATCTCCATTATCATTATCTATGCAGCCGTGATTCTTGTATTTACATGGTTTTTATTAAACCGTACACGCTTTGGTTACTATATTTACGCACTTGGAGGAAATAAGCTGGCGGCTCAGTATTCCGGCGTAAATGTTAAGAAATATAATATGCTGCCATATGTGCTTATCGGACTTTTCTGCGGTCTCGGCGGTATTATCTGGTCAGCACGTCTTGGTTCCGCAGCCGCAACCCTCGGATCTGGTTTTGAGATGGATGCGATCGCTGCAGTTGTGATCGGCGGCACCAGTATGTCAGGTGGTGTAGGTACTGTAGGCGGAACCTTTGTAGGCATTATGATCATCGGCGTAATTACCAATGGTCTGAATCTGATGGGAATCAACTCTTTCTGGCAGGATGTGTTCAAAGGAATCATTATCATGGCAGCCGTTATCATCGACGTTGCGAGAAAGAGCAGATCAAAACAGTAAAAGAATGATGAGGTGTGATATGGCATTTGCAGGAATGGATGTAGGTACCAGCGGATGCAAAATGCTGGTGTACGACCTGGACGGAAATGTTATTTTCCAGACATCAAGACGGTATCAGGAAGAAGGGGACAAAGGATACAGGGAGCTGGATCCCCGGATGGTACTGCGCTATGTAAAAGAAGTGCTGAAGGAAGTGGGTGAAAACTGTCCAAAACCAATTGAGGCAATGGCAGTCACAAGCCTGGGAGAGTCTGTGGTGTGTCTGGATGAACAGGATCATGTGCTGGCAAACTCTATGCTCACAGGAGATTCCAGAGGAATTCCGGAGACAAAAAGAATCATTGATAAGATAGGCGCACAGAGGGTCTTTGAGATTACGGGTCTCCCGCCTAATGAGCTTTATGGGCTGCCAAAGTATATGTGGCTCAATGAAAATACTCAGGCAGTAAAAAAGGCAAAGGCAATTCTTTTTTATGAGGACTTTGTAGGATATGTCCTGACCGGAGAGAGAAAGGTCAGCTATTCCTCGGCTGCGAGAAGCATGGCGTTTGACATCCGAAAACTGGAGTGGTCAGAGGAAATGCTGGCAATGGCAGGAATAAAAAAGGAGCAGATGTCTGTCCCGGTAAAACCTTGTACCATAATCGGCACCATTCTTCCTGAGATGGCCAGGGAGCTTCATCTCAATCCTGAAATGAAGCTGATAGTTGGTGGGCATGACCAGAGCTGCGCGGCGCTGGGGAGCGGACTTAAGGACATGACGACCGGGGAATGCGGAATGGGAACCTGTGAATTTATGTTTACGATGCTTCCGGAGGCAAAGATGACACCGGAAATGCGTAAGGATGATTTTACCTGTATCCCTTATATTATACCGGGCACGTATCTGTCCAGCATTGAGGTCACAACCTGCGGCGCTTTGAAAAACTGGGCAAGGGATACACTTTTCCGTGATATTTATGCGAAATGCAGCCATGAGGGGAAAAACTTTTTTGCCTATATGGACAATCTGGCAGCGGATGTGCGGACAGAGGTTTTGATCCTTCCGCAGTTTGGATCAGCGGGTAATCCGGACCTGTCAATGGATGCGAGAGGAACCATTACCGGGCTGACTATCCACACAAAAGCGGAGGAGTTGTACCGGGCGCTCTTGGAGGGAATGGCGTTTCAGATGTATCTGGCATATGAACGGCTGGAAAAGGCTGGGACAGCGATGCAAAGCATTGTGGCAACCGGAGGCGGGGCAGCTTCTGAGCTGACGCTGCAGATACGCGCTGATGTTTTCAATAGGAAGGTGTTTTCACTGAAAAGCGATGAGTCCGGTACTTTGGGCTGTATGATGATGGCGGCAACAGCAGCAGGTGCCTATTCATCTCTTGCAGAGGCGATTAAAAGGGCGGTAAAAATCCGCGAGGAGTACATTCCGGATAAGGAAATGCACGCCTATTATATGGAAAAATTTAAAAAATATAAGCAACTGTACACCAGGATGTTTGATTTTAAATAAAGTGATGGAGGAGAAATTATGAAGCTTATCAATGGATTTCAACTAATGGAATATGCAAAGAAGTATAATTATGTTTTGCCTGCATTTAATACCACAAATCTGGAGATGACATATGCCATTGCAAAGGGGCTTATGGATGCAAATCTTCCCGGGTACATTCAGATTTCCTCTAATAATCTGCGGCTGTCCAATCCTGAGATCATTGCAAAGATTGCTGCGGATGCTGTAAAAAAATCTGAGACACCTATCGGACTCCATCTGGATCACGGAAAATCCTTTGAGGATGTAAAGGCATGCGTGGATGCAGGATTTTCCTCCATTATGATCGATATGTCCCATCTTCCTTTTGAGGAAAATATCAGGGAAAGCCGGAGAGCAGCGGAATACTGCCATTTTTACGGGCTTCCTGTAGAGGTGGAGCTAGGTGCGCTTAAGGGAAAAGAGGAAGATGTGGTAAATGAAGCAGACTGTAAGACAGATCCGGATATGGTTGCAGATTATGTGGAACGGACAGGCTGTGATACCCTGGCAGTTTCTGTGGGAAATGTGCATGGACTTTGCCTGGATCCGCAGATCGATATTCCGCTTTTAGAGAAAATTTACAAGGTCAGCAAGGTTCCGTTGGTACTTCACGGCGGTTCCGGAATTCCTAAGGAAGTGATCTGGGAGTGCAAAAAATATGGCCTGATCAAGATTAATTACGGTTCTGATCTGAGAAAAGAATATATCCACACCTTTGGTGAAGCATATGAAAAAGACCATAACGAGCACGATGTGATTCATTTGAGTATTGCAGCAGTTGACAATGTAGCAAAGAGGGCACAGGAACTGGTTACGATGATTAATGAACACTGATAAAGTTCGCAAAGTGGGTGTTGGTATGAAGCATACGTTTTTAGGCATTGATTTAGGGACATCTGCCATGAAGCTTGTTCTGACCGATGAATATAAGAATGTGCTGGAGCAGATTACCGAAGAATATGAGGTAGTACAGTCAGATGGAGGGTGGCGCGAAATCAATCCAGAGATCTGGTTTGAATGTATGAAACATGGCATCAGACGGATTTTACATAAGCAGGATGGGAAAAATATCAGGGCAATCGGAATTACGGGGCAAATGCACACTTTGGTGGTGGTTGATCGTGACGGAAAGCCTGTCCGTCCGGCAATGATGTGGAATGATACGAGAACAAAGGAGCTGCTTCCTGAATTAAAAGAAAAGGTGAAGTCTTTTCCGGGAGGAGAATATCTTTCCCGTACAATTTCTACCGGCAGCCCGGCTGCGAATCTTTATTGGATGAGTCTGTACGAGCCGGAGAATCTGGAAAAGATACACAAGTTTATGATTGGACCGGATTTTCTGGTATTTCGGATGACAGGGGAGTGCGGCACGGATTACTGTGAGGCGTCCACCTCCTGCCTGTATCAGATTTATGAAAGAAAATGGTCGGAAGAAATCAGAAATCTGATCGGTCTGAGTGAGGATGTGTATCCTGTTATCAGAGGCAGCGCCATGTCAGCCGGAAGACTTTTGCCGGAAATGGCGGCAGAGCTGGAAGTGAATCCAGAGGCAGAGGTGATCGTAGGTACCGGGGATAACCCGGCGACTGCGATTTCCACAGGATGCTTGGGCTTAGGGTATCCGGTCATATCGCTGGGAACCTCCGGGGTGTTTATGATGCCGGTGGAGGAGCCGGAGAGTCAGGCGAAAGGAAAAATGATTCTGTTTTCTTTTGACAATAAATCCTTTTCCTATCTCGTCCAGGGGGCTGTGCAGTGTAACGGAAATACCTTTGACTGGTGGAGCCGGGATATTATGGGAAGGAAGAATTTTGAAGAGTTGACCAATACGCTGGATGTAAAGCGTGCCAGTGAAAACCAGCTTTTGTTTTATCCCCACCTTGGGGGAGACAAGACCATTTATGCAGATCCGGATATGCGGGGGGCATTTGTGGGACTGGGTATTGACACGAGCTATTCGGATATGTTTTATGCTGTGATAGAAGGGTTGTGCTTTGGATTCCGGGAGCTGGCTGAAAAAATGCGTCTGCCTCTGGAGCGTTACGGGAGCGTAAAAGTAGTGGGCGGCGGCGCCAAAAGCCCGGTCTGGATGCAGACCATGGCAAATGTACTGAATATCCGGATTGAGAAACTGGACGGCATGATAGGTCCCGCATTTGGCATTGCACTGCTGGCTGCTTATCAGGGCGGTTATATCTCTTCTCTGGAGCAGATTTCGGAAGGAACTGTAAAGATTGAGAGATGCTTTGAGCCGGATGTGGAGGCGGCGGCGCGGTGCGACAAAAAATATGAAAAATATCTCCGGATTCGAAATGCCATGAAATATATTTCGGAAGGAACCCTGTAAGCGTATAAAAATAAGAAATGGTAAGGTATAAAATCCCTGTATTTACAGATACTAGTATCACGAAATTACGATATTAGCAGAGATAAATGGAGGGATTTTTTATGAAAGCGACAGGAATCGTCAGAAGAATAGATGACTTGGGACGGGTGGTAATTCCAAAGGAAATCCGGAGAACGCTGCGGATCAAGGAGGGCACGCCGCTGGAAATTTTTACGGACAGGGAGGGTGAGATCATCCTGAAAAAATATTCTCCCATTGGTGAGCTGAGCATTTTTGCAAAGGAGTACGCTGAAGCGCTTTCCCAGACAACGGGAATGCTTTCCTGTATTACGGACCATGATCAGGTGGTTGCGGCGGCAGGTTTGGGAAGCAAGGAGTTTGCGGGAAAAGAGATCAGCAAGGAACTGGAGGAGGCGATCACCAGCCGGGAAGGAAAATGTCTGAACGGAAAGGATCGGGGAAAGATCCCAGTGGTGGATGAGCAGCCGGATCCGCTGTATTCACAGGTGATTCAGCCCATTATCTGCTCCGGCGATGCTATTGGCAGCGTGATCCTTATGGGAAAGACAGAAAAAGACGTTATGTGCGACGGGGAAAAACTGCTGGTGCAGACCGCCGCGGGATTTCTGGGAAGACAGATGGAACAATGAATTTGAAAGGCAGCGCATAGGTCAAAAGTGCCCGGGCAATCTGCGCTGCAGGACGGATGCCTCGCAGCCTGCTGCGGGGTGTTTTACTGTATGGGATTATCAGATTTTCTATGCTGAGGAAGTTGGTGGTATTCTTCCAGGGTAAGTCCTGTCAGGGTCAGATATGTGGCGAGCGGCTTGGTAACATAGCGGATATGCCAGGGTTCATAGGGAACACCTGTGATATCCTCTTTGCCTTTGGGGTAACGGAGGATGAAGCCGAACAGGGAGGCGTTGCGGGCAAGCCAGATTCCCTCCGGTGTGTGGGCAAATTCCTCCACAAGCTCCATACGGACAGCAGGACAGGAAAGGTCCAGGGCAAGTCCGCTCTGATGCTCACTGGTGCCGGGGGCAGCTACGTAAGGGCTTCCGGTGCAAAGCTGTTTCTGACGGGAATAGGAGCGGTATCCGGAGACTCCATAGAGGCTTAAGCCATCTCGTTGGCTTGCGCTTATCAGGCGAAGGGCAGCCCGGGCTGTTTTCATTTCCAGAAGGCGTTTGGAATCGCCGGGAAGGGCATCAAAGGGAATGCCGATATCCACCAGATGCTCCGGAATGTAACCTTCCGGGAGAGGATGCTGCTGGTTAATAAGCCGCGTATACATATTTGACATAAAAAAGCCCTCCTTTCCTTTTATGTACATGTTTCAGGGACAAAAACCATGCCGTCCGGCAAATCTTCGAAACCCTTATATCATGTATATGAAAAAGAAAAGGGGGCTATGACATAAAATCTTTGACAGTTGCTGAAATTACAGCTCCAGGTCTTTTCGGCTCATTTCCTCGATCAGCTCGTTCTTCATGTCAAACAGCTTCTGAGAGAGGTCCACATATACCTTCTGGGGATTTACGAAACGTCTGGATTCGTCCCAGAGAGTATTCTGCTCTTTCTGGCAGAAGTCGCGAAGCTCCATCACGGAAGGAGAGGTGTAGACACATTTTCCTTCTTTAATGACAGGAACCAGAAGCTCACGTACATCATAGGTGCCGCCCAGGATTTTTGTCTTTTTCCAGGTATCAACCGGGTCGAAAACGATCATGGTTTCTTCTGGATTCAGCTTTTCATCAGCAAGGCAGATCAGGTCAGCCTTGATTTTTCCGGTAGCTTTGCTGTAAATACGGTAAACGGTTTTATTACCCGGATTGGTGACCTTGGCAGTATTTTCGGAAAGCTTGATCTTCGGGATAAATTCTCCGGTATTCGGGTCTTTTACTGCGGCGAGCTTATATACACCGCCGAATGCGGGGTTGTCGTTTGCCGTGATCAGGCGGGTGCCTACGCCCCAGGAGTTGATTTTTGCGTCCTGTGCCTTCAGGCTCTCGATCAGGTATTCGTCCAGGTCGCTGGATGCCGAAATGGTAGCATCGTCAAATCCTGCAGCAGCCAGCATTTTGTAGGCTTCCTTGGAAAGATAAGCCAGGTCGCCGCTGTCAATTCGGATACCATACTTTTTGAGCGGAATTCCTTCCTCGCGCATTTCTTCAAAGACGCGGATAGCGTTGGGAACACCGGATTTTAATACATCGTAGGTGTCTACCAGGAGAACACAGGCATCGGGATATAGTTTTGCATAAGTCTTAAATGCCGTGTATTCATCCGGAAAGCTCATGATCCAGGAGTGGGCATGTGTTCCCAGAACAGGTACGTTAAACATCTGTCCGGTAAGTACGTTGGAGGTGCCGATGCAGCCGCCGATGATTGCAGCACGGGCACCGAAAATACCTGCGTCCGGTCCCTGTGCACGGCGAAGCCCGAATTCCATAATGCCCTCACCCTTTGCTGCGTAGCATACGCGGGCTGCTTTCGTAGCGATGAGGCTCTGATGGTTTATGATATTTAAAATGGCGGTTTCCACAAGCTGGGCCTCCATAATGGGGGCAATAACCTTTACCATTGGTTCGCGTGGAAATACGACAGTGCCTTCGGGAATGGCGTAAATATCGCCGCTGAAGCGGAAGGTGCTCAGGTATTCCAGAAAATCATCGTCAAACATGTTCAGGCTTCTCAGGTATTCAATGTCCTCCTGGGAAAAGGTGAGATTCTCGATATATTCAATCATCTGCTCCAGTCCGGCGCAGATAGCAAAACTGCCGCCGCAGGGATTGTCACGGTAAAACATATCAAAAACTACAGTTTGGTCAGATGGATTTTTAAAGTATCCCTGCATCATGGTCAGTTCATAGAGATCGGTGAGCAGAGTGAGTTTATTTGCTCTCATGTAAATTCTCCTTTAAAGTTTCCTTTAGTTGTAAAGGATAAAATGTGGGCTGCCGGGTAAAAATATGTTACGGCAGTATGTGGTTTACAGATTG
Source organism: Ruminococcus sp. 5_1_39BFAA (assembly GCF_964240875.1). Lineage (NCBI taxonomy): Bacteria > Bacillati > Bacillota > Clostridia > Eubacteriales > Oscillospiraceae > Ruminococcus > Ruminococcus sp. 5_1_39BFAA. Next base: position 12,393 of record NZ_CAXSVO010000028.1, on the reverse strand, counting down.
GTGCAAGCTATGCCTGCCCTTTCGGCATATTATATCACATTTTCAGGGATTGTAAAACTTTGAGGGGAAATTTTATAAAAATGCCGGGCTGAAAAAATAAAAAATATTAAAAAAAGGGCTTGACTTTTACTCTGTACTTATTATATAATACCACTTGTCGCGAGGCACGAAACGTCAAATTGCGAAACAAAAATATATAGGGCTATCGCCAAACGGTAAGGCAACGGACTCTGACTCCGTCATTTCAAGGTTCGAATCCTTGTAGCCCTGCTAAGAGGAAGCATCTTTCAGATATCTGGAAGGTGCTTTTTCATGTTATAGGAAAGTACTCCATTTTGTTCTGCGCGGAAGTTTACCAAACTTTCCTATAACATAAAAACGCAGCTTACGCTGCGGGGATGCGCATACGCGCAAGAGGAATGTGGTTGCTGACGCAACCGCGCTCCGGCGCGAGTGTGCGCCAAGGCGCACACTTTTTACATGAAGGAAAACGTATCAGAGGAGAGTTGATTTTACGAATAAAAGTGGATATACTGAAATTAAAAAGGCGAGGAGGTTGAAATGATGGATGAATTAATACTGAATGACAAAATTATAGCTAATGTAAAAAAAGAAGTGATACATTTAGTTCGAGAGCTAGTAAAATCCGATTTGGTAGAGATTATTCTTTATGGCTCCTGTGCCAGGGGAGATTACACCGATGATTCAGACATTGACATTGCTTTGATCGTAAAATGTGACCGTTTAGAATCTCAGAAGTATACAGAAGGGCTTGCTGAGATCGCGACAGAATTGGCAATGAAATATTTTGCTATTGTAAATTTTATATGTCTTCCATATGGGGAGTATATCACTAAGTGTAAATGGTATGAGTATTTTCGTAATATTAGAGAGGAGGGGCAGGTATTGTATGGATGATGAATATTTTGATGCTCTTGCAAAGGTTCGAATGGAAAGAGCAGCAGAACTTCTCGACGATGCAAAAGATATGCTAAGTAAAGGTTCTTATAAATCTGCAAATAACCGGTATTGCCGAAAAATCATAGAAAGGAATCACATAAGAAAGGAGAAAGAAATGACTAAGAATTATCGTGCAGAGCTGACGGGCGTCTTTGGGGACCCTGTGGATGAGAATCCGACTGGAGTGGTGGAGGAGGCTGCATTTCAGGCAAAGAACCTGAATTACCGCTATCTGACCATCAAGGTGCTGCCGGATGATCTGGAAGCGGCCATGGCCAGTGTGCGTGTGCTGGGAATGAAAGGAATCAACCTGACTATGCCCCATAAGGTGAAGGTTCTTCCCTATCTGGACGAGTTGAGTGAGGCCGCCGGGATCATCGGGGCGGTGAACACGGTCATTCACCGGGACGGAAAGCTGTACGGAGAAAATACGGACGGAAAAGGCTTTGTGACAGCTTTAAAAAATACAGGGACTACCTTGATAGACAAGCGGGTAACGGTTCTGGGCGCTGGAGGCGCGGCGAGAGCCATTGCGGTGGAATGCGCCCTAAACGGTGCAAAACATATTAACATCATCAACCGGAACGAGGAGAGAGGCAGGGAGCTGGCTGCACTTCTCAATGAAAAAACGAAATGTCCTGCAGATTTTCTTGTATGGGAAAAAGGCATTCGGATTCCAGAGGATACGGAAATCCTGATCAACGGCACTTCTGCGGGATTTTCACCAAATGTAACAGAAAAGCCGGATATCGCTTATGATTCCGTGACAGAAAAAATGTGCGTCTGCGACGTGGTATTCAATCCAGCGGAAACCGTCTTTTTAAGCGAGGTGGCAAAGCGCGGCGCAAAAACAGTATCCGGTCTTGGGATGCTGGTGCAGCAGGCGGCGCTGAACTTTACCTTATGGACTGGGGTGGAAGCTCCGGTGGAGGTTATGGAGGAAGCGTTGAGAAAAGAATTTTGAAAAAGGCATGGGAACGCCGCTCCCTGTAGGTGCAGGGGACGAGCTACGGCACCCTTTGGGAATGCGTCTGAGGTAAATGTACATACAACGCGATCTAGAATCGCATCCATGACTCTGGAATCTCGAGCGTGGCAATGAGGTTGATGAATAGAGGATAAGCAGGGATAACGGAACTGGAATGGTATAAGGTTATATTGATTTGTATGACAGGGCACTTTTCTAAACATTTTTTAGAAAGGTGCCCTTTTTATGGAGAAATATAGGGTTCATTCCTGCTGGGGTTCCGTTTTGTCGGAAGAATGCGGAATAGAAGGGTTTATGGTGAAATCTGTGTAGTAAGCGGCAGCTTCTTCGTATTTTTTCATGTCCATCAAATAGGAGAGGGAGAGAAGGTGATTCTCAATATCATGATTCCATTTCCTTAGTTTCCGGTATTCCTGTTCCATCTTTTTTGAGGATTCCAGTTGGGCTTTGGCTAACAGGATATTTTTCTCTTTCATGATTCGTTTTTTCTCCTGATTCCGGATATTTTTGACGCCTGTCAGAAAAACAGGACAGCACATCAGGAATGCAAAAAAATACAAAGCAGCCCCTAGTCCAAAATGATAGCTTCTTTGGTAAATAAAAAGCTGCATAATAAATGGAAGGTACAGGGGCAGAATAAGCTGAAAAATAGTCCGTGATTTTATAGAAAGCAGTAAATGCTTTAATAAAGGTGTTGTTTTGCAAAATAGAAGAATGCCCATTGAAATAACCAGGAGGGAAGACAGGATAAGATCAGGGATACCGTTGACTTCCCGGACCGCTGTAGAAGCGTACGGGCTGCGGGAGAGCGACTGTTTAATAAATAAAAACAAGGTGGAAGCATTAAGCTCTACAATAATCAGCAACATCATAAAAACAATGTAGGAAATAAGCCTCAGGCGCAGCTTGTCCTGAAACAGAAACAGTACCATCAGGAGTATACTGAGCTGAACAAAAGTGGTACCTAAATTGTAAACAATTTTTCGGAAGGAAACACTGCCGAATATCATTATCAGACAAAGCGTAAAGATGGACAATCTGGGATGTCTAATGGATTTCCGGGGTGCCAGGATCCGAGCAAAAAAATAGGAGGCAGCCCAAGCCATATAGATAAGTGACGGAATGTAATATAAGAGATTCTCGGACATTGCTTTACAGCTCCTTTGGGATTATTTATGAGTATAAGTATATCTAAAAATGGGGAGAGAGTCCATGATGATTTATGTTGTTCGTGACGTTTTTTTTACATCTGGTGCAGATGAATTGAAAAGAAAAAGAGAAATTGATATCATTAAAAAATGAGAGGTAACCTAGGTGAGAACAGTTATTGATGGAATTACCCCCATATGTATATTAAAGGATATGTGTATTGTGCAATGAAAGCATAGTAAGAGTATGACACTATAATACGCAAAAGGAGAATTGTTATGATAAAGGAAAAACAACTGAATCAAGATCTCACAAAAAATATAAGCTCAAATCGATGTACTATTACACAAGGAATGCAAGCAATATCAGAAATAGCTGTTAATAATGAGATACCGGTAAGTATTTATCAGGAAACAGTTAAAGTTGGTGGATTATTTAGTTCAAAAATTCTGGATTGCCTTGTGATTTTTCATCCAGAACATGAAAAAGATTATTATAAAATTGTTGTTATTCCTGGAGGCGGCGAAGTTATGATGGCAACAACTGGGACAAGCAAACAAATGAAAAAATTTGCAATGGCTGAAGCCGCAAAACAACATAGGAAAGGTAAATCACTATCATACAAAATAGGGCATACAGTGGGGAGTTCGATTCGTCTTTTGGGGAAAAGTAAGAGTAAATTAGAGCTGGAACAAAATTATTATGATGCTATTATTCAGATTATAGCGGAAGTTTATGACTTTGTGTGACTTTCGGTATGAATCGTAAAGGCTTTGTTTGGCTCAATTGCGTAGAATAGGTTGACGCAAAGTACTTTAAGAAATTTGTGATAATTAGGGCAGCATCAAATTAAGCGATATAGCATGAATTTGATCGCACCTAAATATAAAATAAATCAGCAGAAAGGAGTATATGGAATGAGTAAACTTGATTTAGTTATCGCAGCAGTAAATAAGGAAATGGAATTGCGAAGTAAAAATGAAATGGCACATACAGATCATACGGATTATAGTGATTCCTACTGTATAGGGATCGACTAATTATTGCTGAAACTTTTGAAATGGGACTTGGATGTCTCTGGCGTATTGGTAATAAAAATTGATAAGTTGATCAAAAGAGGATATATATGTCCTGCAAAGGCTCTGTGCGTGCACCTTAATGAGTGATGCCGTACAGAGCCTTTTAGCTATTTGTACCATTGAATTCTTATAGAAAAGTTTGAGAGAAGGAATAGTTCATATATGAGATTAAATTATGTAATGTTTGACGTGACAGATGCGTGCAATTTTAGGTGTAAACATTGTTATAAGGCACACCCAGATATCTGTAAAGACTTGGAAATAAATATAATAGAACGTTTTTTAAAAGATGTGGAAAGTAACGGCTTTGTGCCATCAATTGTTATCTCTGGTGGTGAGCCTTTGATGTATAAAAATATATTTAAATTACTAGACTTAGTTTGTGATGGCAGAAGTGTACGAATTAATACTAATGGAATTCTATTGGACAAATATTATGAAAGGCTAAAAAAATACAATAATATCCGAATTCAAGTGAGCCTAGATGGATATGACGATGAAACTTTTTTTGAGGTAAGAAACAATCATAGTTTTGCAAAAATTGTGAACAATACGGTTAGAGCATATGAAGCAGGCTTGGATATATATTTCAGATCAACATTGACAGGGGTAACATTTGCAAATTATGAGAAATTTATTGAGGTGTCAAAAAGTACGGGCGTCCCTCTAGTGATCAGGCCTATGTACAATACGGGAGAGATAAGCCAGCAACAATTAAGAATAGAGTTTGAAGATTTGTGTATATGGCAAAAAGACGTCATAGAAAAAAATTATTTAGAATATGTAGGATGCAAAGATTTGATAACGGAAAGTTCATGTCCATTACTAAATCGGGATACCATTTTTAGTGTTCTGACTGTTGATAACTATGGACGAATATTTCCTTGCCAGATGCTTAGGGGAAATAAATTTTATATGGGATCGATTTACAGGGATTCTTTCAAAAGCATCTTTTTAAATGCTGAAAAAATAGTAAAAGAGTTGGAAAAAATCATCCATAATGATTCATGCGAACGGTGTGGTTTTAGAAAACAATTTGGTAATGGAACGTGTGTACCTGCGTGTTATTTGGGAAATAAAAAGTGTGTAAAAGAAAAAATATATGGGGTGAGAAAATGACAGGATTAGTTTGCTGCACATTGGACTGCAATTTGGCATGTACCTATTGTTATGAAGGAAATGGAAATATTACAACGTATCCACACATACAATTAATCAATGAGAAATTTGAGGGCGCCAGAGAAAGAATCATTCGCTTTATTGATGAATTATATAACTATAATCACGAAGGGTTTACAAAAATCATTTGGCATGGCGGTGAGCCAACACTTATAAAACCAGAACTGTTGGATAGTATCATGAGTGATCAAATTCAAAAAGAGCACGTCAATATCCAATGGTCTATACAGAGCAATGGGACACTTATAACAGAAAAATATATAGAAGTATTGAAAAAACACAATGTTTCAATAGGTATTAGTTTAGATGGTCCTAAAAAGCAACACGACACATATCGTGTTTTTAAAAATGGTAAGCCGACTTTTGATATTATAATGAAAAATATCGACCGTTTGATGGCCAGTGGAGTTAGATGCGGAACACTTATTACAATTACTGATAATAATGTTGATTATTTAATGGATATTTATAAATTGTTTGCAGAAAAAAAGTTGAATTTTAGCTTTAATGCATTATTCCCGGATAGAAATAATACAGATGCAAAGTTAAATACTAATGAATATGCAAAGCGCATATGCGATCTATTTGATTATTGGATTACTGATACAGAACATCAAATAATGATTTCTCCATTTATGCATATTATTGAAGGCTTATTAAAACCGATACGTGGAATACCAGCATGTCACTGGTCCCAGGATTGTTCAAAAGGTTTCGCGGCTATTGATACAAATGGAGATTTATATCCATGTGAACATTGGGTGGGAAATCATGAGTATTGTTTTGGAAATATTGATGCAGGTTTGGAACATGAGCTTAATAATTGTGTCTACTTCTCTGAACGAAAAGATGTGCTTGAAAAGTTAGATTGTAAAGAGTGTGACATTTGGCATTTATGCTATGGGGGATGTCCCTGGAATGGATGGGTCCTTTTTAAGGATAGTAACCGAAAAGATGTAAGTATATGTCAGGGACGAAAAATAATCATTAATCATATAAAAGAGTATTTAAAACAACATGATAAATTATAAAACTGAATTATTAAGAATAGATAAAATATAGAGGAGACGGGATGGCAGTTTTAGATGTAATTACATATGAAGGAAGTAACGAAGTATTAGTTTATAAATACCCTAATACAGAATTTAATACATTATCACAGCTTATTGTTCATGAATCTCAGGAAGCGGTATTTTTTAGAGATGGAAAAATGCTGGATTCATTAGGGCCTGGAAAATATACATTGCATACTGGTAATATTCCGTTACTCAGTAAACTTATCAATTTGCCGACAGGAGGAGAATCGCCATTCCGGTGCGAAATTTACTTTATTAATAAAGCATTAGCGCTGAATTACAAATGGGGAACAACCTCATTGACCAGAATAATAGATCCTAAGTTTAATTTGGTTCTTGATATAGGTGCGAGCGGTATTCTAGGACTAAAGGTAATTAATCCACGAATGCTGGTAGCTAAAATCGTGGGCACAGAATCAATACTTACGGCGGAAACATGTCTTACCTATTTCAGGGAAAATATTTCGGCTAGGGTGAAGGAATATTTAGCAAGAGTAATGTCAAAGCCGGAAATGAGTTTCATTGTTTTGGAAAGGTATCTAAGTGATTTTTCAAAAGCAATTCAAGATCTTCTCCATGAGGTATTTAGTGATGTCGGCGTTGATTTATATAATTTTTTTATAAGTAGAATTATTATTCCCGAAGAACAATATGCAGTGATCACGCGAGGAATGCAAAATATTAAGGAGGAAGAATACAGGAAACAGCAGAAGGAGATTGAGGCACAGGCACGCGCAAACAGCCAGCGTATAGAGGCAAAGGGACATGCTGATAGTAGGCGTTTGGAAGGCTATAACTGGGCGGATGAACAAATAGCAGAGATTACGAAATTATATGCAGCAAATCCAGGAAATATTCAAAATCCTGCAAATATGTTTGCTCAGGCTCCAGTGGCATTGGCCTTTGGAAATATGTTAAAGGGAAATATGGAACCGTTAATGGGTATGCAATTTTCAAATCCGCCAATCAATTTTTCTAATGGTAATAGTAAAAAAGATCAGTTTGATCCAGAGAATCTGAAGGATGATATGTTCCAAGATATTACAGTGGGTATATATGATGACGTATCACCACTTACGGATGTGCATGACGAAGCAATAAGTGAACCGAAGGAAAAGGAAACAATGCAAAATGATCCTATTGAAATCCTTTCTAAATTAAAGAAAATGGTGGAAATGGGATTAATGAAACAGGAACAATATGATAAAAAACTAGAAGAAATAATCGCGAAAATGGGGTGACTATTTATGATTAGGAATCGAAGATTAATATCTGCAATATATGTATTTTGCTTCGTGGCGGTTTGTATTCTACTTAATGTTATACTCAAAAAACGGACAAGTTCTTTTTGGATCGGACAAGTATTTTCGCTAATTTCTACAGTTTTTGTTTTAAGTACATATGTTTTGATGAACAAAAAAGGTGAGGATACTTTTTTAGGGTTCACGTTAGTTTTAATTGGTACAGTTTTTTTCATATTGCAGATGATAATTTCTTTTGTATTGGCGCTTATTCCTTTTTCGATAAGAGTTGCGATTATAATTGAGATTATCCCAATGATAATATATATTTTTTTGGCATTGTCAAGTTTGCTTGGAAAATCCGTAGAGAGTTCCTCGAATGTGAAACTGGAAATTGATATTCGTAATTGGAATGAAGTAGAAGAGATGCTTAGAATAGCATTGATTAGATGTGATAATAATGAAATCAAGTTACAATTAGAAAAACTGATTGATGCAGTGCACTATAGTGATCCGGTATCTAATGATACTACGATTGTTATGGAAGAGCGAATTCATGCGTTAGTGGTTAAGTTGATAGAAGAGATTAAAGATGATGTGGCAGTAAGACAGGATTGTGAAGAGTTAAAACAATTGTTGGAAGAAAGGGTAATTGTACATAAGAGATAGCAAGGGGGAACAAAATGGCTATTTTGAAATGTGGTTATTGTGGAGGAAATTTGGATCTCAATGAAAATATGACGGTTGGTATTTGTCAATTTTGTGGATCTACCAATATAATTCCCAAGAATTTAGAAAAGAAACAGAATTTATATAATAAAGCAACATATTTGCGACAAAATAGCGAGTTTGATAAGGCAATAGAGACATATGATAAATTGCTGGATGAAGATAACACGGATGCAGATGCCCATTGGGGGATTACACTATGCAAATATGGTATAGATTATGTGACCGATCCACATTCTGGGGAAAAAATACCAACATGTCATCGTGTACAAACACAATTAATATTAAATGATTTGGACTATAAGGCTGCCATTCAATATGCAAAAGACATTTGGGCAAGAGAGCTATATGAAAAGGAAGCGAAAAAAATTGCAGAAATTCAAAGAAAATATTGGGATATAGCTAAAAAAGAATCAAAATATGATATCTTTATTTGCTACAAGGAAACGGATGATATAAGCGGAGAAAGAACTTTAGATAGTGCATTAGCACAGGATATTTACTTTGAATTGGAAAAACTAGGATATAGGGTTTTCTTCGCTAGAAAAACTTTGGAAGGTAAACTGGGGACAGAATTTGAACCTATTATATTTGCCGCTTTAAATAGTGCGCAAGTGATGATTGTGGTAGGGACTAAACCGGAGTATTTTACTGCACCGTGGGTTAGAAATGAATGGAGCAGATATCTTCAATTTGTAAGAGCGGGGGATAAAAATATAATTCCTACATATCGAAATATATCCCCATATGAGTTACCAGATGAATTAGCAGTTTATCAGGCATTAGACATGTCTAAAATAGGTTTTCTTCAAGATTTACTTGATGGCATTAAAAAGCTGACAAATAGAAAAACAGATTCTTTTCAAAATGTGACAGGTGGTGTGAATATTAACGCATTACTTTCGAGAGGAAGAATGGAAATTGAGGATAGGCAGTGGAACAATGCCAATAAATTTTTTGAGCAGGTGTTGAATTTGGATGCCGAAAATGCAGAAGCCTATTTAGGCTTGGTATTGGCAGACCAGAAGAGTACTTCGGTAGAAGACATTGGAAAGGTACATTTACAAGGAACATCTAATGCAAAGGTACAAACTCTTACAGTACCTATCAAAGATGAGAATACAATTGCAGAGGTGGTAAAAAAATATAGTATCGACGAGTGCTATGAACGTATTGAGATAGAAAAAAGTTTTGATTATGATTTGAGCTATGATTCGGCAGTTGCGGATAGAGAGCGACAGTTGCAAAATGAAATGGATTTTTGGAAGAATAATAAGTTCCTAAAGAAGGTATATCGATTTGGAGATGAAAAAATAAAGAAAACGTTGGATTCAGTAAGTAAAAAAACACTAGAAATAATGAATCGACGTATTGATTATGCAAAGGAACAGGATGAAAAAAATATAACCCGTATAGTTGAGGAGTATCAAACACATATAGAAAATGCAAGGCAGATAGTGGTGAATAACTATGTTCAGAAAAAATATGATGGTGTGATGAAAGAATACCATAAGCTGAATAAAAACAATGTGGAAAAAGTTATTGGTGATTTAACTGAAATAAAAGATCTTTATGATAATATGGAATTTCTTTCTGAACCATCATATATGAAACTAAATGAAAAGTTAATGAGATGTCTCCGAAAGGCTAAGGCATGGAAAAGAAAACCATTCATAATTAGTATTGTAATTTTATTATTAATTCTTCTATGCGTAATATACTTGAACATGCAGTATGGCAAGGCAGTAAATATGATTAGTAAGGGGGAATATGAAAAAGCAAATGAAATTTTGGATGGAATTAGGTTCTATAAGGACGCAGCATCTTTGGTAGACAATAATAAGGAAGAAATAGCGTATTTAGAAGCTAATGAACTTCTGGCTGCTGGAGATTATAATGGGGCGGCAGAAATTATATACGATATGCAATATTATAAAGATTGTGATGCTTTGGTAACGCAATATGGCTTGAAGGATTCAGACAGATTTCGATATGAAGATGCCATAAATTTATATAATAGAGGGGATTATATAACTGCCATGGAATCGTTTGCTTTGTTGCAAGATTATGAACGCAGCAGATCATATGCAAGTAGTTGTGTGCATGACTATTTGTTTGGAACATGGGTAAATGAAGAATTATCAATCTATATCGAAATAGATAATAATTATACATGGACTGGAGAAACCTCTGGGACGGCTTTGTATTATGGAGGAACAGGAGTATTTTCCGGAACACCATCGAAGTATAATTTAAAGCGGTTTGATTTTGGATATGACGATAGCAATTCATTTGCAGTTATTATTATAGCTCAAAATTCCGATGGTGAAGAAGTACATTTTGGAATCCAAAACTTAGAGAGCGAAAGCTTTGAATTAAGGGGAAAGGGCAGATTTATTAGGACAGATCAAGAATATTATTAAGATTATCAGTTTATAGTGCTGATTGTGAAAAGAGGTAAAAGTATGTATTTAATCTCACTAAACGATAATCGAGTACTAGGGTGCAAAGTTTACGAGATTATGAGGATACCCAATTATGTCAATTTATCGGAAGATGAGGCTGTAGCACAAGAGATAAATTGGGAATTATTTTATAGACTTCTTATAGAAAGTTACAGGTATTGTGTACCTGGAAGTACAGTGCTTGAATTATTGTGGAGTTCGCAATCTATAGACAAAGAACGTATTAAAGGACAATTACATCTATATGTGATCATTCGTATTATTGAAGAAAAAAGAAATGATATATCAAGTCGTATGAAAATTCTTAGCGAAAATATAATTTTTCATTTAAAGGCAGGCGGGTTTGAGATTGCAGAGCGTGAATTAGAAAAGTTACAAGAAATGACGGATTTAGCAGCAGGTGGTTATGTTAATGGCATAGTAAAAGCCGAGCAATGTATCACTCATTCCCAAGCGATGATGCCGTATTATTTTGTGCAATCCATTAAGAAAGAAGAAATGAATGATTTTTCCATGCTTAGTCGGGCTATGTTACAAATGCCGGGAAGTGCCATTGCGATTCAAGTGATTCCAGATAATATTACGGAAAAAGAGGCATTTGGAATAACAGAAATGTATTCATCATTGGATAAAATTGTTTCAGGAAATATTATGATGGGATTGGGAATAACGTATCAGGATGTAGTGGCAAAGACAGCTCAAGATTCTTTTCAGTATATGTATGAGAACTTGCAACAACCGCATTTTCGTTATAATTTTTTAGCATTTGGAAACCGCAATCAATGCGCAAACTTATCAGCGGTTTTGATTACTATGTTGAAAGGAAAATCCACGGAACAATACATGACAATTAATCTTAATTCTGAACGTATTTCTATGCGAGAAATGATTGCGTATTACCCGTGGAATTTGAATGCTCATCTTATACGAAGATACAGAAAAAAACAACTATGGAATGTACTTGGAAATATGTCGATTATGAGGATTTTATTTCGGATACCATATATGATCACGGCAGAAGAAGGAGCATCATTATTTCGCATTCCGATTGATAATAAGAAAATTGTGGGGATTCGTAGTCGGGAAATAGTGCAAAATGTTCATGCCATTAATGAGAAGGCGATAGATACTGAAAATATTCAGATAGGATACCTTGTGGGAGAAGAAAATAAAATCAATATTGGATGCCCTAAGAAGTCCATGACAAGGCACGCATTAGTGGTGGGTATGCCCGGAACTGGAAAAACAACATTTTCCATTAATCTGCTACTGCAGATGTATCAGAAAAAGATTCCTTTTTTAGCTATCGAGCCGACAAAGACAGAATATCGTGCAATGATTGATGTTATTCCGGAACTACAAATTTTTACACCTGGTAATAACGGAGTAAGCCCTTTTGTGATCAATCCATTTATTCCGCCTAGAGGAATTGCAGTAGAGCAGTATATCCCTAGTACAGCATTGCATTAATAATTAAGCAATATCAAACCGTCAAAGGTATACCTTTATAAGTCCATTTAAAGGGCT
>NZ_CAXSVO010000027.1:0-52301 GCF_964240875.1 Ruminococcus sp. 5_1_39BFAA | reverse complement strand
ATAAGAATTGTCATATCTGAATTCTTACCAAAAAAGAGTTATTTTTTACCAGAAACACAAACTATTTTACACTACCGTTGAAATCGTTAACTACAACAAATAATCAGTAAATTTAAGACAGCGCCCCCTATTTCTGGGGGCGCTGTAATTTTCTCAGTGTCTCTGATATGAACAAGTACAAAACGTTCTGCAAGAGCCGAAACTAATCCCTTTAAGTATTTCCCGACATAACAGTCTATTTATTTTTATCCGGGGATGCTTTGTCATCGTCTTCAGCAGCGTCTTTAAGCTTTTTTCCAGCTTTATCATCCGGTACATATTGTACGATATCCTCAATATTACAGTCCAAAATACTGCAGAACCTATCCAGTGTATAGATTTCTACATTCATATTCTTGCGGAGTCTGTGGAGAAGAGAACGCTTGATGCCGTAATGTGTGTATAAATCATACTGCGAAACATGACGTTTTTTCATCGTTTCCCATAATGGGTCATAATTGATCATGTTTATATCCTGTCCATTTTGTTCTTGCTATAAACTCATTATTACTGTAAAATTGAAATTAGAATAGTGTGTTTATAAAGACACTACAGAAGGGAGAGTATGATGAAAAAGTTTGTGAAAATACTTGTTTCTGGGGTCCTGACCATCCATATTGCACTGGTGTTGTTCTACAACATGGTAGCAGGCGCACCTGTAGAACAAAGTGCAGCGGAGATCTATATGATAAAGGCTGCTGTTTTTTCCATCATGATATCCGGCTTTGGGTGTGCCTGTATTCATTACATTCTGTATCTGCAGAAAAAACTGGAGGAAAAGGAATCGGAGCCCTGACAGCAAAGTTATCTGAGCCGTTGCACTTGACAAAAATCTGTTTCTGCCCTACTATTAAAGCCAAAGCGCGGTAAGATCATACCGCCGAAAAAAGAAGGTCGAGAACAGAAGGGAGCCTCCGATGGAAGAAAAAGTCATAAACGCCGCCCTTTTAGGGCTTGGAACCGTGGGAACGGGCGTATATAAAGTGTTAAAAATGCAGGAGGATGAGATGACAGCCAAAATCGGCTGTAAGGTCAGGATCACCAGGGTCCTTGTGCGGAATCTGGAAAAAGCAGCGGCAAAGGTGGATGATCCGTCAATCCTGACAAATAACTGGGAAGATATCATCACAGATTCCTCCATAAAAATCGTGATTGAAGTGATGGGCGGTATCAATCCTGCCCAAACCTACATTACAGAAGCCTTAAAAGCAGGAAAACATGTAGTCTCTGCAAATAAGGACCTGATCGCTGTAAACGGAAAGGAGCTTCTGGATGCCGCGGAGGCTTCCCATTCAGACTTCCTTTTCGAAGCAGCAGTGGCAGGCGGAATTCCCATCATCCGTCCGCTGAAGCAGTGCCTTGCCGGAAATCATTTGAGCGAGGTTATGGGAATCGTAAACGGAACTACAAACTTTATCCTGACGAAGATGAGTCAGGAAGGAATGGAATTTCAGGATGCCCTTGCCCTTGCAACAAAGCTTGGCTATGCAGAGGCAGATCCTACGGCGGATATTGATGGCCTTGATGCCGGACGTAAGGTAGCCATACTGGCATCCGTTGCTTTTAACTCCAGAGTAGTATTTGACGATGTATATATTGAGGGGATCACCAAGATCTCAGCAAAGGATATCCGCTACGCAAAGGAAATGGGATGTACCATCAAGCTTCTTGGCGTGGCACGCAACACCGATGAAGGCATCGAGGCATATGTATGCCCCATGCTGATTCCAAGCACCCATCCTCTTGCCACGGTAAATGATTCCTATAATGCCGTATTTGTAAACGGAGATGCTGTGGAGGATGCCATGTTTTTTGGAAGGGGAGCAGGACAGCTTCCTACTGCCAGCGCTGTTGTGGGCGATGTGTTTGATATTGTACGCAACATCCAGGCAGACTGCAGTGGACGTATCGGATGTACATGCTACAAGAACCTTCCGGTGAAAAAAATGGAGAATGCCCACAGTCGTTTCTTCCTGCGTCTTCACGTAGAGGACCGCTGCGGTGTTCTGGCAGAGATGACAGAGGTTTTTGCAAAATATCATGTGAGTGTAGCTCAGATCATCCAGCGTGACACATTGGACGATGGCTGTGCTGAGGTCGTGGTCATTACAGCGAAGGTCCGGGAGGGCGATTTTAAGACAGCGATCGAGGAGCTTTCCAACCGAAGCTCAGTGAAAAAGATTTCCCGTACCATTCGTGTGTACGGAAAATAATGAAATTTGGAATTGCAAAATCTTAGATTTTTGGTACTATATATAAGTAGATGAAAAAACAAAACGAAAATCCAATCACAGATAAAGGAGAGCATTATGAGCAAAAAACCAACTGTTTTAATGATTCTTGACGGATATGGCCTGAATGACAAGCATGAGGGAAACGCCGTATACGAGGCTAAGACTCCTGTTATGGATAAGCTGATGGCGGAATATCCGTTTGTAAAAGGTTATGCAAGCGGACTTGCAGTAGGTCTTCCTGACGGACAGATGGGCAACTCTGAGGTAGGACATCTGAACATGGGCGCAGGCCGCATCGTATATCAGGAGCTTACCAGAATCACAAAAGAAATCCAGGACGGCGATTTCTTTAAAAATGAGGCGCTCCTTGCTGCTATGAAAAATGCAAAGGAGAATAATTCTTCCATCCATTTCATGGGACTTCTCTCCGATGGCGGCGTACACAGCCATAACACCCATCTCTACGGACTTCTTGAGATGGCAAAAAGAGAAGGTCTGGAGAAGGTCTATGTGCATTGCTTCCTGGACGGACGTGACACACCTCCGGCATCCGGAAAAGGCTACATCGAGGAGCTTCAGGCAAAGATGAAGGAAATCGGCGTAGGAGAGATCGGTGTTGTTTCCGGACGTTACTACGCAATGGACCGTGATAACCGCTGGGACCGTGTGGAGCTTGCATACAAGGCTCTGACAAAAGGTGAGGGAGTTAAAGGCACTGATGCAGCAGAGGCTGTACAGGCTTCCTACGACAACGGCAAGACTGACGAATTTGTTCTGCCTACCGTAATGGAAAAAGACGGAAAACCGGTGACCACCATTTCTGACAAAGATTCCGTAGTATTCTTCAATTTCCGTCCTGACCGTGCACGTGAGATCACAAGAGCATTCTGCACTGACGATTTCACCGGCTTTGAGAGAGGCGCGAGACTTGATCTGACTTATGTATGCTTTACTGAATACGATGACACCATTCCGAATAAAATGGTAGCCTTCCACAAGGTAATGCTGCACAATACCTTTGGCGAGTACCTGGCAGCACATAAAATGACACAGGCACGTATCGCTGAGACTGAGAAATACGCACATGTTACCTTCTTCTTTAACGGCGGCGTTGAGGAGCCGAATGAAGGCGAGGAGAGAATCCTTGTAAAATCCCCGAAGGTTCCTACCTATGATATGCAGCCTGAGATGAGCGCACCGCAGGTATGCGATAAGCTGGTAGAGGCCATCAAATCTGACAAATATGATGTGATCATCATCAATTTTGCAAACCCGGATATGGTTGGACATACAGGCGTAGAGGAGGCAGCTATCAAGGCTGTCGAGGCTGTTGACGAGTGTGTGGGCAGAGCTGTGGAAGCACTCAAGGAAGTTGACGGACAGATGTTTATCTGCGCAGACCATGGAAACGCTGAGCAGCTTGTTGATTACAACACCGGAGAGCCATTCACCGCACATACCACCAACCCGGTACCGTTTATCCTGGTAAATGCAGACCCGAAATATACACTTCGTGAGAACGGCTGTCTGGCAGACATCATTCCGACTCTGATCCAGCTTATGGGTATGGAGCAGCCGAAGGAAATGACTGGAACCTCTCTGCTGGTTGAAAAATAAGTAAGAAAATTCGTGATAATCACAACAAAAACCTCTGTTTTTACAGGGGTTTTTGTAATTTCAGAGAAAATTGCGTTTTTAAAAAAGAGGACTTGCAACAAGAGTTGTTTTTTACTATAATCCCTCTCGTGCGAAATGATATGGCACAGCAAATTTTGCGATTTTGTACGGAGGATATTGGAATGCAGACAGACATGACCGTCGGGAAACCGATGAAAATTTTACTCAACTTTATGATTCCTGTATTTATCGGGAATGTATTCCAGCAGTTCTACAATATGGTGGATGCCATTATTGTAGGAAAATTCGTGGGGACCAAGGCTTTGGCAGCAGTGGGCTCTACGGGAACCATTATGTTTTTGATCCTTGGATTTCTGCTAGGATTGACGACAGGATTTACCGTACTCACATCCCAGAAGTTCGGTGCAGGGAAAATGGACGAAATGCGCCAGACCGTGGGAAATGCAGCAATTTTATCTGTTGTGGTATCGATCATCATGACAGCAGTCAGTATGATTGGGATGCGTTCGCTGTTAGAATTTATGAATACGCCGGAGGATATATTTCAGGAAGCCTACTCGTATATTATGATCATCTGCGGCGGTATTTTCGCTCAGGTGCTGTACAATATACTTGCAAGTATTCTGCGCGCCCTGGGAAACAGCAAAATACCGTTGTATTTTCTGATCCTGTCAGCGCTTTTGAATATAGTTCTTGACCTGGTATTTATCGTTGTTTTTCACATGGGTGCAGCAGGTGCGGCATGGGCCACTGTGATCTCACAGGGCGTTTCCGGTCTGCTCTGTCTGCTCTATATTATCAAGGCAGTTCCGGAGCTTCATCTTTGCCGGGATGACTGGAAATTCCGGAAAAAACTTGCAGGAAACCAGATCCGTTTGGGAATCCCCATGGGGCTGCAGTTTTCCATTACAGCGATCGGGGCCATGATGGTACAGTCCGCTCTGAACATTCTGGGCGCCTATCCTGTGGCTGCGTTTACAGCGGGAAGTAAAATCGAAAATATTTTTGCACAGGCTTTTGTGGCGTTAGGAACAGCCGTATCTACCTATAATGCACAGAATATCGGAGCCGGAAAGCTGGAAAATGTTCGACAGGGATTTCGTTCAGCAGATGTGATCGGTGTCATCTATGCAGTGATAACAGGGGCGATTCTGATCCTCTGGGGGAAATATTTTTCCTACCTGTTTATTTCTGATAACGTTGATACAGTTATTCCAATGGTTCATACCTATTTGAAATGCGTGGGATGTTTCATGATCCCGCTGTATATTGTGAACTGTTACCGCAATGGATTTCAAGGCATGGGCTATGGTTTTCTGCCGATGCTGTCAGGCGTGGCAGAGCTTGTGGGTCGAGGTGTGACAGCCGTTATAGCAGCAAAGAAGGAAAGTTATTTCCTTGCATGTATGGCAAGTCCGGTTGCCTGGATCGTGGCAACAACGCTGTTGATTTTCATGTATTTCTTTGTAATGAAGGATATGAAGAAAAAACTTCGCCTGTAAAATACATCTAAGAGAAAAATTGGGGAAACCCGGGAGGAACGAAAAAGATGATCGATTTACACTGTGATACCATATCAAGGCTTGCGATGCCCATACACAAGGGGGATCTTGTGCACAATCCATACAGCGTAGATTTGGAACGCCTGGAAAAAGCAGGCTCACTGGTTCAGTGTTTTTCCACTTTTTTTGATGCAGGAGTCTATCCCATGCCTTTCCGGAGGGAAATGGCATTCAAAAAAGCAAATCATATGATAGACGTTTTTGAAAAAAATATAAAGCTTTGCGGAGAGCGTATGATTCCTGTGTGCGGCACCGATGATATTGAAGTTTGTATAGAGCGGAAAAAGGTGGGAGCGCTCCTGACGCTGGAGGACGGCGCTGCAATAGGCAGCAGTCTGGAACATCTGCATCATTTTTATGACAGAGGAATCCGGCTTATCACACTTACCTGGAATCATGAGAATGATATCGGATATCCGAATTCCGGCGACCCGGAGGTTATGTCAAATGGACTGAAGCCCTTTGGAATGGAAGTGATCGAGGAAATGAGCCGTCTTGGTATGATCATTGATGTTTCGCATCTTTCAGACGGCGGATTTTGGGATGTGGCGCGTCATGCGACAAAGCCTTTTATTGCTTCCCACAGCAATTCACGCTCTATTACCGTTCACTCCAGAAATCTTACGGATGCAATGATTGAAGCTATTGCAGAAAAGGGCGGCGTGATCGGACTGAATTTCTGTCCGGATTTTTTGGGCGCAGATAAAAAGAGCAGTATTTCCAATATGCTTCATCACATAAAACATATTTACCAGGTAGGCGGCGAGGATGTGCTGGCGCTGGGGACGGATTTTGACGGAATCAGCGGAAAGCTGCAGATCAATAGCTGTGATGAGCTGTGGCGTTTAAAAGAAGCGCTTCAAAATCATAAAATGTCTTCACGCGTTATTGACAAAATGTGGCAGGACAATGCGCTGCGCGTGATGAAAGAAATCTTGTAAAGCGGATATTACAATATGGCTGTGCTTTTCGGATAAAATAAATGTGCCGGGATAAAATAATCCTGACACATTTTTTTGTGCATAATCGTAATTATGTGGTATAATATGAACACTTAGTGAATGCAAGCCGTTAGGCGCAGCATGAGGTTAGTGAGAATATAGGCCTGGACACTTAGATAAATTTGAGGAGAGTATATAGATGAGCAGCGAAGAAAAGAGAGAAAAGGGCAGTCCTGGAGACATTGAGGAAAGAATAAATGAAGCCATGGACCGGATCGTGGAAGACCCTGATGAGCAGGAAGATACTCCCATTGATGAAGAATATGACGATGAAGATACGGCTGAAGAGGCAGACGAAGAATGGGATGAGCAGGAATACGATGAGGAATGGGATGAACTGGAGGACGGAGAAGAATCGGAATATGATATGGATTTCGACGATCTCCCGGACGATGAGGACAGACCGGAGCTGAAGGTAGAGCTGATCGAAACAGATCCTAACCGTTCCCGCAGAAAAAAAGCAAAAAAGGGAAAAGCCGCCTCACAGCCGGAAAAAGAATACAGACCTGCAGCACCGAAATCTGCCAGACCGAAGAAAATTACTTATGTGCCGATTTCGGATGAGGAATTAGAGCCTGCAGTTTTTCCTGCTAAAAAGAAAAAATTTAAAGGCCTTAAGGTTGCAGGGCTTGTGGTTGCCATGATGGCAGGAGCTGTTGTATGCGCTTATGGAGCCGTTACCTACTATTATTCCGACCGATTTTTTGAAGGGACGATCATTAACGGCATTGACTGCTCCCATAAGACAGCTTACGAGGCAGAGCAGGCTATAGCAAGTCAGGTTGAGAATTATTCCATTCAGGTCATGTCCAGAAATCTGGAACCTCAGGCAATAGAAGGAAGCAAGATCAATTACCGTTATATGTCTGACGGCGAGGTCTTAAACCTTTTGAAGCAGCAGAAGCCATATGAATGGGTTCGGGGCTTTTTTGAAACAAAGAGCTTTACCACAGAAAAGAGTGTGACCTTTGACAAAAACCTGCTTCAGACTGAGGTAAAGCAGCTAAGCTGTGCACAGCCTGAAAACCAGGTGGAGCCGGAAAATGCTTACGTGGCTTTGAGCGGGACGGAGTTTACCATCGTTCCGGAGACAGAGGGAAGCAAGCTGAGAGTAAAGGAAGCATACAAGGCACTTGACGCAGCGATTTCCGGCAGCCAGACCTCTGTGGATTTTAATGCCGCTCAGGATGTATACGCAAAGGCAGATGTGACAAGCGACAGCCAGGAGCTGCAGGCTACCAGAGATGCGTATAACAATTATACAAAGGCAAGCATTACTTATACCTTTGGGGAGAATACAGTGACCCTGGATGGTACGACCCTTAAGGATTGGCTGCAGTTTGACGAAAAGGGTCAGCTTGTAAAGGATGACGCATCCTTCCAGCAGCATATTACAGAATTTGTAGCGAAGCTTGCACAGGATCATGACACGGTAGGAACCCAGAGGGAGTTCCACACAACAAACGGCAGAACGGTTTATGTATACGGTTCCGCATATGGCTGGAAGATCAATCAGGAAGAGGAAGTAGCACAGCTTACCGAGGAAATCCGCGCCGGAGCACAGGTTACGAGAGATCCGGTTTACAAAATGACCGCAAACTCCCATGGCTACAACGACCTTGGAAACACTTATATTGAGGTGGATATGGGCGTTCAGCATATGTACTATTATCAGAACGGTTCGATAATTTTTGATTCAGACTTTGTTTCCGGTAATATGAGTTATGCAGACCGTCAGACACCGGAGGGAATTTTCACCTTGTATAATAAAAAGAGCCCGGATGTGCTGAGAGGACCTCAGAAGCCGGATGGAACCTATGAATACGAACAGCCGGTAAGCTTCTGGATGCCCTTTAACGGCGGAATCGGTTTCCATGATGCTACCTGGCAGCCGTATTTCGGTGGCGACCGTTTTCTGACAGGCGGTTCTCATGGATGTATCAATCTGCCTTATGACAGCGCGGCTGCGCTGTACAGCATCATTCAGTATAACGTTCCGATCATCTGCTTCTATTAAATAAAATGAGGAACTCACGGAACCTTGTCAATCATAGTTGCTATTCACAGTTGCTAACTGTGGATAGTAACTAATCGTTACAACTATACAGGAGATAAAACAATGGACAGAACCTTTGATATGATATTGACGATCGTAGCGCTGGTGGTAGGCGTTATGATGGTAACAGGCCACGGAGATATTTTTATGAAGGGCGGAAATGCGGAGCTGAGACAAAAGATATACGATGAGAAAAAGATGGAGAAATCGGGCGGCATTGCTATGATCCTTCTTGGAATTGCCACAGGGATCAATATGTACACCGAAGGGCTTACAGCAAAGATCATTTACATCGTAGTGCTGATAGTCATCTTTGGAACTCTTATTTACTATTTGAGAACAAAATGCAGAAAATAAAAATATGAAAGGGTGCTGAAATCAAACCTCAGCACCCTTTTTAGAATTTTAACCAATGCAGATATCCAGCAGATCAGCAGGCTTTTTGATTCGAAACTGCGGTGTGTCAACCTGACCGAATCCGTATTCCGCAAAGACAAATGGAACACCGGCTTTCCGGCAGGCATTATAATCGCCGGCAGTGTCGCCTACATAAACAGGAGCGGAAAGATGATGCTCACTGACAATTCTCATGATATTTTCAGCCTTGGCTTCACCGGTATCTCCGGGACACAGATGACCCGTAAAATAGTGACCGAATCCGGTTTTTTCCAGAAAAAGTTCAATGTACCCGGCCTGACAGTTGCTTACAATAAAAAGCGGAAATTTCCCGGATAGCTTTTCCAAAACCTTATCAAGGTCCGGATAAACGGGCGCACACTGTCTGGAAAGAGCCTGGTGCTCCGCTTCCGTACAGCCGTCAATGAGGCGCATCTGCTCATTTTCCGGAAAATCAGGAAAGAGCTTCCTGGCAATGTCAGGGAGAAGCTGTCCGAACAAGCTCTTCAGCGTATCTGCTGTAAGTGAGATCTCTACATTTTCTGACTTCAGATATTCATTCCAGGCATGGGCTACGATTTCCGTGGAATCCCAAAGCGTACCGTCCACATCGAAGATAATACTGTCCATTGCTATATCCTTTCAATATATATTCTTAAGAACACATTCTATCGAAGAAAAGACAAAAAATCAACTGTATTTTTGCGGATTTTGTGTTATGATGTAAATATTGCAATTGAAGGGAAAAAGTTTATGAAATACGATAAAATTGTCCGCGGTATTTTTCTGGATCGTCCCAACCGTTTTATTGCCCATGTCAGGCTGGATGGACATATTGAGACTGTCCATGTGAAAAATACGGGCAGATGCAGGGAGCTTCTTGTTCCGGAGGCAGAGGTGATTCTGGAGGAGAGCAGCAATCCTGCCAGAAAGACGAAATATGATCTGATCTGTGTAAATAAATCCGGACGCTGGATCAACATGGATTCCCAGATACCGAATAAGGCAGCAAAGGAATGGATCATGGCAGGAGGCCTTTTTCCGGAGGAGGTTACCGTATATACGGAAAAAACCTATGGAAATTCGCGGTTTGACCTGTATGTGGAGTCATCCATGCGAAAGGCGTTCATAGAGGTAAAAGGCGTGACCCTGGAAGAAAACAACATTGCCCGTTTTCCGGATGCCCCCACCCAGAGAGGTGTAAAGCATATCGAAGAACTGATACGCTGTATGGAGGATGGGTATGAGGCATACCTGCTATTTGTTATTCAGATGAAAGGCATTATCAGGTTTGAGCCAAACTGGAATACCCACCGGGAGTTTGGGGAAACCTTACAGAAAGCAAAAAAAGCAGGGGTACACATCCTGGCCCGGGATTGTATGATCGAAACGGATAGGATTGAGATACAGGATGCGGTTCCCATAAACCTGGAGGATCAGATCCATGCGTGAGGAGATGACAGGCGCGCTGCTTGCCTGGTACCGGGCAAATAAGCGGATTCTCCCCTGGAGGGACAAAAATAACGCCTACTATACCTGGGTATCGGAGATCATGCTGCAGCAGACAAGGGTGGAGGCGGTAAAGCCGTATTTTACAAGATTTATTACAGAGCTTCCCGATATTCCGGCGTTGGCAGAATGCCGTGAGGAAAAGCTATTAAAGCTTTGGGAGGGACTTGGGTATTACAGCCGCGTTCGAAACATGCAGCAGGCGGCAATACAGATGACAGAAGAATATAATGGAAAACTTCCTGAATCCTTTTCCCAGTTACTTTCGTTAAAAGGTATAGGAAGATATACGGCAGGAGCCATTGCATCCATCGCATATGGGATTCCTGTTCCGGCAGTGGATGGAAATGTTCTGCGCGTGGTCACCAGGATCACGGAAAATTCCGAGGACATTATGAAACCGTCTCTTCGGAAAAAAATAGAGGCAGATCTGCAGGAAATCATCCCGCAGGATCATCCAGGTGATTTTAACCAGGCTATGATGGAGCTGGGCGCAGTGATCTGTGTTCCAAATGGGCAGCCGAAATGTGAGGAATGTCCGGTAAAGGACTTCTGCCAGGCAAGACTTCACGGCACAACGGACAAGTACCCTGTAAAGGCGCCGAAAAAGTCCAGGACAGTGGAAAACCGTACCGTACTGGTGATTCAGGACGGAGAGCGGACTGCGATCCGCAAAAGACCGTCTAAAGGGCTTCTGGCAGGGTTGTATGAACTGCCCAACAGACCAGGGCATCTCTCCAGGGAGGAAGCTCTGGAATATGCGGAGAGCCTGGAACTGGAGCCACTGTATATACAGAAGCTTCCGGAGGCAAAGCATATTTTTTCCCATATTGAGTGGAGAATGACAGGATATCTCATCCGCGTGGCGTCGCTGGAGCGGACCAGGGAGCCGGAGATTTTGTTTGTAGAAAAGAAAGAGACAGATAAGGAGTATGCCATACCCTCCGCATTTGGAGCGTATGTGAAATATATGAAGGAGGAAGTTGTTTGATATGAAATTACTAAGCATCGCAATTCCATGCTATAATTCAGAAAGCTATATGGAAAAATGTATCGAGTCACTTTTGCCGGGAGGCGAGGAAGTGGAGATCCTTATCGTGGATGATGGTTCCAGTGACAGGACTGCGGAAATTGCAGATTCTTATGCTGAGAAATACCCTACGATCGTCCGTGCCATCCATCAGGAAAACGGAGGCCACGGAGCTGCAGTCAACACAGGGATCAAAAATGCCCAGGGACTTTATTTTAAAGTGGTGGACAGCGACGACTGGGTAAATCAGGAATCCTATGAGCTGATCCTTCATACCCTGGAGGACCTGATCCGCGGCTCCCGGACAGTAGACCTGCTTATCAGCAATTTTGTATATGAAAAGCAGGGCGCACCGAAAAAGAGAGTGATGCAGTACCGCCACTGTCTGCCGGTAAACCAGATCTTTACCTGGAATGATGTAAAGCATATGCCAAAGGGCAAATATCTGCTGATGCACTCCATGATCTACCGGACACAGCTTCTGGTTGACTGTAAGCTTGAATTGCCGGAGCATACCTTCTATGTGGACAATATTTTTGCCTTTGATCCGCTGCCCTATGTGCAGAACATGTATTATCTGGATACGAATTTTTACAGATACTTTATCGGAAGAGAAGACCAGTCGGTAAATGAAAAGGTGATGATCAGTAGGATCGACCAGCAGATCCGTGTCAACAAGCTGATGGTAAATTCCTACACAAGCTGCGGTCCCATGAACAAGCGGACAAGAGCCTATATGATCAGCTACCTGGATATAATCACCACGATCTCCTCCATCATGCTGATCCGTTCCGGCACAGAGGAAGCGCTGGAGAAGAAAAAGGAGCTGCTGTCATACATCCGCACCACAAACAGGACGCTGTATGGAAAGCTGCGTCACAGCCTGATGGGGAACTTTATGAACCTGCCGGGAAGAGGCGGACGGAAGGTTTCTGTGGCAGCTTACAAGATAAGCCAGAAATTTTACGGATTTAATTAAAAGAACAGCAAGTAAGCAAGGACCATGGAAACCGGCGTTTCCATGGTCCTTAATTGTAGTTGTTTAAAAATGTCTGCGTTTTCCTTTTCCGTTGCCTGCAACTGCAACACGGCGGCGGGAGCTTTCGTGGGCCTTCTGCGGATAGAAGAACAGATGACCAAACAGCGCTAGGGTGGAACCTAGACAAACGTCAATAACAGAATGCTGCTTCAAAAACATGGTGGACAGGATGATCAGAACCGTCAGCACCAGAGAAGCACGGCGTATACCCTTGCGGTCCCTTAAAGCCTCGCAGTTTGTGAGAGACATGTGGATGGCAAGAGAGTTAAATACATGGATACTGGGAAGTACGTTGGTAGGAGTATCGGTACGATACAGCCAACGAACCGCATCCGTAAAAATGTTGTCCCTTGGAAATTCGGTGGGACGAAGATGAAGGACATTGGGATAAATGTAGGATACGATCAAAAAGACAGTCATGCCCATCATCAGGTTTAAAATAAGCTGATAGTATTCACGCTTATTATCATTCCAGAATATAAAATACAGTACTGTGCTGATCATATAAGGAAACCACAGCAGGTACGGTACGATGAAAAATTCACAAAACGGTATGTGATCATCAAAAACAGTATCTACAACGTGATAACCATACACAGTCCGGTTTTCCAGATAAGCAAACAGAATGAGATAAATGATGCTGTAAATCAGGATTACTAAACCGTGACCGTATTTTTTGGTAAATCTAACCAAAATTTCAACTCCTTTACAGATGTCCGTTCGGGACATAAAAACATTGCCTGTAAGTTTCCTGATAATCGAAGAGATTATATCACAGGCATAATAACTTTTAAAGTTCTTTTTTCAAAAAACACAGAAACATCACTTTGTATGCCGCCGGATTCCCCGTCTCTGTGTACAGGAAGGGGAACACTGCTATGAATATCTATGTTTTTGCACTGATAAATATGTATTCCCTTTATGTGGGTGTGCTTTCCGAAAAAAGCAGTGGGCAGGCAAAATAAAACCTTAAGCCTGCTGACACCCTCCACCAGAATCACATCCAGAATACCGTCATCAGCCTTTGCCGCAGGGCAGAACATAAAACCGCCGCCCTCGTATTTCTGATTCATCACTGCTGTGAAATATACCCGGCTGTAATGGAAAGTGCGGTTCCCATCCATACGGATCGTCATGGGTGCAGGATTCAGAAACATAAGCTGCTTAAGAGCAACAAAAAGATAGATCAGTTTACCCATCTTCAGACGGTTAAAATGTTTTTTAAAAGGCGTTGAGAGGACCTCCTGGCATACGGCTGCGTCATATCCAAGACCTGTGCTGATCCCGAAACGGTATTTCCGTCCATTCTGCAGCATACAGGGTATATCCATGTTGACGATACGCTCTTCTTTCAGAATGGAATCCAGGGCAGCCATAGGTTCCTGGGGAAGCTTCAGGCTGCGGCAGAAGTCATTGCCTGAACCTGTGGGAATGTAGCCGAATATCACAGCGTCAGGATCCACAATACCGGTAAGCACTTCCTGAATGGTTCCGTCCCCGCCTACCGTTATGAGATGAACCGGATTTTCGGGCGTGGCAGAGCTGGTGATGCGTGAAGCAATTGTTACCGCGTGTCCCACAAAACGGGTAAGATAGCTCTCAAAAGAAATCCCTCTCAAAAGAAGCTCGCGGCGAATTTCGTTCCAGATCACGCCCCCGGCACCGGAGCGGGAGTTGGGGTTTACAATAAAGTAATACATACTGCCTCCTTGGGCATAAAGATTATCATTCCTATAATAGCATTCATACCGTCGGTTTACAAACAAATTTTTGTAAAATATAATGAAATTATTATAAACTGCGTCCCGACAATAGGAGGAAAAAGCAGGAAACAACTGGCAGGGGCGGAAAAGATATGATATACTCATCAAAGATATTAGACGAGGAGTGAAAAAATGAAATCACTGGTAATTGCTGAAAAGCCCTCTGTTGCCCGGGATATTGCCCGTGTGCTGAGGTGCTCCCAAAAGCAGAACGGAGCTCTTGAGGGAAAAGAATATGTGGTAACCTGGGCACTGGGACATCTCGTTACCCTGGCAGACCCGGAGGAATACGATAAAAAATATGAGAAATGGGAGATGGCGACCCTTCCCATGATGCCGGAGCATATGAAACTGGTGGTGATCCGGCAGACTGCAAAGCAGTATAATGCCGTGAAGACCCAGCTTTTCAGAAAAGATATAGGAGATATTATCATTGCCACGGATGCAGGGCGCGAGGGAGAGCTTGTGGCACGCTGGATACTGGAAAAATCCCAGTGCCGTAAGCCGATCAAAAGGCTATGGATCTCCTCCGTGACGGACAAGGCCATTTCAGAAGGCTTCCGGAACCTGAAGAACGGACATGAGTATGATAATCTGTACCGCGCCGCTGCCGCCAGAGCGGAGGCAGACTGGCTGGTAGGTATGAACGGAACCAGGGCTTTGACCTGCAAATACAATGCACAGCTTTCCTGCGGACGAGTGCAGACACCCACGCTTGCCATGATCGCAAAAAGAGAAGAGGAGATCCGGAAATTTGTCCCAAAGGAATATTACGGGATCACCCTGGAGGCAGGAGAGGTGCGGTGGACCTGGCGCGATGGGAAAAGCAACGGCTATCGGACCTTTTTAAAGGAACGTGCAGAGGAAATCCGTGACAAAGTAAAGGACGGTGCGCTGGAGGTTGTTTCCATTACGGAAAAGCCCAAAAAGACACCGGCACCGGGACTTTATGATCTTACCACCCTGCAGAGGGAGGCAAACCAGAAATACGGTTTTTCCGCAAAAGAAACCCTGAACATCATGCAGCGCCTTTACGAGAACCACAAGGTTCTGACCTATCCCAGAACCGATTCCAGATATATCGGAAAAGATGTGGTTCCCACCATCAAAGAACGTCTGAAAGCCTGCGGAACAGGCCCTTACAGAAAGCTTGCAGGGACTCTCTTGAATAAGCCGATCCAGACAAATGCCGGCTTTGTGGATGACAAAAAGGTCAGCGACCACCATGCCATCATCCCCACAGAGCAGTTTGTACAGCTTGACCATATGACCAATGAGGAACGCAAGATTTATGACATGGTAGTACGACGGTTCTTAAGCGTACTGTATCCGCCCTTTGTCTATGAGCAGGTGACTATGGAAGCTGTGGCAGCAGGAGAAACCTTTGCAGCCAGCGGAAGGATCATAAAAAGCCTGGGCTGGAAGGAAGTTTATGAGGGCAGCTATGCCCAGGAGGATGAAGAGGACAGGGAGGATGAAGGCTTAGGGGACCAGCGCCTTCCAAGGCTTCAGAAAGGGGCGCGGCTAAAGGCAGAAAACGTGTCCATAAGCACAGGAAAAACAAAGCCGCCTGCAAGATTTACTGAGGCAACGCTTCTGGCAGCAATGGAAAATCCGGTGAAATTCATGGAAACCAGAGATAAGGAGGCTGTGAAAACCATCGGAGAGACAGGCGGACTTGGCACAGTTGCCACCAGAGCGGATATCATTGAGAAACTTTTTAATTCCTTTCTCATGGAAAAGAAAGGAAATGAGATACACATTACCTCCAAGGCAAAGCAGCTTCTGGAGCTGGTGCCGGAGGATCTGAAAAAGCCGGAGCTGACGGCTGACTGGGAAATGAAGCTTTCCGGGATTGCAAAAGGCAAAATGCGGCAGGATACGTTTCTGGATGAGATCCGGGATTATGCCTGCGACATTGTAGAGGAGATCAAAACAGGAGACGGAACCTTCCGCCATGACAATCTGACCAACAAGGTCTGCCCGAACTGCGGCAAGCGTCTCCTGGCAGTGAATGGCAAAAACAGTAAAATGCTTGTGTGCCAGGACAGAGAGTGCGGCTACCGGGAGACCGTTTCCCGCACCACAAACGCCCGCTGTCCGAAATGCCACAAGCGTATGGAAATGTATGTAAAGGGCAAGGAAGAAACCTTTGTATGCGCATGCGGCTATAAGGAAAAGCTTTCCGCTTTCCAGGCCCGCAGGGCAAAGGAAGGAGCCGGAGTGGGCAAGCGGGATGTGCAGAATTACCTCCGCAAGCAGCAGAAGGAAGCAAAGGAACCGGTAAACAACGCTTTTGCCCAGGCATTGGCAGGGATAAAGCTGGATTAATCCACAGGCAGGGAAAGGCAGGAGAAATATGCGACGCGAAGTTTCAATGGAAGAGATTTCCGATGGAAAGCTTTATGAGGCAAATGATATGGTAAAGGCTGACTGCCATGACTGTGAAGGCTGTCACGACTGCTGCACAGGCATGGGGGATTCCGTGGTGCTGGACCCGCTGGATGTCTTCCGGTTATGTGCAGGCCTTGGAAAAACGGCGGAGGAGCTTGTCAGTCTTGGATATATTCAGTTTGATGCCGCGGACGGCAACATCCTGCCCCATCTCTGTATGAGGGGCAGGGAGGAGAGCTGCGTCTTTTTAAACGGGGAGGGAAGGTGCTCGATTCATGGATTCCGGCCGGGATTCTGCCGGCTTTTCCCACTGGGAAGATACTATGAAAACGGAGGCTTCCGATATTTTCTGCAGATTCATGAGTGCAAAAAGACGAACCGCAGCAAGATCAAAGTAAAAAAATGGATCGACACGCCGGAGCTTAAAAAATATGAGAAATTTGTGGCAGACTGGCATTATTTCCTACTGGATGTGCAGGAGGTATTGTATCAGGCTGAAGACGGGGAGCTGATCAAGAATCTGAATCTCTATGTGGTGAACCGCTTTTATATGAAGGCATATGAGAAAAATGAGGATTTTTACGCCCAGTTTTACACAAGGCTTGAGGAAGGCAGAAAGCTTTTGAGTCTGGCAAAGGAGTAAAGAGAATGAAACAGTCACAAATTACCTTATGGTGCCATGAAATGATCCGTTCCCAGTCACCGGAAGGGGGCTTTTATATTGATGCCACCATGGGAAACGGCAGTGACACCCTGTTTCTGTGTGAGCTGGCAGGGGACAAAGGCCGGGTGCTGGCGTTTGATATCCAGGATGCAGCGCTTCAGAAAACGGCGGAGGTTTTAAAAGAACATGGATATGAGGAAAGGGCAGAGCTGATACATGACGGGCATGAGCATATGGATCTCTATGCAGGGGAAGAGTTTGCGGATGTGATCTGCTTTAACTTCGGATACCTGCCTGGCGGTGATCACGCCATTGCGACAAGGGCAGATACCAGTGTGGCAGCAGTGGAAAAAGGACTCCGTATCCTGAAGAGCGGCGGCATGATGAGCCTTTGCATTTATAGTGGCGGTGACACGGGGTTTGAGGAAAAAGAAAGGCTGCTGGCCTTTTTGAAGGAGCTTCCGTCCAGAGAATATACGGTGATCGTCAATCAATATTACAACCGGAGCAACAATCCGCCTTTGCCGGTTTTTATATTCAAAAAATAGTGGAGAATACTGAAAGGAGCGTAAACGCTATGAGACGCAGTGACAGAGAAGTAACGGACAGAAATGAGATGATCCAGATCATGGAAAAATGTGATGTATGCAGGCTTGTTCTGAATGATGAAGGATATCCTTATATTGTCCCTCTGAATTTTGGAATGCTGGTAAAAGAGGACAGGCTGGAGTTATATTTCCACGGTGCCGCAGAAGGAAAAAAATACGACTTGATCGCAAGAGACAACAGAGCGACCTTTGAAATGGATTGCGAACATCTGCTCGTGCTGGATGAGGAAAAAGGAAATTGTACCATGAACTACGAAAGCGTGATCGGAAGAGGCTTTGTAGAAATGGTTCCGGACGATGAAAAATACGAAGGGCTGTGCATCCTTATGAATCATTACCGTGAGGAAGGCTTTCCTTTTAGCCAAAAGGCAATTCCCCGCACAAATGTATTTAAGCTTGTTGTCACAGAGATGACGGGAAAAATCCGTACCAAAAAGAAGAAATAATCTTATTGACAAAACTGCATTTCTTCAGATAAAATATCAAAAGTAAGCCGCTTTAGAGAGCGGCTTATTTTAACAATACAAATTAGATAAAACTAATTAAAGTGAGTGTATAAAAACAAAAGGCAGAAACATCAACTTTGATGTTCAACAGACGGCTGGTTGGCACAGGCAGTTGGCGATGCCATTGCGGAATTATGTATTCGATGTGAAATGGGAGGATAAGCTGGTGAAGGGTAATGTGGACGAAAAGAGAAAGAGAGAGAAACAAACCGTAGCTCTGATGATAAGGATTTATTGCCGCAAAAATCACGGTACAAAACAGGAGCTTTGCCCTGAATGTAGAGCGCTCAGTGATTATGCAGATCAAAGGAGTGATAAATGTCCCTTTATGGAGACAAAAACCTTTTGTTCCAATTGCAAGGTCCACTGCTACAAGCCGGAGATGAGAGAAAAAATCCGTGATGTCATGCGTTTCTCCGGCCCGCGGATGATTTTTCATCATCCGGTTATGGCGGTGCGGCACGTGATTGAGACAAAAAAAGAGAAAAAAAGATTGGAGGAAACCAAATGAGACTGAAACGACTTTTATTATTGATCGTGGGGTGTATTTGCCTGGGACTTGGATGCATAGGGATCGTGCTGCCCATCCTTCCCACAGTACCCTTCTTTCTGGTAACAGCATTCTGCTTTGCCAATTCTTCTCAGAAGCTGCATGACTGGTTTGTTGGTACAAAAATGTACAAGAAGCATCTGGAGTCTTTTGTGCAGAAACGGGGTATGACTACTGAAACAAAGATTACGATCATTACCAGTGTGACTGTTTTAATGGGAATCGGCTTCCTGCTGATGAGCCGTGTTCCGGTAGGACGGGTGATCCTGGCGATTGTGTGGATCTGCCACCTCTTGTATTTTGTATTCGGTGTAAAGACACTGCCAAAGAATGCCGTACCGGAATCAGAGACATAAAGGCGCATATTTCGGCTGGATGGAGCCGAAGGCGCAGCATGAACTTAGTGACCACGGTATAATGTACCGCAAAGAATACAAGGAGGTTTGTTATGAACAGAGAGAAAGTAATTTGCCCCTGTTATCACGTTACAAAAGGGGATGTGGCAGATGCGGTAAAAAACGGTGCTTCTTCTTTTAAAGAGGTAAAAAAAGCTACGAAAGCCGGGAAGGGCTGCGGAAAATGCAAGAAAAAGGTAAAAAAACTGACGAAAAAATTGCTTGAAAAGCAGGCATAAAGAAGGCGGCGTAACCAGGTTGTCTGGTAAGCAAAAAAAGCGCATAAATCTCTGCTGACTGTACAGACTAACTTATGTGCTCATTTTCTTCAGGAAAAAGGAGTGGATTATATTCTTGCAGAAGGAGGAAATACATGAAAAACCGATTGAAAGACCAGAACAGCCCATATCTTTTGCAGCATGCGTCCAATCCCGTTGACTGGTATCCCTGGGGAGAAGAGGCTTTTGAGAAAGCGCGGCGGGAAAATAAGCCTGTGTTTTTAAGTATCGGCTACAGCACCTGCCACTGGTGCCATGTTATGGCTCATGAGAGCTTTGAAAATCAGAAAATCGCAGAAATCCTGAATGAGAACTTTGTGTCCGTTAAGGTAGACCGTGAGGAAAGACCGGATATTGACAGCGTATATATGGAGGTCTGTCAGGCGCTTACAGGAAGCGGCGGCTGGCCTATGAGTATTTTTCTCACAGCAGAGCAGAAGCCTTTTTATGCCGGAACGTATTTTCCACCCTCATCACGATACGGAGTCATGGGCTTCCGGGATCTGCTCATCGGGATCGCAGACGCATGGAAGCATAAAAAGGCGGAACTGCTGAGATCAGCAGACTATATTCTGGAACAGATTACGGTCCGGGAGCAGGAATCCGACAAAGCTATAGACAGAAATCTGCCGGGGCGTGCTGCAAAAATCTTTTCCGAAAGCTTTGATAAAGGATACGGCGGTTTTGGGCAAGCGCCGAAATTTCCCACGCCGCATAACCTGATTTTTCTCACCCTGTATTCGTCTCTGAATGAGGATGAAGCAGCTTTTGTGCAGGCAAAAAGAACACTGGAGAAGATGCGCAGAGGAGGAATTTTTGACCATATTGGATATGGATTTTCCAGGTATTCCACAGACAGGTATTTTCTTGTCCCGCATTTTGAGAAGATGCTTTATGACAATGCGCTTCTGATCATCGCCTACTGTGCAGCGTACAAGAAATCCGGCGACAGCCAGCTTCTTGATACAGCGGAGAAAACGGCGGAGTATATTTTCCGCGAAATGACAGACCCAGACGGAGCATTCTATTCTGCTCAGGATGCGGACAGCGAGGGAGAAGAGGGAAAGTTTTATGTCTGGAGCTATGAAGAGGTATGCAGGATTCTGGGAAATGAAAAGGGCGCACAGTTCTGTGAATACTTCGGTATGACAAAAGAGGGAAACTTTGAAGGAAAAAACATCCCCAATCTTTTAGATGGAAATGAGATTTCGGAGAAATTTGAAGCAGAGCGGAAGGTTTTATTTGAATACAGAAAGGAAAGGACAAAGCTCCATCTGGACGACAAAATCCTGACCTCCTGGAACGCACTGATGATTTGTGCAATGGCAGTTTTGTACCGGGCAACAGGCTGCGGGAAATATCTTTCCGCAGCAAAAAAAGCTGATGAATTTATCCGAAAGAATCTTTCAGACGGAGAGCAGCTTTATGTAAGCTGCCGTGAAAAAAGGCGTTCCGTCAAAGGCTTTTTGGATGAATACGCATATTACACGGCTGCCTGTCTCTGCCTGTATGGGGCAAGCCAGGAGCGTGGATATCTGGAACAGGCGGAAAAGATCTGCAGACAGGCAGAGCAGCAGTTTGGGGACAAGGATGGCGGCTATTTCCTTTATGGGAAACAGAACAGCAGTCTGATCACAAGGCCAAAGGAAACCTACGACGGCGCCCTTCCAAGCGGAAACTCGGTGATGGCATTCTGTCTGGTGAGACTTTCGCAGATTACGGAAAAGGAAGAATACAGGCTGGCAGCAGAAAAACAGCTTGCCTTTCTGTCCGCACAGGCAGCCGCCTACCCGGCCGGATACTGCATGTTTCTCATAGCAGAGCTTCTCTATTTTTATCCGCCCCAGAGGATC
Source organism: Ruminococcus sp. 5_1_39BFAA (assembly GCF_964240875.1). Classification (NCBI taxonomy): domain Bacteria; kingdom Bacillati; phylum Bacillota; class Clostridia; order Eubacteriales; family Oscillospiraceae; genus Ruminococcus; species Ruminococcus sp. 5_1_39BFAA. The sequence goes on along the minus strand of NZ_CAXSVO010000027.1, from coordinate 30,786 downwards.
ACAGCAGTGCTGGCAGAGGGAGACAGCGAAGAGAAGATAATTTCCCGTCTGCCCCTTGAAGCCGACATTCAGATCCTGAGAGCGCCTGCGGAGGAATATGGTCTGTTAAATGATAAAACAACATACTATGTGTGCAAAGGAAACAGATGCCTTCCGCCTTCAAATGAGGAGCCGTAAAGGCTTCGGGGCTTTCACGTTCACGAAAAGCTGCGGTAAAAAAGCAGAAATATGTTGAACTGTGGGGACAATCGCAGTATAATAGCCCCAGATAAATAATATGCAAAATAGGATTCCATGCGTCAAGTGTTCAGTGGATGGGGAGTTGCCGCAGAAACGAAAAGCTCGTCTTACGATATGGGATCCGCACCCGTTGCAACACACAGATGACAGACATCTCGATTGTGAAGGGATACAGGGATTATTATTTATCCGGATGCTCATTCACATCGGGATGTTTTTTGTGTACATAAATTTTTACGCATTTCTCTGCAGCAATTCAGGGCCAAATGCCGCATCCCGAAATAATTTCAAGGAGGTATGGGGCATGATGGATCATGAAAAGATCAAACAGGGAGTCCGGCTGATGCTGGAAGGCATCGGCGAGGATATCCACAGGGAAGGGCTACTGGAGACACCGGACCGCATCGCGCGTATGTGCGAGCAGATCTACGGCGGTCTTTACCAGGATGCAGCCACCCATCTGAACAAACAATTCCAGGCAACCAACAACAATATGGTATTGGAAAAGGATATCACCTTTTATTCCGTATGCGAGCACCACCTGCTTCCGTTTTACGGCAAGGCACATGTGGCATACATTCCCGATGGAAAAGTTGCGGGCTTAAGCAAGCTTGCGCGTACTGTTGAGGTGTTTGCCAGAAGACCGCAGATCCAGGAAAACATGACTGCCCAGATTGCAGATGCACTGGAAAAATATCTGAATCCCAAGGGTGTCATGGTAATGATCGAGGCGGAGCATATGTGCATGACCATGCGAGGCGTTCAAAAACCGGGAAGCAAGACTGTTACAACCATTGTGCGGGGTGTGTTTGCAGACGATTATTCCCTGCAGCAGACCTTTTTGCAGATGGTAAACCGCTGACCGGGAAAATGTGAGGACGATTAGATGAAAAATACGGAAGCAAGAAGCATGGATCGTGTCCATCGCATACAGGCGCATCCGTTATTCCAGGAACTGTGGAAGAAGCTTCAGGACGCAGAAAAGGACCGTATATTCTGCCGCCATACCATGGAACATTTTCTGGATGTGGGGAGGCTTATGTATATTTACAGCCTGGAAAACGGCGCAGAGATCAGAAAGGATGTGATCTATGCAGCCGCCCTTCTTCATGATATTGGAAGGTATGAGCAGATCGCGGAGGGAACACCGCATGACATTGCCAGCGCCAGGATCGCAGAGGGGATCATGAAGGACTGCGGCTTTACACTGGAAGAGATACAGGCCATTCAAAATGCCATTTTGGGACATCGGAAAAAAGAGAGCCTCACCAGTGAGGACAGCCTGACCGCATATCTTTACCGTGCGGATAAGAAATCCAGAAACTGCTTTGCGTGCCCGGCGGAGCCTGCGTGTGACTGGTCGGTGGAAAAAAAGAACCTATGGATCGAATATTAGTGGAAAAACAGGAGAAAAGCATGAAAATCGGTGGAAAAGAATTTGATGTAAGCAAGAAAACATATATTATGGGAATCCTGAACGTCACACCGGATTCCTTTTCAGACGGAGGAAAATATAACAGGATGGATGCAGCCCTTTCCCATGCAGAGGAAATGATCCGGGACGGCGCAGATATTGTTGACATTGGCGGAGAATCCACCCGTCCGGGACATACTGTGATCACAGACGAGGAAGAGATTGCCCGTGTGGTACCTGTGATCGAGGCAGTTAAATCCCGTTTTGATATCCCCGTATCCATTGATACATACAAAGGAAAGGTTGCGGAGGCAGCTTTGAAAGCCGGAGCGGACCTGGTAAATGATATTTGGGGCTTCAAGCATGACCGCCGTGTGGCAGAGCTGACTGCACAGTACGGCGCAGCCTGCTGTCTGATGCACAATCGTCACGAGGCTGTTTACCAGGATTTCCTGGAAGACATGGTGCAGGATATGAAGGAGTGCGTCAGCATTGCAAGAGAGGCTGGCGTAACAGAGGATAAGATCATTCTGGATCCGGGAGTTGGATTTGGAAAAACATATGAGATGAATCTGGAGGCAATTCATCATGTGGACGTACTTCACAGGCTGGGATTCCCGATTCTGCTGGGAACCTCCCGGAAATCTGTCATCGGTCTGACTTTGGATCTTCCGGCGGACCAGCGTGTGGAGGGAACCCTTGCCACAACAGTGATCGGTGTGATGAAGGGCTGTGCATTTGTCCGCGTACATGATGTAAAAGAAAACAAGCGTGTCATCCGGATGACAGAAGCCATTTTGGGATGTTAGGGGGCTTTATGGATAAGATTACCATAAAAAAACTGGAAGTATTTGCAAAGCACGGTGTTTATCCGGAAGAGAATGTTCTCGGACAGAAATTTGTGATCTCAGCAGTCCTGCACACAAGCACCAGAAAGGCAGGCGTCACCGATAATCTGGAATATTCCGTAAATTACGGAGAAGTAAGTCATTTTATCCAGGAGTTTGCCACCAAACATACCTGGAAGCTGGTGGAAAGCATAGCGGAGCAGCTTGCCCAGGCGCTGCTGCTTCAGTTTCCGCTGGTGGAGAAGGTGGACCTGGAGATTGAAAAGCCCTGGGCACCCATCGGCCTTCCGCTTGATACAGTTTCTGTGGAGATCAGCAGAGGGTGGCATACGGCGTACATCGCGCTTGGCTCGAATATGGGAGATAAAAAAGGCTATCTGGATATGGCGGTAAAAAGACTGGATGAAAGAAAAGACTGCCAGGTGAAAAAGGTTTCCGATTATCTGGTGACCGCACCTTATGGCGGTGTGGAGCAGGATGATTTCCTCAATGGAGCACTTGAGCTGCGGACCATGCTGGCTCCGGAGGAACTTCTGGAGATACTTCATGAGATCGAGCAGGAGGCAAAACGTGTCCGGGAAATCCATTGGGGGCCAAGGACGCTGGATCTGGATATCCTTCTTTATGATGATCTGGTAATGGATACGCCCGAGCTTCATATCCCACATATTGAGATGCACCTGAGAGATTTTGTGCTCATTCCCATGGCGCAGATCGCACCGTGGAAGCGCCATCCCCTGACCGGGAAAACCGTTGAGGAGATGCAAAAAGCCCTTTGACATTTTTGAGAATTTTGTGATAAAATGTCTGCGGTAAAAAACTAAATAGAACATATATGATGACACAGGTAGTGCTTTGCACGTAAATCTGATTACGGAACATGGTTTTTGATTCTCAGAAGATTGCGTGCAGGCCGGCCTGTGTTTTTGTATGTGAAGAGGAGGAAATAAGTATGCCAAGAAATCAATTTCAAAGAATGGTGTTTGCATTTATTACTGTTGTGATAACAGTGCACGCCTATGTATTTTACAGCCTGTATGTGGTGAACGGCTCTCTGCTGATGGAGATAACGGGAGCCGATTCGGTGATCCATGCGATCAATGCCCAGGGCGGCGTTTATATGTTTGGAAAGATGCTGCCGATCTGGGCCGTGATACTGGTGGAATTCTGTTTTGCATATGGTCTGGAATGTGTGATGGGCAGCCCATGCTCCTTCAGGCTTGCATGTAAGGTGTATAACCCCAGGGAAACCCATCCTGTAACCTTTGAGACAACGATCATCTGTGCAACGGTTGGCCTGATGTGTCCTGCCATGAGTTTTTTAGCGGCATGGTTTTATTATCCTTACTATGCTGGCTTTAACATTTTTACGCTGCTGGCAAACTGGCTGAAGCTGGTATGCTTCAATTTTCCATTTGCATTTTTCAGCCAGCTATTTTTCATCCAGCCATTTGTCCGGACTGTGTTTAAGGTTCTTTTCCGGAAAGATATTGAAAAAAGAGCAAAATACTAATTCAGGGAAATTTCCCGCACAAAAGCCAGACCAAGTCCTGCACCGCCCATTACGCGGCTGCAGGATTTTTTAATCGCATCCTGTCTGTTCTGACAGGCATTCACCTCTTATCCATCCATACGAAGTGTTTTTAACTTTTTAACTTTACAAATGAGGTTAAAAAAGATAAAATTGAATTGCAAGGAGGGATGCACATGTCAAACGAAGAATACAGCAAGATTATTTCGGAGATTGAAACATTACCATCCGGTGGTATCACTTACAAGAAAATAAATGGTAAGGAGTATGCTTATTATCAATGGAGAGAAAATGGAAAGCAGCGCTCCAGAAGAATAAAGGATGAGGAATTAGAAAAATTTACAAAGCAGATTGAAAGAAGGAAGGAACTACAAAATCTGATTAAAAATACGGAAACCCATATAATAAAAATGACGAAGCCTGTATATCAGTTTCGTTGTGCTGTGAGAATCGGTAAAGATCTGGAGCGTTTTGTGAAGCCTGTTGCTAAATGGATGAAGCGTGAATGTTACCAGCAGTTACATGATTATGTTTATGGAGACCTTTACGACAGAGTATACATTTTATACGGTCTGCGAAGAACCGGAAAGACTACACTGATTCGTCAGTTGATTTACGATATGGATGCAGAGATGAGAAGTAAATCGGTGTTTATTCAGATACAGGACAGAAAGAGCCTGGATGATGTTAATCGCGACCTAAAATATTTGGAAACAAATGGTTACCGATATGTGTTTATTGATGAGGTTACGCTTTTGGATGATTTTATAGAAGGTGCAGCTTTGTTTTCCGATGTTTTTGCTGCCAGTGGGATGAAAATTGTTTTATCTGGTACGGACTCTCTGGGATTCATGTTCACAGAAGATGAGGAGTTGTATGATAGATGTATGATGTCTCATACTACTTTTATTCCATATCGTGAATTTGAAAATGTGTTAGGCATAATTGGAATAGATCATTATATTCGATATGGCGGCACTATGAGTCTGGGCGGAAAGCATTACAATGATGATGCGATTTTTGCTACTAAAAAAAGTACGGATGAATATGTAGACAGCGCGATTGCCCGTAACATCCAGCATTCTTTGAAAAATTATCAATATGAAGGCCATTTCCGTTCATTGAGAGAACTGTATGAGAAAAATGAGCTGACAAGTGCAATTAACCGGGTAGTTGAAGATATGAATCATCGGTTTACCATGGAGGTTTTGACAAGGAATTTCAGGTCAAATGATTTAAGGATATCGGCAAAGAATCTTAGAAAGGATCGTGAGAATCCTACGGATATTCTGGATCGGATTGATATTGTGAAAGTAAATGAAACGTTAAAATCTCTGTTGGAAATCAGGGATAAAGCGGAACAGTCTGTGGAAATACAGGACGTGCATCGGTTTGAGATAAAGGAGTATTTGGATCTTTTAGATCTTACGGCAGAAATTGAAACCCGATGGATGTCTGACTTTAATCGTAAGGAAACAAGGACAGCGTTTTCACAGCCAGGTATGCGTTATTCGCAGGCTGAGGCTTTGATTAAATCTCTTATGCAGGACGAAAAGTTCAGGGATATGTCTCTGACAGAGAGAAATGGAGTAACTGAACGGATTCTGGATGAAATCAAAGGTAGAATGATGGAGGATATCGTTCTTCTTGAAACGAAGATCTCCAGGAAAAATTGTGAGGTATTTCGATTGCAGTTTGCGATTGGCGAGTTTGATATGGTTGTCTTTGACCCGGAGAAAGAGAGTTGTGAGATATATGAAATTAAGCACAGTATGGAAATGGTTGCGCAGCAATGCAGGCATTTGCTGGATGAACAGAAATGTAAAGATACAGAATTTCGATATGGTAGAATCATTGGAAAGTATATAATTTACAGAGGTGTAACGGCTGAATTGAAAGGTGTCACTTATCTGAATGTGGAAGAATATTTGAAAGGTTTGTATTAGATGTGAAAAATGTAAGGAGAAGCATTGTATGAAGAAAAGCTGGCTGCAGTCATCATGGAAAGGAATCTGTATTGCTGCTCTGGGAGTGGGAATGATGGCGTATGGCATCTTCCGGGGCGAGATGGCAGTGGTACTGACAAAAGCGATTAATATATGTCTGGAGTGTATTGGAATTGGATAAGAAGAAAAATACAAATGAATGGCCGCGCCACGGAGCTCAGGCTCTCTGGGCGCTTCTGACAAACAGCTACCTGGCAGGTTTTGTCCAGGGGAAGATTTATAAAGGCAAGCTGAAAAACCTGTGCGTTCCGGGCATGAACTGCTATTCATGCCCGGGAGCCAGAGGCGCCTGCCCCATCGGGGCAATGCAGGCAGTGATCGGAAACTGGAATTTTAAATTTGCTTTTTATGTGGCAGGCTTTCTCATGTTCGTGGGAGCGCTGGTGGGCCGCTTTGTGTGCGGCTGGCTGTGTCCTTTCGGGCTGATCCAGGATCTGCTGCACAAGATCCCTTTTCCGAAAAGGATCAAAACCTTTCGGGGCGATAAGCTTCTGCGGAAGCTGAAATATGTGATACTGGTGGTTTTTGTAATCCTCCTCCCCATGTTTCTGGTGGATATTCTGGGTCAGGGGGCACCGTATTTCTGCAAGCTGATCTGTCCGGTGGGAACGCTGGAGGGAGGCATTCCTCTCGTTCTTCTGAACAAATCTCTGCGCAGCGCCCTTGGCTGGCTGTATGCGTGGAAGCTGGTGATACTGGCGGTTACGATCTTTGCGTCCGTTTTGATCTACCGCCCCTTCTGCAAATACATATGTCCCCTTGGGGCTGTCTACTCGGTATTTAACCCTATTTCGGTATTTAGGTACCGGTTGGATAAAGAAAAATGCGTAAACTGCGGCGCCTGCGCAAAAGCCTGCAAAATGCAGGTGGATCCTGTACAGAACGTGAACCATCCCGAATGTATCCGCTGCGGACAGTGTAAAAAGTCCTGTCCTGTGGGTGCGATCAAATAGCGAAAGGAAATATGGCGTACAGGTATGTTAATGTATCGGTACGTTAAAAAATTAACCAAATTATCTGATAAATTTAAAAATAATCAGAACGTTTCTTGTAAATTATTTGGTCATAGTGTATAATGATGTCTATATGAGTAAGGTATAACAGAAACTTATATGGGGCTGCAAAAAAACAAAGGAGGTAGGTTATATGCTTGACCAGTCGTATTATGCAAAAGCGGATGAGGTGATTGCGCGTTACGGACGAAAAGCGGGCTCACTGATTCCGATTATGCAGGATATCCAGGAGGAATACCGGTATTTGCCAGGTGAGCTTTTGTCGTACGTTGCGGAACAGATCGGTGTGACGGAAGCCAAGGCTTACAGTGTGGCAACATTTTACGAGAACTTTTCTTTTGAAGCAAAAGGAAAGTACGTGATCAAGGTCTGTGACGGAACTGCATGTCATGTGCGTAAATCCATTCCGGTGCTGGAAGCTTTGTACAAAAAGCTGGGTCTCAGCAAAACTAAGAGAACAACAGACGATATGATGTTTACGGTGGAGACAGTTTCCTGTCTCGGCGCCTGTGGACTGGCACCCACTATGATGGTGAATGATGAGGTGCATCCCAGAATGACGCCGGAAAAAGCGGAAGAGCTGATCGACACATTGAAAGGGGGCGGACAGGCATGATCGAGAGCAGAGAAGCATTGCAGCAGGTAAGAGAAGAGGCAAAGAAAGTCCTGGATTCCTATGATTGCCGGATTCTTGTCTGTTCCGGAACCGGCTGTATTGCAACCGGTTCACAGAAAATATATGAGAAATTTATGGAGATCGCAAAGGATGCTCCCGGAGTTACCATTGAATTTGGTCCCCATGACGAAAAAGCCCATGTAGGCGTGAAAAAGACAGGCTGTCAGGGTGTCTGTGAGTTAGGACCCCTTGTCCGTATCCAGAAGGGCGAGGATGTCATTCAGTATACAAAGGTCCAGTTGGACGACTGCGAAGAAATCTTTGAGCAGAGTGTCCTTGGAAATGAAGTGATCGAGCGTCTGCTGTATCAGAAGGGCGGAAAGATCAGCAAAGGCCCGGATGATATTCCGTTTATTGCAAAGCAGACGAGGATCGTGCTGAAGAACTGCGGAAAATATGATGCAGAGTCTCTTCAGGAGTACATAGCAAGCGGCGGCTTCGAAGCGCTTTGCAAGGCAATGTATGAGATGGACCCGGATCTTGTAGTGGATGAGGTTGATAAATCCGGTATCCGCGGACGAGGCGGCGGAGGATTTCCGGCAGGCCAGAAGTGGAAACAGGTGGCACGCCAGGCTGATCCGGTTCATTATGTAGTATGTAACGGCGACGAGGGTGACCCGGGAGCGTTTATGGACGGATCTGTTATGGAAGGCGATCCCTACCGTCTGATCGAAGGTATGATGCTGGCAGCTTATGCAGTAAGAGCCCAGCATGGATATATTTACGTGCGTGCGGAGTATCCCCAGTCCGTGGCACGCCTGAAGCACGCCATCGCAGTTCTTGAGGAAGCAGGACTGTTGGGAGATAACATTCTTGGCACAGACTTCAGCTTCCATATGCACATTAACCGCGGCGCAGGTGCGTTTGTCTGCGGCGAGGGTTCCGCCCTGACAGCCTCTATCGAGGGAAGCCGCGGAATGCCCCGTGTAAAACCTCCTCGTACAGTTGAGCAGGGACTGTGGGCAAAGCCGACTGTTCTGAACAACGTGGAGACCTACGCAAATATACCTGAAATTATTTTGAAGGGTGCAGACTGGTACCGCAGCATCGGTACGGCAGGCTCACCTGGTACGAAGACCTTCTCTCTGACCGGAAGTATCGAGAATACCGGTCTGATTGAGGTACCTATGGGTACCACTCTTCGTGAGATCATATTTGATATCGGCGGCGGATTGAAGGAAGGCGCTGCTTTTAAGGCTGTCCAGATCGGCGGACCGTCCGGCGGCTGTCTGACAGAAGAGCACCTTGATGTGCCTCTTGATTTTGACTCCGTTAAAAAATACGGCGCCATCGTAGGTTCCGGCGGTCTTGTTGTTATGGATGAGCATACCTGTATGGTAGAGGTAGCGCGGTTCTTCATGGGCTTCACACAGAGAGAGTCCTGCGGAAAATGCGGCCCATGCCGTATCGGTACAAAACGTATGCTGGAGATCCTGGAAAAGATCGTGGACGGAAAAGGCGAGATGGAAGATCTGGATAAGCTGGAGGAGCTTGGCCGCTTCATAAAAGACCGTTCTCTCTGCGGCCTTGGAAAGAGTGCTCCGCTTCCGGTTCTCTCTACGCTTAAGAATTTCCGTGATGAGTATGTTGAACATATCGTAGATAAGAAATGTGCAGCGCATGTATGTAAGTCCATGCAGGTATATGCAATTGATCCTGAGAAGTGCAAGGGCTGTACCAAGTGCGCGAGAAATTGTCCGGTGAATGCCATCACAGGCAATAAGAAAGAAGCACATACCATTGATACCTCCAAATGTATTAAGTGTGGAACGTGTCTGGATAACTGTGTGTTTGGCGCAGTATACGTGAATTAAGGAGGGAGAACTATGATACATTTGAAAATAGACGGGATCCCTGTGGAAGTCGAAAAAGGTACGACGATCCTGCAGGCGGCGAAAAAAGTCGGTGTTAAAATTCCGACACTGTGTTATCTGGAAAATGTGCTGCCGGATGGTTCCTGCCGCCTTTGTGTGGTAGAAGTGACAAATAACGGCAGAACGAAGTTTGATACAGCATGTACACTGCGCTGCGCAGAAGGCGACGAGGTGCAGACCATGTCTGAAAAGGTGGTGGAATACCGCAGAAAAACTCTGGATCTGCTTCTGTCTGACCACCGTATCCACTGCTTCTCCTGTGAGGCAAACGGAGACTGTAAGCTGCAGGACTACTGCTTTGAGTATGGCGTGGAGCATACAAGCTATCCGGGCGAAATGAAGCCTGGTGAGATCGACGATACAAATAAATTCTTTACCTATGACCCAAGCCTTTGCATTCTCTGCCACCGCTGTGTAAATACATGTAAAGAAATCGTAGGACGAGGCGCGATCGACACCATGGACCGCGGTTTCCAGTCTGTGATCGGTGCTCATTACGAAAACAAATGGGCAGAGGGTATCTGCGAATCCTGCGGCAACTGTGTGCAGGCATGTCCCACAGGTGCTCTGTCTATGAAACGCAGAAAGAACTACCGCCCATGGCAGGTAGAGAAAAAGGTTCTTACCACTTGTCCGCACTGCGCAACAGGATGTCAGTATTATCTGATCGTCAAGGATGGTAAGATCGTGGATACAGAGGCATATGACGGACCATCCAACAAGGGTCTGCTCTGTGTAAAGGGGCGCAGTGGAAGCTTTGATTTCGTACACTCTCCGGAGCGTATCAAATATCCGCTGATCAAGAATAAAGAAACCGGTGAATTCGAGCGTGCTACCTGGGATGAGGCTTTGGACCTTGTGGCTTCCAAATTTATGGAGATCAAGAAACAGTATGGCCCCAATGCACTCGCAGGATTTGCATGTTCCCGTTCCCCGAATGAAGATATTTATATGGTGCAGAAGATGGTTCGCTGCTGCTTTGGCACGAACAATACCGATAACTGCGCCCGCGTCTGCCATTCCGCATCCGTATCCGGTCTGGCGATGACACTTGGCTCCGGTGCTATGACGAATCCTATTGAGGATATCACAAAGAATGCAGATGTGATCATGCTGGTAGGCTCCAATCCTGAGGAGGCACATCCGGTTGTCGGTATGCAGATTCGTCAGGCGATCAAGCGCGGCTGTAAGCTGATCGTTGTGGATCCGCGAGACATCGGACTTTCCAAGAAGGCAGACATCCATCTGAAACTGAAACCGGGCACCAACGTTGCGTTTGCAAACGGTATCATGAATGTCATCATCGAAGAAGGGCTTCAGGATGAAAAATTCATTGCAGAGCGCACAGAAGGCTACGAGGAATTAAAAGAGATCGTAAAAGAGTACACACCGGAACGAGTGGCTGAAATCTGCCATATCGATGCAGACGATCTGAGAAAAGCTGCCATTATGTATGCAAAAGCAGACCGTGCACCGATCATCTACTGCCTTGGAGTTACCGAACACTCTACAGGTACAGAGGGCGTTATGTCCATGTCCAACATGGCAATGATGGTGGGCAAGCTGGGACGCGAGGGCTGCGGCGTGAACCCGCTCCGTGGACAGAACAATGTGCAGGGCGCCTGCGACATGGGCGCACAGCCTAACGTATATCCAGGCTACCAGAAAGTAACGGATCCGGCTGTCAGAGAAAAATTTGAAAAGGCATGGGGCGTTAAGCTTGACCCGAATATCGGTACCCATGCGACAGATATTTTCCCGAAAGCGATTTCCGGCGAAGTGAAAGGCCTGTATATTTACGGTGAGGACCCGGTTGTTACCGATCCGGATACCTCACACATCATTAAGGCGTTAAAGAGCCTTGACTTCTTTGTTCTGCAGGAGCTGTTCATGACAGAGACAGCACAGTATGCGGATGTGATCCTTCCGGGCGTAAGCTACGCAGAGAAGGAAGGTACCTTTACCAACACGGAGCGCCGTGTGCAGAGGGTCCGCAAGGCTGTCACTCTGGAAGGTGAGATGAGACTGGATACGGATATTATCATTGACCTGATGAACCGTATGGGATATCCGCAGCCGCACCTGACTTCTGCCCAGATCATGGATGAGATCGCATCTGTGACACCGAGCTTTGCAGGAATCAGCCACGAACGTCTTGACAGCGAAGAGGTGGGCGGCAGAGGCTTACAGTGGCCATGCACCTCCAAGGATCATCCTGGCACAAAGATCATGCACGTGGGCGAATTCACACGCGGTCTTGGATGGTTCTATCCGGCGCAGTATGTGCCGTCAGCGGAGCTTCCGGATGAAGAGTATCCGATCATTCTGATGACAGGACGTATCCTGTATCACTATACCACGAGAGCTATGACCGGAAAGACTCCGGAGCTTATGGAGATTGAAGGCAAGTCCTTTATTGAGATGAACATCGTGGATGCCGAGAAGCTTGGCATTGCAAACGGCGACAAGGTAAAAGTATCCTCAAGACGCGGTTCCATTGAATCTACGGCGCGTGTGGGTACAAAGACATCACCGGGTGAGAGCTGGATGCCATTCCACTTCCCGGATGGAAATGCAAACTGGCTGACAAATGCAGCCCTTGATAAATACGCAAGAATACCGGAATATAAGGTATGCGCCATTAAGATCGAAAAGGCTTAATGAATACCCGCGGTTCAGCCAGGCAGGTGCGCCTGGCTGGACTGCCATATAAAATGTTATGACGCAGGAGGAGTCATCTTCCTGCGTTTTGCTGGTTACCAGGCATTGGAAAATACATGATAGGAGGGGCGACAGTTTAGATGGGGGAATTTCTATCTATCCTGCAGTTTAAAAAGGTAAATTGCAAAAATTGTTATAAATGTGTGCGGTATTGTCCGGTAAAAGCAATCCGTGTGCGGGGACATCAGGCACAGATCATAGAAAGCCAGTGCATACTTTGCGAAAAGTGTACGATCGTCTGCCCGCAAAATGCAAAGGCAGAGCAGAATCTGATACCGGAGATCCAGGCTGCCATGGGGCGGGGCGAGAAGCTGATCGCGTCCGTACATCCCGCATATCTGGCAAAATTTGGTGTCACGGATTTTTCATGGCTGTCCCAGGCGCTGAAAAAGCTTGGCTTTGCAGAGGCATTTGAGGCGGCTGAGGGCGCATACCTGATGAAACAAGAGTACGAGAAGGTGATTTCGGAAAGAGCCGGACGGAAGCTGATTATTTCCTCAACCTGCCCGGTTATCGTGCAATTGATCGAAAAGCATTATCCGGAGCTTATGCCGAATCTGGCGCCGGTGCTGTCTGTTATGCAGAGTCATGGAAAATATCTGAAAGAATCCCATCCGGATGCAAAGCTTGTCTATATCAGCCCCTGCATTTCCGCTATGGCTGAAATGAAAGAGCCGGAAAACTATGTGGATTATGTGATCACGCTGCAGGAGCTTTCTGAGTGGATGGAAAAAGAAGGGATACCGAAGGAAGAGAAAGCCGGGGAAGAGAAGGTTTGTCTTTCCAGAGCCGTGGCGCTGCCGGATGGGCTGATCCTTTCCATGCACCGTCAGGAGGGACAGAGGTATTTGCCCATCAATGGCATGGATTCCTGCAAAAAAGTACTGAAGGAGCTGCAGGAGGGCGGCTTTGAGGACTGCTTTGTTGAAATGAACGCCTGTGTAAACGGATGTATTGCGGGGCCGTCCTTTCAGAAGGAGGAGCGCAGGCTTTTGGCTGATGTCTTTGCTGTGCGCAATGGGGCGCTTGTACAGGGACAGCCGGAGTTTGAGCAGGATTATCACATTGACAGCGATATTTGCCTGACGAGAAAATTCGGCACCTTTGCACGCCGCAGGGAGGAACTGGTTTCCGAGGAGGAAATCCGCGATATTCTGGCAAAAATGGGAAAATACTCCGAAAAGGATGAGCTGAACTGCGGTGCCTGCGGCTATGACACCTGCCGTGAAAAGGCAATCGCCATCAGCCAGGATAAGGCTGAGGCCGCTATGTGTATTCCTTACATGCAGGCAAGGCAGGAGGATTACTCGAATAAAGTATTTAATGCCATGCCGGGTCTTCTGGTGACGGTTGACTATGATCTGAAGATCGTCCAGATGAATCACGCGGCTATGGATCTGTTCAATATACAGCGGAAAAAAGAGATGATCGGAAGATCTGTGTCTGAGATCATGGATGATTACAGCCTTGCAAGTATCTTGTCCTTTGACCGGAATCTGATGCAGGATGAAATATATCTGGAGGAGCAGAAACGGTATCTGGACCGCGTCATGACGAATGACCGGAAAAACCGTATGATCCTGTGTATCATGAAGGATGTGACAAAGGACCGGGTGCGCCGTGAGGAGATTCACAAAGCACAGGTGGAAGCAGCACGCATTGCGGACCGTCTGATGGAAGAGCAGCTAAAAATCGTACATCAGATCGCTGGCCTTTTGGGTGAGACGGCGGCTGACACGAAGGTGGCAGTGGAGGAACTGAAAAATACGATCCTGATGGAGAGTGAGCGCCAGAATGAAAAGAAATAAATATTATGGTATGAATGTGGAGTTTGATGGTCTTTGTGTGGACTTCGGCCATGTCAGCCTGAATAAAAAGAAGGAATTTCTCTGCGGAGATTATTATAAGATCCAGGAAAAGGATGACAACCACGTGCTGGTCCTTTCTGACGGAATGGGAAGCGGCGTGAAGGCAAATATCCTGTCCACGCTCACGGCGACAATGCTTTGTACCATGATCAGCAATCGGGTGCCTCTTGGGGAGGCGGTTTCTGCAACAGCAAAAACACTGCCTATCTGCAGTGTGCGGCAGATGGCGTATGCCACCTTTACCGTACTGGACATTCAGGGAAGGGAGGCGAGCCTTTATCAGTTTGATAATCCGGATGCCATTTTGATACGGGACGGCAGGGTTTTTGAATATCCGATCCAGGTGGAGGAGATTGAGGATAAGGTGATCCATCAAAGTACGATCCGGCTGCAGGAGGAGGACATGCTGATCCTGATGTCAGACGGGGTGACAAACGCAGGAATGGGAAAAACCACCAACGGTGGCTGGGGCAGAGAGGATGTTGTGCGTTTTTGCCAGAGTAAATACAAAAAAGGCATGAGCGCGCAGGAAATGGCCGGATATGTGGCAGAGGCAAGCGTGGATCTGAATCTCAATGAAACAGATGACGATATCACGGTGATTGTGCTGCGCATCCGCAAAAAGCAGACCGTCAACCTTATGATTGGACCGCCCCGTAATGCGGAGCATGATGAACAGTATCTGCAGACCTTCTTTAACAGCGAGGGCTATCACGTGATCTGCGGCGGTACGACCGCAAAATTTGCTGCCAGATACCTTGGAAAAGAGGTGATCACGCTTCAGGATTCGGCGTGTAATGACGTTCCGGCGCGCTCCCGGATAGAAGGAGTAGAGCTGGTGACAGAGGGCTATCTGACGATGAAACGTCTGCTAGAATACTGCGAAGAATGGCTTTCCGACCGGATGTATTATAATCGTCTTAAAAAGCAGAAGGACGCAGCGGCAATGCTGGGAAAAATGCTGTTTGATGAGGCAACTGAGGTAAATCTTTTCTTCGGCGGTGCATCAAATACAGCGAATGAGGGAATTGGTATATCTGTGAAGAAGAAGGAAGAGCAGGCGGAGCTTTTAGTCGGGCATCTGCAAAACGCGGGCAAAAATGTGCGCATTGCACTCTGGGAGCTGTAGAAGGCCGGACTGCGAAATGGAGAGGAGCTTATATGGGAGTCTTAAAATGTGTGTGTATCAGTAAGGAACGGAAGACCAGCGCACAGAATATTCATCAGTGCCGTGTGGAATTGGAAGGGCTTGTGGGAGATATTCATTTTGGGTTTGACAAAAAGCAGGTGAGTCTGTTACCGTATGAGAGAGTAAAGACATATTTTGAAGAAATGGGAGAAAAAGTTCTTTACGGCAGATTCGGGGAAAATCTTGTGGTTGACGGAATTGATTGGGAGACAGTCCGTTTGGGAGATCGGTTTTGCTGCGGCCAGGTCATTCTTGAGGTGGTGAAGATAGGAGCAGGTGGCCCTGCATCCGATGCCTATAAGGGTGAAAAAGTATGTACCCCTATGGAACCATATTTTATATTCTGCAAGGTGCAAAAGGCAGGCATTTTGGCAGAAGAGACAGCGTGCTGTCTGCAAAGTGAGTGAGCATATATATTAATCCGCCATAGTGGATGGCCTCTAAATCAAAAAAATGATCCTATGCGCAGAGGTATGAATTATGCTGACAATGCGGAGAGACTTTTAGGATGTTTGGGGCTTGAAAGAGATACATGATTTTGGCTCATGTAGGGAAGAAGGTGATAAAATGGACATGCAGGAATTAAAGCAGCTTATCTACAAGGGTGAAAAAGTTGATGTAGAATGTAAAAAAGCGGAAAACAGTGTTCCGAAGTCTGCCTATGAATCATATTCTGCATTTGCAAATACTAAAGGCGGTTATATTATCCTTGGAGTTAAGGAAGATAAGACGAAAAAGGATCCAGAAGAACGATTTATAATACAGGGTATTGAAAATCCGGAGAAGCAAAAAGAAGATTTCTGGAATACAATTAACGGCAGTAAAGTCAATGTCAACATTTTAAAAGATGAAAATGTTTATGTTATTGAAGAGAATGGAATCAGTCTTATTGTTATCCAGGTGCCAAGGGCTGATTTTAATATGCGTCCGGTGTATATTGGAGAAAATCCATACAAGGGAACATATAAAAGAAATCATGAAGGTGATTATCATGCAACTGGGCATGAAGTCAGAGGGATGATTCGAGATCAGAATCCTGAAGGCAATGATAATATGATCATCGAATATTACACGATGGATGATATTGATAAGGAGACACTTAGAAAGTATCGTCAAATTTTTGAAATCAGAAATGATGGACATGTATGGAACGCGCTTGATGACAAAGCGTTTCTTGAAAAACTCGGCGGGTACAGAAAAGATAGAAGAACAGGTGTAGAGGGGCTTACACTTGCAGGACTTATGATGTTTGGAAGCGGGCAGGCTATCCGTGAAAAGTTCGATAATGTATTTATGGATTATCGAAATGAAAGCGAAGTTACGGCAGATATTCGTTGGAATGATCGAATTACTTATGATGGAACATGGGAAAATAACTTGTTTAATTTTTTTATGAAGGTTACACCGAAGCTGACCGAAGATTTGAAGAAACCGTTCAAACTTGAAGGTATACAGCGCATAGATGAGACTCCGGTGCATAAAGCAGTCAGAGAAGCCTTTGTTAATCTGATTATTCATGCGGATTATCTGATGGATGCAGGCGTTTTGAAGGTGATTAAGAAGTCTGAAGGATTTGAGTTTACCAATCCGGGAATATTGAAACTGCCACTTGAGGATATTTATCGTGGTGGCAATTCAAAATCAAGGAATCCTCATATGCAGACAATGCTTAGACTGGTTGGATTTGGCGATAATGCAGGTTCTGGATTTCCGACAATTCTTGATACTTGGAAAAAAGAAGGGTGGATGAAACCGGAACTTACGGAGGATACCAATCTTAATCAGGTGATACTTGTGTTAAAGATGGTTAAAGAGGATGCTGAAACACTGTCAACAATGAAATCAGCAGAAAAATCAGCAGAAAAATCAGCAGAAAAATCAGCAGAAAAATCAGCAGAATCAGTAAATTTTGAAGCTTTAAGTTTGTCAAAGAGAAAAAAGCAGATTCTTTCGAACATGGATGAAAATGTAGAGTATAGTACAGAACAAGTGGCAGAAAAAATCGGCTTAAAAGGAGCAAGAACAAGGCAATTGCTAAATGAATTAGTTGATGCGGAAATTTTAACCTGTACGGCAGCGACAAAAAACAGAAGATACATTAAACGCAGTCATTAGGCAAGCACAAATTTGTTTGTAAATATAGGGAGGAAAAACAAATGAAATGTATTGACACAACAGATGCAGTCGGACATGTACTGTGCCACGACATTACGCGGATCATCAAGGATGTGGTGAAGGATACGGCATTCCGGAAAGGCCATGTGGTGACAGAGGAGGACATTCCGGTGCTTCTGTCCTTGGGTAAGGATAGGCTCTACGTCTGGGAAAAGGATGAGTCCATGATGCACGAGAACGAGGCCGCGGAGGTTTTATATGGCATCTGCAAAAACGACAACATGCACCCAACAGAAGTAAAAGAGGGAAAGATCGAGCTGGTCGCAGACTGTGACGGCGTTTTCTGTGTGGATGTGGCGCGCCTGGATGAGATCAATGAAATTGACGAGATCATGATCGCTACCAGACATACCAACTCAGCGGTGAAAAAAGGTGACCGTCTTCTGGGAACCCGCGTGATTCCCCTTGTCATTGCAAAGGAAAAAATGGAACTTGTGAAAGAGACAGCGGGAGAGAAGCCGCTTGTTTCCCTGACGCCTTATAAAAAAATGAAGGCAGGCATTGTGACAACCGGAAATGAAGTATTTTACGGCAGAATAAAGGACACCTTCACTCCTGTGATCGTAGAGAAGCTGGCAGCTTACGGAATTGAGGTGTGCGGTCATATTCTCTGCAATGATGACCGGGAAAAGATCACAAATGCGATCCTGGAACTGAAGGAGCAGGGAGCAGATATGATCGTGTGCACAGGCGGCATGAGCGTGGACCCGGATGATAAAACACCGGGAGCCATCAAAGAAACAGGCGCGCGCATTGTCTCCTATGGAGCTCCGGTGTTGCCGGGAGCCATGTTCCTGCTGGGATATTTTGAGGATGGAACTCCGGTTATGGGACTGCCAGGATGTGTCATGTATGCAAAAGCTACAGTATTTGACCTGGTACTGCCCAGGATCGCAGCGGGGATCGAAGTGACGAAAAAGGATCTGGCGCACATGGGCAACGGCGGATTCTGTCTTGGATGTAAGGTCTGCCATTATCCGGACTGTGGATTTGGCAAAGGGGTATGACCGGAAAGGAGATTTATGGAAGGAGTTACGGTAGAACAAGCTGTGGAACTGATCCTGGCGCACACATCCGTGATCACGGAAACAGAGGAAGTTGGTCTTCTGGAATCGCCGGGCCGTATTCTTGCACAGGATATGGCGGCGGCTTTTGACAATCCTCCCTTTGACCGCTCTCCGGTTGACGGCTACGCGTGCCGGGCGGAGGATCTGAAGGGAGCAGCGCCGAAGAATCCGGTCATGCTGACAGTAACAGAAGAGATTGACGCAGGACAGTATTCGGAACGGGAAGTAAAACCGGGACAGGCTGTTCGGATTATGACGGGAGCAGCGATTCCTCCGGGATGCGACTGCTGTATCCGTCAGGAGGATACAGACTACGGGGAGGAAACTGTAGCGGTTTACTGCTCCCTGAAAAAATGGGACAACTACTGCTTTGCAGGAGAGGATTTTAAGAAGGGGAGCGTTCTGCTGAAAAAAGGCACCAGGCTTGGCTATGTGGAAGCGGCTGTTCTGGCTGGCATGGGAGTAGACCGGGTAGCTGTGTACCGCCAGCCTAAAGTGGTGCTTCTGACCTCCGGGGATGAGGTGGTGGAGCCGGGAAAAGCATTGCCGCCAGGAAAGATTTACAACAGCAATCTGACTATGCTGGCTGCAAGAATGCAGGATTTCGGCATCCGACCTTCCTATGCCGCAGCCATTGAGGACGATGAGGCAGTTATGGCGGAGACGCTTTGCCGGGCGGCAAAGGAGGCGGACGTGATTATTACCACAGGCGGAGTTTCCGTGGGAAAAAAAGATATTATGCACGCGTCGCTGCAGCGGATCGGAGCGCAGCGCATATTCTGGCGTGTCCAGATAAAACCGGGAATGCCCACGTTGTTTTCCGTGTATCAGGGTGTGCCGATTATCAGCTTGTCCGGCAATCCCTTCGGCGTGGCAGTGACAGCAGAGCTTCTGATACGTCCGCTGCTGCACAAAATGATGCAGGATGATATGCTGAAGCTGGTGCGCGTAAAGGGAATCCTGAAGGACTCTTTCCAGAAACCGATCCGCGGACGCAGGATGGTGCGGGCAATTTATGAGGATGGAAGCTTCCGGCTTCCGGACGGCCTTCACTCAAACGGCGTACTCAGCTCTATGGCAGGCTGCAACTGCCTGCTGGATATAGGGCCGGGAGGGTCGGCTGCAGCGGGAGCTGAGGTTGAGGCAATTTTATTATAAGGTGTCTTCGCAGGATTCAGGAGGAAGAACATGAAGGAACGCGGGAAAATATTTGCTGTCAGCGGCGTGAAAAATTCCGGAAAGACAACACTGATCTGCAGGCTGCTTGAGATTTTTTCAGAAAGGGGAATGAAAGTGGCTGTGATCAAGCATGACGGACATGATTTTGATGCGGATGTGCCGGGTACAGATACCTATAAACAGTTTCATGCAGGAGCATACGGAACAGCCGTCGTTTCTTCCGAAAAATATATGATCGTAAAGCGGCAGAAGGATGTGTCCGAAGGACAGCTTATGGAGTTGTTCCCTGAGGCGGATATGATCCTGCTGGAAGGTTTTAAGCACTGTCCCTATCCGAAAATCGAAGTAGTACGAAAGGGAAATTCTGCAAAAAGTGTATGCGGAGGTTATAATCTCCTGGCAATCGCTACGAATTTACCGCCGGAGGAGCTGGAACGGGATCAAGAGGAAATCCCGCTGCTTCCTCTGGAGGAACCGGAGAAGGTTGCGGAATTTATCCAAAAGCATATGGCAGAGAAACGGGAGGAGTAAATGAAAACGGGAGCTTTGATTGTCGCTTCATTAAATCCTGATATGGAAAACAGAGATAACGAGGATATGCCGGTATTTCTGCCCATGCAGCATCTGGACGGCACAACGGTGATCAAGCGTGAGATTTTTAAGTTGCGGAAGGCGGGAGTCACTCCGATCATTGTGCTGTGCGGCTATCAGCAGGAGGTACTGAAAAACCATCTGAGCCACAATGGAGTTGTATTCTGTGAGGATGAACTGTTTGAAACGCATAGCTATGCGGAAACTCTGGCAACAGGACTGGAATTTGCGGCAACGCTTTGCGAACGGGTTCTGATCGTGCCGGTGGAATATCCTGCCTTTTCCATTGAGACAGCAGAGAAGCTTATAGAGTGCAGGAAATCCTCGGCGCCTGTATATCAGGGGACAGCGGGGTGGCCGCGGCTGCAGGTCTTTGGAAAGGCAGGAGCAGAAGACAACACTTCTGTACCGGTTTCGCCGGAAGCTTCCCAATGGGCAGAGCTTGCGGTGGAGGATGCCGGCATTTTGTATTCGCTGGCAGGCGAAAATGGGCTGGAGCGTGTGGAGAACTATGTCCGTGAATTGCGGGATGCAAATGCCCTGCAGCTTAAGCTTAAGGTAATGCTTACCAGGGAAGAAGATTTTTTCGGCCCGGGAGTGTACTGGCTGCTTAGAAACATTGATGAAACCGGATCCATTCAGGCTGCTGCGGCAAAAATGCAGATGTCTTATACCAAATGCTGGAAAATGATCAATAAGGTGGAAGCGCAGATGGGATTCAAGTTTGTAGACCGTGTAAACGGCGGAAAGCACGGCGGAAAGTCCACGCTCACAGAGGATGCAAGAGTGTTTCTGGACCGTTACAGGGCATTGACGGAAGATCTGAAGCGGATCAGCCGGAATTTTTTCGATGTATATTTCCGGGATTTTCAATAAATTAATAATATCAGGCGTACAAAATGGAATATTTATATTGAATTTGCACAAACAATTATTTATAATATAAATAATATTTGGCAAAGCTGTTGGAAACCACTAATAAGACCTTTCAGGGGTAGTAGGCCTGGGAGAATTGTTGGCATTGCAGGTATTAAAATCTGCAATGCCTTTTTTCATTAAAAAGAGCAAAATATACAAGAAATCCCCATAATTTAAAGAATTTCCTTTAAGTAATTGTTAAATGTATTTTAACCAATGAGTTGGGGATGAGGAATTCGATTACTGAAGAGCACAAATATTTTTGGAGAGTAACGGTTTTGTGCAAATGAAAGACCGGTGATTTATTTTACCGTAAAAACAGACCCGCTTCAGGGTGGCTTGGATTGCACCGATTCCCATTGAACTTACCGACAACGGATTCTTCTGTCTGGATGAGAACAGAGTTATTCCAATAATCAAGACATGATAAAAAGGGGGATGCAGCTTGGAAGTAAATAGAGAGCATTTAAGGAAAAACAATGCTGTGGACAAGCTTTGTATGATTTTAATACTGGCAGCAGTGATTGTATTGGAGGCTTGGGCAGAAACCAGGACATGGAAATATCCGGACTACAATATAGTCAGAACAGAATCCGGATTTATAAATTGGTACTTATTACGGATTGCGGTAGTTCTACTATTTTCTGTTTTGTTATCTGCCACAAAATACTTTTGGTCAAAATCGAAGATTCGGATTGGTATTTTATTTGCGTTAGCGGGGGTAACTATTTATTTGGCATGGCTGTTAATGAATGGAAGCTGGGTTGCTTATGAATTGCAGCAGCTTATGATCGGGGGGTACGTAATATGGTGCTATGGACTGTCTAAATTGGGAAAGAGATGCCTGGGTCCCCGGGGCGGGAGCATTGTTTACCTGGTATTTGGAATCGGATCCATGTGGTTTAGCAATTATTCTTGTTTATATGAGGAAGCTACTTCAGGAAGACCTTTGACGATTCTGTATCTTGCAATGATATTTATGATCGTATATGCGGAAATTTTTTGGAAAGATCTATGGATAAGCTTAAAAGAGAAAAAAAGACGAATTGCTATTCTGACAGTTGGTATGGCGGCAGTTTTTTCTTATAAAAGACTTTGGGAAATTTTTCAGAGTATAACAGAATCTGCCGCATCAGGGTATCAAGGGTACCAGGCTTCAAACTGGTTTTTATATCGGGTGAATGTTTGGAGGGCAATACTTACAGGGCAGTATCGGGATACATGGCTGGATATACCGGGAAAAGTGGCAGTTCAGAATTTTCATATGACCTGGCTGGGATATGCTTTTGACAGAAAATATCAATACTTATATCTGTTTTTGTTGGCTGCATTTCTGGGATTATTGGGATACATGCTCCGAAAAAGCGAAAGCAGATCATCGTTTTATTTCGTGTTGATCCAGAGCATTTTATTAACTAATATTGGAGGAATTATTGCAGAAATAAATTTGTTCTGGGGAGCGGATATAGGGGTTTTTCTGACACAGAATGTTTATCAGATAATGCCAATAGTGTTTTTATATTCAGAAATTTCCAGTATAACAAGCCCATGTATTTACTGAAAGGAGAGGAGAAAAATGTCTCACAAAAATAAAGTCAGAATATATCGCCAGAACCGGACGATGGAAACGTGCTTATGCTGTTACGTTTAATATCAAAAAAGAACAGGTAGTAGAAAAGGTTTTATAGCTGATAAGGAGGAAGAAGGCTTATGATCGAAAAAATGATCTCAGAGAAACAAAAAATTGAGGTGATCGTTGGGGATATCACTACCTTTGGCGGATGTATTGTAAATGCTGCAAATGAATCTTTGCTCGGAGGAAGCGGTGTGGATGGAGCAATCCACTGGGCCGCCGGTCCAAAGCTTCTGGAAGAATGCCGGATGTTAAATGGCTGCAGGACCGGAGAGGCAAAGATTACAAAAGGATATAATCTAAAAGCACACCATGTAATTCACACGGTAGGACCTGTTTATTCTTTCCATAAAAATCCGGAAATTTTGCTGGAAAACTGTTATAGGAATTCATTGAAGGTGGCATGTGAAAATGATATCCATGAGATTTCTTTTCCGGCCATTTCCACAGGAGTGTATGGATATCCGAAAATGGAAGCTGCAAAGATTGCAGTAAAAACGGTTCGTGACTGGCTGAAGGAGCATGAGGATTATGAAATCATAGTTCGTTTCGTATGCTTTGGTGAATATGATTACAATTTTTATCAGGAAGTTATGAACGCATAGCAGATGATTGATAGTTGAAATGTCTATACCTCACAAATATGCAGCGTCTTTTGATTGACGGGAGCTGTTTTGTGAGGTATAATTTAATCAAGCGTTATTTTTTGAAAAAAATAACGGAATATACAGATGATGTATTGATAAAGGGAGGAACAAAAATGAACAAATTATGGAAAAGAGCAGGAGTTGCAGCGCTTGCATGTGCGATGACGGCAGGAATGTGCGTACCAGTATCCGCAGACGATGAGGTCGAGATCGTTGTATTTGCGGCAGCATCCATGACTGAGACGCTGACCGAGATTGCAGAAATGTATAAGGAGGTAGCTCCGAATGTGACCGTTATATACAGCTTCGATTCTTCCGGTACTCTGAAAACACAGATTCAGGAAGGCGCTGGTTGTGATTTATTTATTTCAGCAGCACAGAAGCAGATGAATCAGCTTGACATTACAGCAGATCCTTCTGTAAATGAAGAAGGTCTTGATTTTGTTGTAGAAGACAGCAGGATCGATCTTGTTGAGAACAAAGTTGTTCTCGTGGTACCGGAGGGCAATGAGGCTGGCATCGAGTCATTTGATGACCTCACTACTGACAAGCTTTCTCTTCTCTGCCTTGGCAACGAGGATGTTCCGGTAGGTGCTTACTCCGATGAGATCCTTGAGAATTTGGGAATTGATAAAGCGCAGCTTGAAGCTGAAGGCAAGGTAACCTACGGAACGAATGTAAAAGAAGTTACCTCTCAGGTTTCTGAGGCAGCAGTAGATGCTGGTATCATCTATGCCACAGATGCTTATTCAGCAGGGCTTACGGTAGTGGATGAGGCTACATCCGATATGTGCCGTCAGGTTATTTACCCGGCAGCAGTTCTGAACATTTCCAAGAACCCGGAGGCAGCCCAGGCATTCCTTGATTATCTGCAGACAGATGAATGTGCAGCGGTATTTGAAGAGGTTGGCTTTACAATGGTTCAGGCAGAGGAAACAGAAGCGGAAGCTGACGCTGAAGCGGAAACAGAAGCAGAGTCATAAATTTATCGAACCAAGGCTGCCGTACACCTGCATTTGCAGTCTGTACGGCGGCAGATCACGGATATTCCGGAATTCCAGGGCAGGTTTGCCCTGTTTTCCCGAGAGCACATGATGAATGCCTTTAAGCAGCCCCCTAATAATAATTTATCTTTTCGTCATGTGTTTTCGGGAAAGCGTGGGAATTTTCGAATACTATTTTTGATACAAGGTCAGGAGAGAATACTATGGATTGGTTTCCTCTATATAATTCACTTAGAATCGCGCTGATATCCAGTGTGATCGTATTTTTTACAGGCGTATTCGCTGCATATTACATTGCAAAACTGCCCCCCATACTGAAGGGTGTACTGGATGTGATACTGACCCTTCCGTTAGTGCTGCCCCCCACAGTGGTGGGATATTTTCTTCTTGTGCTGATGGGACCGAACCGCCCGTTTGGGAGCTGGTTTCTGGAAACATTTCACACAAAGCTGGTAATGACGTGGTATTCCGGGATTTTTGCCGCTGTGGTGGTAGCCTTTCCCCTTATGTACCGTACGACGCGGGGGGCTTTTGAGAGCTTTGACGAGACACTGGCGTTTTCCGGGAAAACGCTGGGGCTGTCCAACACCTTTATCTTCTGGCGTATCCGTATGCCGGCCTGCAGGCAGGGCATTATGGCAGGTACGGTGCTTGCATTTGCAAGAGCATTGGGAGAATACGGGGCGACCAGCATGATCGCCGGATACACGCCCGGCAGGACGGCGACCATATCCACAACCGTTTACCAGCTCTGGCGCACCAATGATGATGGAATGGCGTTTCGGTGGGTCATGATCAACGTTACAATTTCCGCTGTGGTGCTGCTGGCAGTCAACCTTTTGGAAAAGAAAGGCAAAACCGAAAAAAAGCCCACAGGCACGGCGGCTGGGAGGAAGTAAAATGGCATTGTATGTGGACATAAAAAAAGACTTCGGAGGCTTCACCCTTCAGACAAAATTTGAGGCGGATAGTGGCGTGATGGGAATCCTGGGCGCGTCCGGCTGTGGAAAAAGCATGACGCTGCGCTGCATTGCAGGGATTGAAAAGCCGGATGAAGGCCGGATCGAGCTGGATGGAATCGTATTCTTTGATTCTGATAAAAAAATTAATTTAAAGCCCCAGGAGCGCCATGTGGGACTTTTGTTCCAGAACTATGCGCTTTTTCCAAATATGACAGTGCAGCAGAATCTGATGATGGGTCTGAAAGCGTACGAGAAGGATAAAAAGAAAGCGAAGGCTTTGGTGGAGCAGATGATACGCAAATTTTACCTGACAGGTCTTGAGAAGCATAAGCCATCCCAGCTTTCAGGCGGACAGCAGCAGCGGGTTGCCCTTGCCAGGATCCTTTTGTCAAAGCCGCGCATGCTGATGCTGGACGAGCCGTTCTCGGCTCTCGATGAGTTTCTGCGCTGGAATCTGGAGTTGGAGCTTTCAGAGGTGCTAAAGGAATTTGGCGGAAACACTTTGTTTGTATCCCATAACCGTGCGGAGATTTACCGTATCTGTGACAGGGTATGCGTAATGGATCAGGGAAAATCCAGTCCGGTCATTCCGGTGAAGCAGCTCTTTGAGGTTCCGGAAACGCGGGCAGCGGCGCATTTGTCGGGCTGTAAGAATTTTTCCCGGGCACATGCAAAGGGAGAGCATGAAATATTTGCGGATGACTGGGGTGTGTCTCTTGAAAGTGAGGGAGCAGTGCCAGAAGGCTTTTCCTGTATTGGAGTCCGCAGTCACTATATTTATCCGGTTGCGGCAGAAGAGGCGGCAGGACAAAAAAATACCTTTTGCTGCAGTATCCTGAAAATTGTGGAGGATGTGTTTTCCATTGTGATCATGCTTCGTCCCATAGAAGCAGCATACAGCAGTGAAGCAGAGCTTACGGAACAGCATAACGGGCAGATACGGATGGAAGTCTCGAAGGAGTGCTGGGAGGAATTCTGCAAAAAAGAGCACCCGGCACAGGAAGTGTGGGTGCAGGTTCAGCCTCATGATATTATGCTGTTGAGATAGATCGGGCTAAGCGCATTATGTATCAGCAGGAGCAGGACCGCAAAACTGCTTCATCCGGTCTCGCCTGGCAGCACAGATCAGTGTGAGGCGGTATGCCTTTGCAAGCTCTACTGCCTCGGCAGAGGGTGATGCTTTGCTGGCAAGAATGGGAATTCCGGCGCGGATCGCCTTCATCGCCATATCCGTAGGGATACGTCCGCTGGAATATACAACGCATTTTGTCAGGTCGATATGGTTGCGGAGCGCATAGCCGATCGCCTTGTCCAGAGCATTATGCCGTCCGATGTCCTCGCACTGGAAAAGCAGTTTGCCCTCACATGCCAGGAAACAACTATGGGTTGCCCAGGTCTGGCTGTGCAGGGGCATTCCCTTGGAAAAAAGATCTGCCAGGTCAAAGATCCAGGAGGTTTTCCAGGAAATCGGTGTGACAGGACGAATATCCGCATATGTCAGGAAATAGTCGTTTAAAATATGATTTCCGGTGCAGCAGGAAAGCGTAGGCTCCACATAATTACCGGGATCAGCCTTTGGCGCACTGTCATGAGGGCAGGTATCATGCGCGGCGGAATTTTTCAGCATAACTCTGACACGTTTACCAAATTCACATACATATATCTGTCCAACCTCGTCAGCGGTACGGATGATGCCTTCGGTAAGCAGGCGTCCGAGCACAAGCTCGGTCAGATATTCAGGAATACAGACCAGCTTCATTGTAAGCTTCTCATTCACATACACATCAACCAGATGCTCAGCGAGCACCGGTTCAGTCTCTTTATAAACTTCTCCATCACGTCCGATATATTCATGTTCTACATTTTTTAATAATGGAAGGTCATGATACTGTTCATTAATATACACGTTTTCCTCCAATAAAATACAGTGTTTTTTGTTATTGTATATGATATAATAGTAACTGTCAATTATCGTTGCCGGGGAAAAAGCGGAATATCTTCAGTGAAGAGTAACGGGAGGATTACTATGGGAAAGATCATGGCTGTAAATATCAGTGAGAAAAAAGGAACGCAGAAGGTGAACGTTCATTCTGCGAAGGTTATAGAGGATTTCGGCCTGGAAAATGATGCTCATGCGGGCAAGTGGCATCGCCAGGTCAGTTTATTATCTTATGAAAAAATTGAAGATTTTAAGGCAAAGGGCGCTCCTGTGGAGGAGGGGGCATTTGGAGAAAACCTGATCGTTCAGGGATTTGATCTGAAGGCGCTTCCGATAGGAACGAAGCTTTGCTGTAACGATGTGGTGCTGGAAGTGACACAGATTGGAAAGCAATGCCACAGCGGATGTGAGATTTTTAAGATCATGGGCGACTGCATTATGCCGCGGGAAGGAATTTTTACCCGGGTGCTCCATGGAGGTATCATATCCGAGGGTGATGAAATAACTATCATGGAAGAAAACGAAGCGCAGGCATTATGATAAATGCGGAAAAAACTGGGGGAAAAGCGGGCACTATGTGAACCCGAAATAATAAAATGTTAGATAAATATGGCAGAACGATCGATTATCTGCGCATCTCACTGACCGACCGCTGCAATCTGAGATGCGTGTACTGTATGCCGGAGGAAGGGATCCACCAGATTCCGCACGCGGAGATCCTGACGTATGATGAAATCCTGCGTATCAGCCAGTGTGCGGCAGAGCTTGGCGTACGAAAAATAAAACTGACAGGCG
The DNA here is from genome assembly GCF_964240875.1 of Ruminococcus sp. 5_1_39BFAA. Classification (NCBI taxonomy): domain Bacteria; kingdom Bacillati; phylum Bacillota; class Clostridia; order Eubacteriales; family Oscillospiraceae; genus Ruminococcus; species Ruminococcus sp. 5_1_39BFAA. The sequence goes on along the minus strand of NZ_CAXSVO010000027.1, from coordinate 2,496 downwards.
GGGAGCCGCTGGCGCGCAAAGACTGCGCCTGGCTTGCGGGGCAGCTCAAAGCCATCCCGGGAATCGAAAAGGTGACCCTGACTACCAATGGGATACTTCTGAGTGAACAGCTTGGGGCGTTGACAGAGGCGGGGATTGACGCGATCAACATCAGCCTGGATACCCTGGACCCGGAACTGTTTCGACAGATCACAAGAAGAGACAGCCTGGATAAGGTTCTGGAGGGGCTTGAGGCAGCTCTTGCCTGTCCAGGTCTTTCCGTAAAGCTGAATTGTGTTCCGGCAGTAAAGAAAAAAGAAAATTTTGTGGCAATGGCGGGTCTTGCAAAAAAGTATCCGCTGCATGTTCGTTTTATTGAGATGATGCCCATCGGATACGGGAAAAAATTTCCGTTTCAGGATGAGGAATCCATTAAAGCAATCCTGGAAGAAGCCTATGGTCCCATGACGCTGATCGAAGAGCGTTTTGGAAACGGGCCATGCCATTATTATAAAATAGAAGGCTTTCAGGGAAAAATCGGGTTTATCAGTGCAGTGACCCACAAATTCTGCAGCCAGTGCAACCGTGTCCGGCTCACCGCCGAGGGGTATCTGAAGGGCTGTCTGCAGTTTCAGGAGGGAACCGACCTTCGGGCGCTTCTGCGGGGAGGCTGCACGGACGGGGAACTGACAGAGGCAATCAGATCGGTGATCTGGGAAAAGCCTGTGAGCCACAATTTTTATGAGGCGCAGACAGAGCAGGATGAAGTGCGTGCCATGTCCCAGATAGGCGGATAGGGTAATGTTTGGAAAGAAAGGAAAAGAAGATGAGAGCAGCGATTATTACGTCAAGCGATTCAGGATATGAAGGAAAGCGGGAGGATTTAAGCGGTCCGGTGATAAAGGAGATTCTGGAGGCAAATGGCTATGAGGTAGTCCATACGGTCTTACTGCCGGATGAACGGGAGATGCTGGCAAAGGAGATGGCAAGGATCGCAGATGAAGGTATGGCGGAGCTGATCGTCACCACGGGAGGAACGGGATTTTCGCCCAGAGACTGTATGCCCGAGGCGACAGCAGATGTGACAGAGCGTGCCGTACCAGGTATCCCGGAGGCAATGCGGGCTTACAGTATGACCATTACGCCCCGGGCAATGTTAAGCCGTGCTGCAGCAGGGATCAGAAAATCCACACTGATCGTAAATCTTCCCGGAAGCCCAAAGGCAGTGCGGGAGAGCCTGGAATATATCGTGCCTGCGCTGCGCCACGGCCTTGAGATCCTGACGGGAGAGGCGACCAATTGTGCCAGAAAATAAAAGCATGAGGAGGGAGAGCTTATCCATGGTAGTTCTGGCAGGCGGAGCCAGCAGCCGCATGGGAAAGGATAAATCAGACCTGATGATACACGGAAAGACGTTTCTTGAATTACAGATTGAGAAGGGGCGCTCACTTGGCATCGAAGATATCCTTGTTTCCGGTTACCGCGGAAAAACATGCAGTGCGCCTATTGTAGAGGACCGCATCTTAGGCAAAGGCCCCCTTGGAGGTTTGGAAGCTTGTTTCCGTGCGGCCAAAAACGGACAGTGCCTTGTTCTGGGGGTGGATGTGCCTATGATCCCGGAAGAGGTTTTAAAAGAACTGATCGGGAAAGCGCTTGCGTCCAGTGCTCCGGCTGTGATCCTGCAGCATGGAGAAAAGGAAGAGCCGCTACTAGGTGTTTACCGGACAGAGCTGGCGGATGCCATGGCAGAGGAGATCACGCTGCGGAAAGGCTCTGTGTTTGCGTTTCTACGCAGAGTGGGATACGAAACGTATGCCAGCGAAGCGCCGGATATCTGTTTTGCCAATGTGAACGACCCGGCTGCTTACGATGCACTGTTAAGGGAATCAGGAGATGCTTTGCATTGAGTTTTTCGGTTTTGTGAAGCAGGAAGTTGTTTCTCTGTACCCTGTCATTTTTGTTGTTTTTTTAATATAGATATGCTATAATGACAACGCAATAAGTGTCGGTTTTTGGAACCGATGAAAAGGGAAACAGGTGAAAATCCTGTGCGGTGCCGCCGCTGTAAGCGCAAATAAGGCAAATGTGTCTCACTGTAGTGGGAAGGGACGCATTATACTGCCGCGTGAGCCAGAAGACCTGCTTATTGTACTTTTGCAGCCACGGTTCATGGTAACGCAGGAGAAGAGGGAAGTGTGCTCTGATGCAAAAAACGGTAGCATCATTTGCGTGTAAGCAGATGGTGCTTTTTTTGTGTCATGTGCGAGTATGCGTTAATGTATAGAGATGGGAGGGCAGGAAGAGATTTCGAGCCGCTGGTGACGGATTTGTTTTTGATAAAAAATACAGAAAGAGAAAGGTTGAAAATTATGAAAAATAAGAAAGCACTCAGCTTATTACTTGCAGCTTCTATGCTGGCAGCGTCAGCAAATGTTACTACTACAGCATTGCATTAATAATTAAGCAATATCAAACCGTCAAAGGTATACCTTTATAAGTCCATTTAAAGGGCTTTGC